>DAOTYG010000097.1:0-16484 GCA_034435155.1 Anaerolineae bacterium | reverse complement strand
GGACAAAGGGGGGTGAGGGGCAATTAAGGCCTTCGGTCACAAAAGTGTCAACCAATTTTGAACCATCCCAGGAACGTCACCCCCACATCTCCCTCCAGCCACTTCAGCAGCCAGGCCAGCCACTCGCCCCAGTGGGGCATGAAAATTGCCAGACCAACGGCCACAGCCACGAACGCCAGGCACAATACCGCCGCCGCCGCCACGTCTTTGGCGACCTTGGCCAGGGGATGCCATTCCGGCGAGACCAGGTTGACCAGGGCTTCGATCACGGTATTGAACAGCTCGGCGGCGATCACCGCGCCGATGGTAAGAGCCAGGATAGCCCACTCGACGGGGGCTACTCCCAGCAATGCCCCCATCAACACGACCAGGAGGGCTGCGGTCAGGTGGATCCGCAGGTTGCGTTGGGTGCGCAGGGCATACCACAGCCCGGCAAAGGCATAGCGGAAGCTGTGGAGCAGGCCCTCGCTCTCGCGTTCGGCAAAGACCAGTAGCGGCACCAGATAGTCCAGACTGGCCGCAGGCAGGAGTAAGCGCAGACCCCGGTGGCGCAGCCGACCAGCCCATTTCTCCTCGGTGGTCGGTTCAAGGGTGTCCCGCTGGGACATGATTTTACTCCTGGCAGACTCGCGCCACGATGGCCGCCATACGGCGCATCATATCGTCGTGCCCGGCTGGCGTCTGGTCGTCATAGCCCAGCAGGTGCAGGACCCCATGGACTACCAGGCAGGCCAGTTCCCGGTCCACCGGGTGCCCTTGTTCGGCCGCCTGCTCCACGGCCTGGGGATAGCTCACCACCACGTCCCCCAAATGGCGCACGCCGTCCGGCGGCAACACAAAGCCCGGCGTCCCGTCTTCCAGCCCAAAGGCCAGGACATCGGTGGGCCAATCATGCCCCAGATACTGGCGATTCAGGGCCTGCATGCGCGCATCATCCACCACCACCAGGCCCAACTCCACCGGGTCGCTCACGCCTTCCGCATTGAGGGTCTCCCTCACGACCCGGCGCAACAACTCCTCGTTTATCTGGGCTGCCAGGGCCGTATCTATCTGGATGTCGAGTTCCAGGCTCATCTTGCCTCCGGGGATATCGCCCATGTCTGCTGGTCGTTATCTGCTCCTTCCAAAAAGGGCGCGCTGGCACTGCGCTGTACTGGCCGGATCAGTTGTGGATATTCGATACGGGGGTGGAACATCCCCTGAAGCACATCCACAAAGGCGTGGCGAATGCGCGTGAGGTCCTGCAAGGTCAGATTGCTCTCGTCCAATTCGCCTTCGGCCAGGCGTTTGTTGATGATATTGTGCACCAGCCGGTCAATCTCATCTGGGGTATGTTCCCGGCTGGCGCGCACGATGGACTCGGCCCCATCGGCCAGCATCACGATGGCGGTCTCGCGGGTCTGGGGCCGGGGGCCGGGATAGCGAAAGGGTTCGGCATCCACCACGCCGTTCGCGCTCTCGTTGCACGCCTGGTGGTAAAAGTAGGTAACCAGGCTGGTGCCGTGGTGTTGAGCGACGAAATCCTGGATGCGTTGTGGCAACCGTTGCTTACGGGCCAGGGCCAGACCATCGGTCACATGGCTGATGATCACCCTGGCGCTGGAGAGCGGGTCGAGTTGCTCGTGGACATTCTGGCCTTCCAACTGATTCTCCACGAAAAAGTAGGGGCGCAGCACCTTGCCGATGTCGTGGTAGTAACCGCCGACGCGGGCCAGGAGCGCGTCGGCCCCGATCTGTTCGGCGGCCCGTTCGGCCAGATTGCTCACCAGCAGGCTGTGATTATAAGTGCCGGGCGCCTCCACCAGCAGGCGTTTGAGCAGGGGCTGGTCCGGGTTCGCCAACTCTAACAGACGCAAGGTGGTGGTGATGTCGAACAGCGTGCCCAGGATGTAAAAGCTGCCCATAGCCAGCATCGCCGCCAGGATACCACTCACCAGGCTGGCCAGGGCCAGGGCCAGAAACGTGGCGGGCACATAGACCTGGGCCGGGACGCGAAACACCAGGATGGTCGCCAGGGCCGCGACCGCCGCCGCCAGCCCGGCCCAGATAAAGCGATTCAGACGGCGGGCCTGACGTACCAGGAGCGCCGCCACCATGCCCGCCAGGGCGCAGATCATCGCCGATTCCAGGGAGCCGTTGGCGATAAAGCCCACCAACGCCGCATTGAACACGCTGATGAACAGCGCCAACTGGCCGTCCAGGAGCACAGCGACCAGCATGGGGGCTGCAGCAAAGGGAAAGACATACAGGATATACGGCCAGATTATATGTTGGGGCAAGGCCAGCTCCAGGGCCAGGGCATTCACCAGGATGATCAACCCCAACAGGATCGGCTGGCGATTCGAGTCCCAGAGATCGGCGTGGAAATGACCTATATAAGCCGTGAGGGTGATGACCAGGAGGACCACCAACAAGGCCGCCGCGCCGATCTGGGGCCAGTTCACGCCGGTGTGGAGCAGGTTCAGGGCCTGTAGCTCCTCGAGCACCAGGTCAGTTACCACTTCACCGTCACGGATGATGATCTGCCCGTCCTCGATGGTGTGGTAGACCGGCTTGACGGCTTCCCGGGCCGCCCGGCGCGCCGCAGCAGTGGTGGCCGGGTCAAAATTCTCGTTGGCCACGATGAAATTGGGGGTCAACTCGGTGATGATGCGCGTCTGCGTGCGGGTGAACCCGGCGCTCTTGTCCAGCAGTTCGGGAATGCGGGCTTTGACCTCGTTCAGTAGATAGGGGCGGATACGCTGGCCCATGATTACTTCGGTCAGGCGCAGGGTCTCGGTCACCGCTGGATACCAGGTGATGTCCGTCACGGTGAGGATGTCGCTGATCACGGCGGTGGAGAGGATCAGGTCTTCCCGGGCGGCGACCAGCTCCAGCTTGCGGCTGACCGGCAGGCTGTTGTCTTGGCGCAACTGGCTGAGATAGTCACAGGTGCTTCGGGCCCTGGTCACCTGGCGGGACGCAATATTGCGGTCGTAGTCATATACATCGCTCACGGCCGCGGCGGCCCGGTCACGCTCCCGCGCGGTCAGGATCTGGCTTTGGTAGGTGATGGACCTGGGGGCACGGATGTCCTGGCGACACACCTGCCCCACTTCCAGAGCCACCCGGCTGGTGAGGAACTGGTAAGACAGGATACCAGCCAGGAGCACCACGAGCAGCCCGGCAAAGAGGATCTGGCGCATCATCGGGCGTTGCTCCTTCAGCTTACCCGGCAAGGTCAGCCCTCTACGCCCGGCCATATTCGACACCTTGCCAATTCGGGCAGATGGAGGTATAATGACGCCTATCATCCTGTAATCCGACACGCCTGGTCAGGCGGATTCGCGGATCAGCGAGACCATATATGACGTTTCTGTTCACTGTGATCCTGCCGATCATGCTCGTGGCTGGTGTGGCGACCCTGGCGCAGTTCCGTCTGCGCCTGGATGCGCGAGTCGTCTCGCGGCTGGCCTTTTACCTGTTCAGCCCGGCTTTGGTGTTCGACTCCCTGTCGCGCTCGGCCGTTGGGGGTGAGGAATACGCCCAGATCGCTGCGACGCTGCTCCTGACCACGGCTGTGCTCTGGGTTATCGGGGCGGTGGCTGCCCGACTGCTGCGGCTGGCTGGACCGGCCCGGGGTTCGTTCCTTATGGCTGTTCTGCTCATGAACGCCGGCAATTACGGCCTGCCGGCCACGCAGTTCGCCTTTGGGGAGGCGGGCCTGGCCCGGGCGGTGCTCTACTTCACCGTCAGCGCCACGCTCAGCGCCACCCTGGGTGTCTACCTGGCGGCCCGGGGCCGGGCCTCGGTCTGGCTGGCCTTGCGCCGGGTGGCCGGCGTCCCCCTGGTCTACGCCGCCGGGCTGGGGTTGGCCGTCAATCTGCTCGACCTGACATTGCCGGAGCCGTTGTTCCAGGCGATCCACCTGCTCGGCCAGGGCGCCGTGCCCACGTTCCTCGCCGTCATGGGCATCCAGTTGGCCCAGACGTTCCTCATGCAGCGACGCACGCTCCATCTGCCAGCGCTGACTGTGGTCACGGTGGGGCGACTGGGTCTGGCCCCGGCCCTGGCCCTGGTCATTGCCTGGGCTTGGGGGCTGAACAGCCTGTCGCGCAATGTGGTGGTGCTGGAGAGCGCGATGCCCACGGCGGTGATGACCACTGTTCTGGCCACCGAGTTCGAGACCGATGCCTCTTTCGTCACCCTCAGCGTGTTCGTGACCACTATCGCCAGTGTCCTCACGGTAACGGTCTGGCTGAATCTTCTGACGCTTCTGTAGCAGCCTGTACCCTCCCGCAGGTTCTTTGTGCTCCTCGGCGATCTGCGACCGCCGGGAACGCGGGGAACAAGAGGAGAGAAAGCCTTTCTGCGGTTTTTGCGGCGGCTTCGCCGCCGCAAAAACCCCTACGAGGCATTCTTTCCCCTCCCCGCACCGCGTAGCGGTGACCCCATGCGTTTAATTACGCACGGATGTCAGAAAGGGTCTTATCCTCATTCGTGGGCTAGAGGTTCCATCTCCTCCCAGTTCTCCCCCACGCTCACGTCCACCTTGAGGGGCGGCGTCATCTCGAACGCGCCTTCCATCACTTTCACCACTAACGGGACGACGGTGTCCAGTTCCTCACGGGGTACTTCCAATACCAGTTCATCATGCACCTGCAGGATGAGCCGGCTACCCAGGCCCCGGTCCTCAATGGCCCGCTGTAGCCGCACCATCGCCACCTTGATGATGTCCGCTGCTGTGCCCTGGATCGGGTGGTTAACGGCCATGCGCTCTCCGGCTCCCTGCAGGGTTTTGTTGGGCGACTGAAGCTCCGGCACGTAGCGGCGCCGGCCCAGGAGCGTAGTGACGTAACCCTGCTGGCGAGCCTGGCGGATGGTTCGGTCCAGGTATTCTTTGACCCGGGGATACTGGCCCAGGTAGTCGGCGATATAGCGGGCTGCCTCCTCCGGGGTCACATTGATGCGCTGGGCCAGGCCGTATTCGCTCATACCATAGATGATGCCAAAATTGATGGCTTTAGCCATTGATCGCTGGGCCTTGGTGATCGCCTCAAGGGGCACTTTAAAGATCGTGGCAGCGGTAGCGGCGTGGATGTCTTCCCCTCGCGCAAAGGCGGCGCGCAGGGCCTCGTCGCCGCAGATGTGGGCCAGGATGCGCAACTCTACCTGGGAATAGTCGGCCGAGAGCAGCACCCGGCCCGGCGGCGCGATAAAGGCGGCCCGGACCTGACGGCCCAGCTCGGTGCGGGCCGGGATGTTCTGCAAGTTCGGGTCGCTGGAGGACAGCCGGCCGGTGGTCGCCACCGTCTGGTTGAACGAGGTGTGGACGCGGCCGGTATGCGGGTTCACCAGGGCCGGCAGGGCATCCACGTAGGTGGACCGGAGCTTGGTGAGCTGGCGGTAGTCAAGCAGGTATTGCACGATCTCATGTTTGTCGCGCAGGCTCTCCAGCACATCAGCGGCGGTGGAATAGCCGGTCTTGGTACGCCGGGCCCCGGGCAACTTGAGACGCTCAAAGAGCACCTGCCCGAGCTGCTGGGTGGAGTTGATGTTGAACGGTGCGCCGGCCGCGGCGTAGATGCGATCTTCCAGAGCGGCGATCTGTTCCGCCAGCTCGCGGGAAAAGGCGGCGAGCCGGGCCGTATCCAGCAGCACGCCGTTCATCTCCATGACCGTAAGGACATGCACCAGCGGCATCTCCACGTCTTGGAACAGCTCCCACAGGCCCTCCTCGTGCAGGCGAGGGGTGAAGAACTCTTGCAGGCGCAGGGTCATCTCCACATCGGCTCCGGCGTAGAGGGCGGCAGATTCCACCGGCACCTGGGCCATAGTGATCTGCCCTTTACCCTTGCCGATCAGGTCGGTGATGGGGGTCATCTCCACGCCCAGCCGGGTGAAGGCCAGGTCCTTGAGGCCCAGGCCCTTTTCGCCCAACAGGTAGGCGGCGATCATCGTGTCATACGTCACGCCGGCCACCGGCAACCCGTGGCGGGCCAGCACGGTCGAGTCATACTTGGCGTTGTGGGCGACCTTGCCGATGGTCGGGTTAGCCAGGACTGGCCCCAGGTGACGTCGGACCACGTCCAGGGGCAATTGCGCCGGCGGGCTGGGATGGCC
Organism: Anaerolineae bacterium; assembly: GCA_034435155.1. GTDB lineage: Bacteria > Chloroflexota > JAHJIN01 > JAHJIN01 > JAHJIN01 > DAOTYG01. The sequence continues at coordinate 10,382 of DAOTYG010000097.1, read as the reverse complement.
GAGGGGCACGTAATACTTTTCCGCTGGCGAAAGGGCCAGCGCGAGGCCCACCAGGTCGGCGAGCATCGCCTCTGGCGCGGTAGTCTCCACATCAATGCAGAAGGAAGCGCTGGCCGCTAACCGACCGGCCAGGGTGGATAGTTCTTCCTCTGTCAGAATGACGATTACCGGCGGCGTGGTTGTGGCCCCGGTGGCCCGGAGCGAGCGGGGAGCCAGGGCAAAGGCCGGGCCGGACCTGCCGACCTCCTCCGGGCCAAAGAGGGCCATCTGGACAGGATGGGCAGTGTCGCGGGCTATGTCGGCCCCAGGAGGAGGACTGGGCAGCCGTTCCACCAGGCTGCGAAACTCCAGTTCGCGGAACATTTCCACCACGGCTTCGCGGTCGTATTCGCTCACGCGACAGGCGTCCAGGTCCAGGGTCACCGGCACGTCGGTGACGATGGTGGCCAGGCGCTTGCTTCGCCGGGCCTGCTCCTCCTGGCCGGCCAGTTTCTCCCGCACCGGCGCCGGCACCTGATCCAGATGGGCATAGAGGTTCTCCACCGTGCCGAATTGCTGGAGGAGCCGGGCGGCCGTCTTGTCGCCGATGCCCTTGATGCCGGGTATGTTGTCGCTGGGATCACCCTTCAGCCCGCGATAGTCCGCCAGTTGGTGCGGCTCCAGGCCATAACGTTCGCGGACGGCCGGGACATCATAGGTGATGGTGTCAGCGAAATGGCCTTTGGGGGTATAGACTCGCACGTGGTCATCCACCAGTTGCAGGGTATCCAGGTCGCCGGTGACGATGATGGTGTCCAGGCCAGCCTGGGTGGCCTGGCGTGCCAACGTGCCCAGGACATCATCCGCCTCATAACCAGGAACCTCGTAGGTGGGGATGCGAAAGGCCTGCACCAGGCGCCGGACCAGGGCGAACTGGCTGCGCAGATCGTCAGAAGGTGGAGGACGATGGGCCTTGTATTCCCGATACTCCTGGTGGCGAAAGGTGGGGCCGGGCGGGTCAAAGGCCACCGCGATGTGGGTGGGTTGCAGCTCGTTCAGGGCCTTGAGGAGCATGGTGACGAACCCAAAGACGGCGTTGGTGGTCTGGCCGGCGCGCGTGCTGAGAGGTGGGATGGCGTGATAGGCACGGTGGAGCAAGGCGTGACCATCAATGAGCACAAGGGTTTGGTGGTCAGACATGGATTCTACCTCCTCCTGGACTCGCTGGCCGGTTCCTCGCTCGCGGCGGGTGTGCCACCCGCCGCCGGCGCGGGGTCGCAGACCCCGCGCGAGCACACCGGCGTATTTTCGTGCCACGGGGTGCGCCCCGCGCGTGAAGGTCTCCTCCTGGACTCGCTGGCCGGTTCATGGATATGAAAACGTTGATCCAGGAACCGGGTCAGGAACTCTGTCAACAACCCACGCCGCACGACGACCAGCACGCTGGCCGGCCCGCGCAGCACGGTCTGCACCTCTGGCATCAGTCCCCCACCGGCCAGCTCCAATGGGCCAACCTCATCAATAACTATGAGCTGACACCCTGCCTGAGCCTCGGTCAGGGCCGCCCGGGCAAAGGCCAACCCGGTCGGGTCAAGGACATAACGGCCCACCGGGATACCATCGGCTGGCTCTGGACCGCGTAACCGGGCAAAGGGGTGTTCATAGCCGGTGCTCACATCCACCACTCGATAGCCCACGCGATGCTCGGCCTGGCGTACTTCCGGCGCCAGCACTCCCCCTACTTGCAGGCCGCTGGCTCGCGCCCCCGCCACGACCTGCTGGCACAGGGTGGTCTTGCCACATCCCGGCTGTCCGGTGAGCACGACCCTGGTTCCCGGCTCGCGGAGCAGCTTGACCAGATGCCATACCTCAGAGATCCGATCCACGGGGATTACCACCAGTGAAGACGATGTGGTGCGTAGACCCTGTACCCTCCCGCAGGCTCCAACCTGCAGGAGGGTGGGCAGTTACATTCAGGGCATGGATCACCGCCGGCAGGTGCGGCAGCAGGTCATCGGCCACGGTGCCGGCTGCCCCCATCTCATCGCGCACGCGCTCGCCGGCCTGGGCATGGAGATAGACCCCGCAGACGGCCGCGTCGAAGGGAGCCAGGCCCTGGGCCAACAAGCCCACGATGGTCCCGGCCAGGACATCGCCGGTGCCGGCCGTGGCCAGGGCGGGATTGGCGCAGGGACTCACCAGCGCCCGTCCGTCCGGCCCGGCCACCACGGTGTGCGCCCCCTTGAGGACCACCACCTGGCCCCAGGCGACGGCGTAGCGGCGGGCTGTCTCGATGCGATCGGCCTCGATGGCCGGGGCCTCGCGGCCGGCCAGGCGGGCCATCTCGCCGGCATGGGGTGTGAGTACCAGCCGCAGTTCCCGGCTCAGGCGGGCTGGCCAATCGGCCACGGCGGCCAGGGCGTTCAGACCATCGGCATCCAGGACAGTGGGCGGCAGGTTGAGGGCGGGGGTGTGCCCACCCGTCACCGGCCCGGCCAGGAAGCCGATGTTCCGGCGCGCTGGTTCCGCACCCTCTACCCCCAGCAGGCGTTGCACGAATTCGCGGGTGGCCGGGTCCGTGCCCAGCCCCGGCCCCACCAGCAAGGCCCGGTAACGTGGTAGCCATTCGCCGAGGGGCTTGAGGGCATCCGGCGTGATGGCCCCCAGGTCCTCCGGCAACGGCAGGTAGGTGATGGCGTGGACGGCGCCGGTGACGGCCGGGTAGAGGCTGCGCGGGGTAGCCAGGGTCACCAGGCCAGCTCCTACCCGGGCCGCCGCCACGGCCGCCAGACAGGCTGCGCCGGGATAGTTGACGGAGCCGGCCACCACCAGGGCGCGACCAAAGGTGTTTTTATGGGCGTGGGCGGGTCGGGCTGGCAGGAGCGCGCGCACGCCCTCAGCGGTTATCAACTCCACCGCTACGTGGTCGGCCAGGGCCGGCGGGATGCCGATGTCGGCGATGACCAGCCGCCCCACCAGGCCAGCCCCCGGAAACTGGTAGAATCCCCGCTTGGGGTAGGCGAAGGTCACCGTTACCCCGGCCGGCAGGGTGGCCGGGTCCACCGCGCCGGTATCGGGGTTCAACCCGCTGGGCAGGTCTACCGCCAGGACGGTCGCCGGCCGCCGGGTCAACGACTCCCGGACCACGTCCAACACGTCTTTCAGCAAACCCTCGATGGGGCGCGTCACGCCGGTGCCTAACAGGGCGTCAACGACCAGGCCCGCTTCGGCCAGAGCCGCGCGCAGGGCCTCAAACCCCTCGTCGGCGGCGGCGAAGGCGGTGGGGATATGCCGCTCTTGGGTCCGGGTATAGTTGGCGTCGCCGCGCGCCTCGATCTGGCGTTTCCAGATATAGAGGTGGACAGGCACGCCGGCGTCGTGCAGGTAGCGGGCCGCCACCAGGCCGTCGCCGCCGTTGTTGCCCGGTCCCACCAGGACCAGGACGGGCGACCGGGACTCTCCCAGCAGGTGCAGGACCTCTTCTGCCACAGCCCGGCCGGCATGTTCCATCATCGTGTCATACGACAGACCACCGGCATCAGCGGCCTGCTCGATGGCCTTCATCTCGGCTGCGGTAACGATCTTCATCGTTGGCTCCTGGCGATTAGCAGTTGGCTACTGGTCCCGGGCCGCTGGCCACTACCAGGGCCACGACCAGGTCATGCTCGTGGGAAAGGCTGATGGCCCACTCGACCAGGCCCAGTTCGGCGGCACGGGCCTGGGCCTGCCCATACAGGTAAACCACCGGGCGCCCCCGGCGGTCGCTGAGCACCTCCACGTCGCGCCAGCCGATGCCGTCTGGGGCCAGGATACCCACGCCCAGGGCCTTGGAGACGGCCTCTTTGGCGGCAAAGCGGGCGGCCAACTCCGGCACCCGGTCCAGGCAGAGTTGCAGTTCCCGGGGCGTGAAGATGCGTGCCCGCAACCGGTCGCCGTGCCGCAGCAGGGCCTGACGAAAGCGAGGAATGGCTACCAGGTCCACCCCGACGCAGAGCATCTTCCCCCTCCGCTCAGTGTGTTGGAGTCAAAGCTCCCACCTCACTCCTGGTTGCCGGTGCCGTTGTAACCCCGGCCGATACCCCGGTAGATGAAGCCCCTGGCTCGCATCTGGGCCGGGTCGTAGATGTTGCGGCCATCAATGAGGATCGGCGTGCGCATGGCCGCCTTGATGCGCTCCATGTCCAACTGTTTGAACTCGTTCCATTCAGTGACCAGGACAACGGCATCAGCGCCCCGGGCCACTTCGTAAGGGCTTTGGCAGAAGGTGACGTTGGAGAGAATGCGCCGGGCGTTATCCATAGCCACCGGGTCATAGACCTGTATCCTGGCCCCTTCGATCTGCAACAGGTGAATGATGTCAATGGATGGTGCATCGCGCATATCGTCGGTATTGGGCTTGAAAGAGAGACCCAGGATACCGATGGTCTTTTCTTCCAGATTGCCCAGGAGGGCGCGCAGCTTGAGTAACACCTGCCGCCGCTGGTCACGATTGATGTCCATCACAGCGCGGAGGAGTTGTGGGTGGCAGCCATGTACCGAGGCCATGTACTCCAGGGCCTTCACGTCTTTGGGGAAACATGATCCCCCCCAACCCACACCGGCTTGCAGGAAAGACGGACCAATGCGCCTGTCCATGCCCATGCCTTTGGCCACCACGGTCACATCCGCCCCCAGTTCCTCGCAGATGCTGGCTATCTCATTGATGAAGGAGATACGGGTAGCCAGGAAAGCGTTGGAGGCATATTTGATCATCTCGGCGGTGCGCAGGTCGGTGATGAGGATGGGACAGTTCAGCGGGCGGTAGATGTCGGCCACGACTTCGGCCGCCTGCAAGTCTGTGGAGCCGAGGACCACCCGGTCTGGGTTATAAAAATCATATACCGCCGAGCCTTCGCGCAGGAACTCGGGATTAGAGACCACGGCGAAGGGGATGTCGGTGCGCCGGCTGATGATCCGGGCCACCCAGTCGCCGGTGCCGATGGGTACGGTGCTCTTGTTGATGATGATGACGGGCCGGGTCATCACGTCGGCCACGCCTTCCACGGCCTCCTGCACATAGGCCAGGTCTGCTTCCCCCTCGGTGCCGGTGGGCGTACCCACGGCGATAAAGACCAGCTCGGCATCCTTCAGGGCCTCGCCATAGTCGGTGGTGAAGAACAGCCGCCGGGCCTCGATGTTGCGCCGGACTATTTCCTCTAACCCCGGCTCATAGATGGGGATGATACCTTGCCTGAGATTATCGCACTTGGCCTGGTTGCGGTTCAGGCAAACGACCCGGTTCCCCAGGTCGGCAAAGCCAGCCCCGGTGACCAGACCGACATAGCCCACGCCGATAACGCAGATTTCCTTACTCATAAGCTTTATCACCTCTGCTCTATTTCGTATTGCGTAACGAACTATACAACAATTTTTACGCTTACGTTTTACGCTTTACGTTTCACGTTTCACGTTTGACGTTTGACGATCTCCGCGATCACATTCCCCAGCCGCACACTATAGTTCATCCCCCGGTCCTCCGGGTAGATCTGGGTAGTATTCGCCAGGTAAAGGCCCCGGATGGGGGTGAAGTGGTCTGGGATGTGCGCCCGGTAGTCGCAGGTGACGATGGGCTGGCCGGCCTCATCGCGGAACAGCCAGCTTTCTTCCACCCAGTCGGGGGCAAAGGCCGGGTTGATCCTTTGCAGGTGGGGCAGGTAACAGGCGAACAACTCTTCCTTGCTCAGACGATAGAGGTCGCTATCAGGGGCCACATAGTTCGTCACGTAGACGATGTGTTTGCCGTTGTACACCTGGGGAGGGATGTAGTTCGTCTGCTCGATGACGCCGACAAAGGGGATGTCCGGCGCGCTGATGTTCAGCCAGTAGATGTGACTCAGGGGCCGGGGCAGTTGCAGCACCAGGCACAGGGCGCGTTGATAGCGCATCCAACGCAGTTTGGCCGCATAATCTTCTGGCAGGTCCGGGGTCAGGCGCAGAAAGGCCGGTGAGGGCACGGTGGCAATGATGGCATCGTGATGCGTGACCCGTGATGCGTGAAGTACACCCGTAGCTTGCCCGTCTTGGACCACAATGCGCTTGACCGGCGTGGCCGTGTGGATGGCGCCGCCTTGCGCCTGGATCGCGGACGTGAGCGCGTCTAGCAATACCTGGAAGCTGCCGCGCATATAACCCAGGCGTTCCTTTTGCAAGCCCTCGCTGCGACTGGCCCCGCGCAGGTGGACCTTGCCCCACAGCCAGGTCATGGACACCTCGTGGGCGCTGCTGCCGAACTTGCCCCGCAGTAGCGGCCCGAAGATGACGTTGTACGCGCCCTGACCACCCCAGCGCTGCACCCAGTCTACCGCCGTGACCGGCTCCAGGGCCCGCCAGTTGCGATACTTCATCAGGAACAAGAGCATCAGCCCGGCGCGAAGGCGAGCGAGGAGATTCAGCGGCTTGAACTTGAGCAGCGAGACTGGCGTGCCAAAATCATAGATGGTGCCGCCGTGGAAGAAACCCTGGCGCGACTCCAGCCAGTCCATCTGGCCGGTCAACCCCAGTTCGGCGATAAGGTTCAGGATCTCCCGGTCGCCGGCAAAGAGGTGATGATAAAAGACCTCCAGCCGGGTCCCGGCGATGGGAAAAGTGCGGGCCTGCCCCCCGACTTCTGGACCAGCCTCGTAGACAGTGACGGCATGGCCGGCCTGGCCCAGGCGATAGGCCGCCGTCAGCCCGGCGATGCCGCCGCCCACAATGCCGATGTTCACGCTGATCCTCCTTCGCGCGCCCGCTGCAACTGGCCCAGGCTCAGGCCCATCTGCCACAGGCAGGCGAATCCCAGGGCCGTAATGAGGATGTACTGCATGGCATGGCTCACCAGGATGACGCCGAACCCGGCCGCCGGGTTCACCGCTGGAAACGCGCTCATAGCCAGACGCCCGGCGGCCTCGAAAGTGCCCACGTAACCCGGGGCCGAGGGGATGAGGTTCCCCAGGTTGACCACCACCATGGTCAGCGTGCCGGCCGCCAGGCGGTGGCAGGTCGTCAGGGGCAGATCGAAACCCAGGATGAGGCAGGTATAGGCGGCGATCTCGCAGGCCCAGGCGATCACCGACAGGCCGGCGATGAACAGCAGTTCTCGCCCGCCTCGCAACGAGCGCAGGCCGGCGATGAAGGCTTCCACCAGACCCCGCGCGCGACGCCGTACCCCGGTCGGCCAGGGCTGCAGGCCCACATCCAGCAAGCGCAAGGCCAGGGGTTCCTGAAAGAACAACAGCCCCAGGCTGCCCAGCGCCCCGCCGAAGAGGATGCCGGCCACCAGGATCACCGGCAGTCCCCAGTCCGGCAGCGGCACCAGGAACGCGGCCATCAGCAGGTAGAACACCAGGGTCAACCCATCCAGGACGCGCTCCAGGGCCACCGTGGCCAGGCTCAGGCTGGCGCTGATCCCCTCGCGCCGCCCCAACACATAGGCCCGCACGAACTCGCCGGCCCGGAACGGCAAGACGTTGTTGGCAGCAAAGCCGATAATGAGCACCGGGAAAAGGCGACGCCACCCGGGCCGGGGACCGGCTTCCAGGGAAGGATAGAGGATAGCCTGCCAGCGCACGGTACGGAGACCATAGCCGAGCAGGGTGATCAGAGTAGCTGGCCCCAGGACCAGGTAGTTGGCCGTAGTCAGGGCCTGGATCATCTGGGCCAGATCGAGGTTATAAAGCGCCAGCACGAGAAAGGTCAGGCTGAACAGGGCCACCAGGGCCAGCTTGCCGGTGCGTTTCAAAGGATTTGCGCTCACTGGGGCAGATATACGCCGCCCGCGCTTTTGCGCGGCTCATCAACGGGGCCGGGCTGGGGACGACGCGCATCGCCGGGTAGCAAGATCAGTGGCGGTTTCTCCTCTTCCTCCTCGCCCTCATCCAACGCCCCACTCTCCTTCAACTCAGCCAGGATCTCAGAGATCCGCAAGTCCAGGCTGCGATGGGCCAACTCATAGAGGAAGGGCACTTCTTCCGGGGGAGTGCCCGCTGCCAGGGCCAGGGCTGTCGCGGCAGCCCACCGGGCAGCCTCCGGTTGGCCAGTCAACCAGAGCAACAGGGCCGTCTCTTCCAACCGACGTTGCATCCGGGCCGCGCGCTTTTCGTCAAAGACCTCGCGCACGACTCGCCGCACGATGATCCCCTCGTTCTGCACTGCGCCCAGGTCCGTGATGCCCTCGGCCTGGCTTTCCAGCCCCCGAACCACGTTACGGGTATAATAGTCCACGTATGGCTCTACCAGCTCACGCTCTAGCAACCAAAAGCGGCAGGCAGGCAGGTCCAGTAATCCCGTGGCCTGGTCCAGCCATTCGGGATGACCACTCACTACCTCTGGGGACAGCTCGACCACCGGCTGGGGTTCCACTTCATCCGGCGATGGTTCGCCCAGGATGTCCTTCCAGGTATAAAAGTCTAGCGGCAACTGAGAACCGGTCTCCTTGTTCTGGGCACGGGCCTCCTCGATGAGCCGGCGCGCGTGCGGCAAGCCGATCTCGGCATAGATGAAGGGGGGACTGCCTTGAGCGGCATCCTCGATGAGCCGGTCAAAGTCCACTTTGCCAATGCGCTCGGCCCCGTAACAATCCTTGATCCCCACCACCTCGTTCAGGATAAAGTTGGCGACTCGTAGCCCGCCAAAGGCGCCGCGTCGCGCGATCCAGATGGAACGGGAGCCTTCGCTGTCGATCTGGCTGGCGAGGACCTTGTAGAGAGGCCACTCCTCGCGCGGGGCTTCTTCCACCGGTGTCTCCCACATGACCCCGGCCCGGCGCAACTCATAGAGGGCCTTCCGCGCAGCCTTGACCACGGCCCGATTGGCATGTGTCCGGGCGACGCTATCCAACAACTGCGCGGCCGCCGGCTCTTTTACCCGGGCCAGGGCCTGCACTGCTGCCCAGGCCAGGGTCTCATCCATCAGGGCTGCTTCCAACACGGGTAGGGCCTGGATGCCTCCCTTCTGAGCCAGCCAGCTCAACGCGGCTGGAGCCACTGCCTGGCCCAACTCCCGTATTTGGACCAGAGCGGCCGCCACTGTCTCGCTGGTTGGCGGTTCGGTCTTCAGCAGTTGCTCAGCCAGATCGGCCAGCTTGGCCTCATACGCAGTCAGATCAACTGGGACCGGGACTGGCGACTGGCCGGCCGGTCGAGGTCCGCTCCGGGACCGCTTCTTTACCTTTGCCATACGTTATACCTCCCAATTCGGACAAGCCGAGTAATTACCCATCCTGTACCCTCCCGCAGGTTAGAAAACGCTGTGATCTGGCAGTCACCCGGCCTGGATCGGGGGCTTGAGCCGGGCCAGATTCACGATCTTGTCCAGGCTGGGGCGTGGATCAGTATAACACAAAGCCGACATGCTGACAACCGAATCGCCTAGAAGGGTGGGGAAGCGGGGTTTTGCGGCGGACGGCGAAGCCGCCCGCCACAAAACCCCTCCCTTATCCCCTCTCTCCCCTGGCCGCAAGACCAGGGGGGAGGGGGATGAGCCTTCGGTCACAAAATTGTCAACCAATTATGAGCCATCCCACGATCACACGCCGGTGTACCTGCTCACCCTGTAGACAAGGATGTCACTCTTCGCGCCCCTTCGCGGAGCGAAGGGGCGCGAAGAGTCATGTTTTACCAAAGCGGTCATTCTGAGCGACCGAAGGGAGCGAAGAATCTCGTTTCTGGCAGGCGGTTCTTTACAGGCGGTTCTTTACCACGATAACGGGATTCTTCGGCGCTTCGCGCCTCAGAATGACACTTGAACAGGGTAGGTGAGCAATTACACGCCGGTAACGAAAAGGCGACGGGCATACCGTCGCCATCTGGAACTTGCGTTGGTAGCTGGGTGTTACCTGCTGGGGCGCGTCATCTGGAGACCGCGGGCGATCAGGACTATGGCCGCCAGCACCAGGCCGATCACCAGCAAGACCACCATCAGGCCGGAGCCGGTGCTCGGCACGGCCGGGATCTGCACCACCACCGGGGCCGAGATCGCGCTTAGCCCGCCCTCGGCCGTCGCGCTGGCGGTCAGGCTGAGAGGGACACCAGCTCCCACTGAGGTCTTGAGCTGCGTCTCGATGACTATGGTCGTGCTCGCCCCGGCGCCCAGTGAGCCAGGCTGGGCGATCACGCGCTGCCCTTCCATTCTCGCTGTGCCCTGGTCAACGGTCACTTTCAGGACCTTCATCCCCGCCGGCACATCACAGGTGACGATCACGCCTTCAGCCGGCGCATTGCCATCATTAGTCACCAGGATCCGATAGATCACCTTGCCCCCTGCTGCCGGTGTGGTTGGCTCGGCTGTCAGGCCCAATGTCAGGTGCGCACTGGGGGCCGGGGCGGCCGGCGGAGGCTGAGGTTCCTGGGTTGGCCTGACCGTGGGTGGTGGGGCACTGGTGGAGG
>DAOTYG010000096.1:0-4216 GCA_034435155.1 Anaerolineae bacterium | reverse complement strand
TACCCTGAACCCTCCCGCAGGTTAGAAAGGGGCTGGCGAACGATGCAGCCGGTCATCTGGGCGCGCTCTGGTCTGGTCATTGCGCCCAAACCTGCGGGAGGGTAGGCAGTTACCAGCCCCGCCCGGCACTCCACGCCATAGGGTGGTGCCGCCGCGCCGCCAGCAACGCCGCGAAATCTGCCAGATACCGGTCCGCCACGATGTCCCACGTGTAATGAGCCTGCACCCAGGCCCGCGCGCGCTGACCCACCGGCTCCAACACTGTCGGGTCGGCGGCCAACGCCCGCAACCGGGCAGCGAACTCTGCCCGCGTGTCGGCCAGGAAGCCGGTCACGCCGTCCTGGATCATGTAGCGCCTGGCCCCGGCGTTAAAGGCCAGCACCGGCGTCGCGCAGGCCATCATCTCCAGCACCACCAGCCCCCACGGGTAATACTGGCGGGTGAACAGTCCCAGGTCCATCGCGGCATAGACGCCCGGCAAATCAGCCAGGGGCACGTGGCCCAAAAAGTGGACCCGCTCGCCCAGGGCGGCCCGTGCCCGGCGCGCCAGGGCCGGCCTGACCCGGCCCAACACGTGGAGGCGCAGACCCCCTCCCCCCGGCAGGGGGAGGACCGGGGTGGGGGTTATCTCCCGCACGATCTCCACCGCCACCGGCAGGTCCAGCGGTGCGCAGAGCAGGTTGAAATCGCCGGGGTGGATGTCATACCGAAGGCGACTCTCTTCCAGGGAGCCGACAAAGCCGGGCATATCCACGCCAGCGCCCATCGGCAGGGCATCGAAGCCATAGTCCCGGCGCAGATACTCTCGCTCAGCTTCGGAGAGAACGTAGATGCGGTCCATGGCGCGCATGGCGCGCACCTCGAACGGACGCATGAAGGTGAGCCACATGCCCCGCCAGAGCGCCCGGCGCAGCGTGGTCCGCACCGAGCGGGTGATGGCGTAATCGGAGTAATACCAGATCTCCGGGGCCGCCTCGTTGCAGGTCCAGGTGACGACCGGCGCATCGGGCCGGGCTTTACCCTTAGGGACCAACGTCGCGTGCCAGTATGACGGGTAGTTGTGAAAGTTCACCAGGTCATATTCGTGAAAGGGGAAACTTCGCAGGACGCGCCGCATAGACCAAAAGCCCTTGAAGATGGGCACTGTGGGCCGGGGCATACCCGTCTCGATGACCGGCACCCCCAGCCGGGCATAGTGGTCCGCGTACCACAGGGCGCGGTCCAGGATGGCGGTCACGATGGTCACGGCGTGCCCGCGCGCCACGTAGCGTTCTGTCAGGCGGGCGATCTGGTTCTCCGCCCCGCCCTCGCGTTGGATGGCCCGGTGGACGATGAGGATCTTCATGGTTCTATTGTAACCGCCCACCCTCCCGCCGGTTGGGGCGCAATCTCCGCCTGGTAGTGGAGCCGCTCGTCCTCTTGCCAGTCACTTTCTAACCTGCGGGAGGGTGCCGGGTGTATACTGAGTCCGGCGGGGACGACCGCCGGGGTTGCTCTCACCCTTTCTCCGCGATGAGCAGGAACCCGGTGCCCCAGGGTAACCCGACGTGACGCAAGAGGGCCGCCTCCACCCGGCCCACCAGCGACAGGACGGCGTTCATCAGCGGCGAGGCCGGCTCCATCTCCACCTGGTAGGCGTCCTCGTCGGTATCCGGTGCGGCCAGTCGGGGTGCTTTGCCGGTGACGCGCCGCAGGAGGATGAGGGAAGCGGCCAGGGGGAACAGGAAAAAGTTGTTGTAGCCGGCCCGGCGCACCCGGAAGCCGTGGGTCGCCAGCCTGCGCCGCAAATCCCCCAGCGTATAACGGCGATAGTGGTGATTCACCTCGTCGTTCTGGCTCCACAGGAACATAAAGGCCGGGCCGGTAAGGACCAGCAGGCCGCCGGGCCGGACCACCCGGGCGCACTCGCTCAGGATGGCTGCCTCGTCCTGGACGTGCTCGATGGTGTCCAGGGCGGCCACCAGGTCAAACGCGCCGTCCGGGAAGGGCAGGGCCTCGCCCCGCCCCTGGCTCACGATGTAACCCCGCTCCCGGGCCACAGCCAGGGGTTTGGGGTGATTGTCAAGCCCGCTCACCGGGCCATAGCGCGCCAGGTGGTGGATCATGTTCCCGGCCCCGCAGCCCACGTCCAACACGCGCAGGCCGTCGGTCTCCACACAGCGGTCCAACATCCCCAGGAGCGCCCAGGTGCGGGAGGCGAACCACCAGTGCCTGTCCTCCGGGTTGCGGTTCTCGATGGGCTTGTGGCCGGGCCAGATGTTTGCTGTTGAGGTCATAGGTCTTGTACCCTGAATCATCCCGCAGGTTAGAACGCTGGCAACCGATGCAGCCGGTCATCTGATCATGCTTTGGTCCGGCCCTTGCCCAAACCTGCGGGGGGCACTGTCACCAGATCGGCGGCTGGATGATGATGGCGGTATTGTAATCGGAGCAGGTCATCACCCCCAGAGACCGCAGCCCCTCTTCTGTGCGCTCGAACTCGAACCGGTAGACCCGGCCATCGTTCAGACCCACCCAGGCGATGCCCTGAGCGAACAGGGGGCCGGCGTCCGCCAGGCCCTGAATCTGGACCTGGTAGCGAGCGCAAGATATATCTTCCACCAGGCCCACGCCCAACGGGGTGAGGGTCAGCGTGCCCTGCTCCTGGGCCTGTTGCAACACCCAGGTCGGGTTCATCAACAGGCGCGCGGCCGGATCACCGCTGGGGCCTTTCGTCCAGCGCCCGCCTGGCTCCTGGATATACGCCGTATCGCCGATGATATAGCTCTCGGTCCGGTGTTCCCCGTCAGCGGCGGTGATGGTGGTGATCAGGTGCAGGGCCTCGGTGGTCCACTCGCCGGCCAGGCGCGTGACCTCGACGCCGGTCGCCGTGGTGTCGCTGATGATCATGGTAAACCGGAAGCTCTGGATGGGCTGCTCCCCCAGGGAGATGACGGTCGGTGTCGGCCCGGCCAGGGTGGGGCTGGGAGTAGAAGCAGGCCCGCCGACCGGGGTCGGCGAGCTAAAGTGGACGCCGGTCGGCGCGGGGGGTGAAGTCCCCCCGGCAGCGCACGCCGCGCCCAGGAGCATCAGGGTCGCCAGGACGACCAGGAGGCCAGCGTGTTCTGGTCGGCTCATGTGCCCTCCGATGAAACAGGGTCGTGCTGCCCGGTCAGGCCGGCAGCACGACCCGTGGATCTTGAACCTCATCCGCCAGACTCAGTAGATGAAAAAAGTCGCTCAAAGCGGGTCTGCCAGACCCAGGCCTGACTGGGTGACCCGCCGCTTCGTGCTCGGCAGTCGCAGACCGCCGAGGAGCACAAAGTTCCATCTATTGAGACTATATGGGCGGCTGGATGGTAAAGTCCTTGTTATAGTCCCAGGCTTCGTAGACCACGTTGCTGGTGACGCCTTCGCTGTTCGTGCTCTGGCCTTCCATGCGATAGATCAGGCCATCGGTGAGGCCCAGGTAGACGGCTCCCTCACCTTTATTCTTCGGGTCCTTCATGACGAACTGATATTTAATGCAGGCCACGCCCCGGACCACTGCCGGCCCGACGCCCTTCAGTTCCAGTTCGCCCTTATCTTGCGCTTCCTTGAGCAACTTGTTAAAATCGAACGCTTCCACTGTCTCGGCCGGCATGGCCCCAATCTCGATCTTTTGCCACTGGCCGCTCTGGTCCTTCATGTACATGTACTTGTCCACATAGTACAGCTCTTGCTCCTCCTTGGTCCCATCAGCCTTGACCGTGGTGACCTTGAAGTGCATGGCCGTGGGGGTTCGCTCACCCTCCAGAGTCATGGTCTCCCCTTTGTCATCCTTTATCTCGGCCAGGAAGCGAAGGGAAGTAATGGGGGTGGAACCCAGGGGCGCGGCGGGTTGCTCAGCCGGCGCGGTGGGTTCTGGGGGCCTGGTAGGCTCGACGGCCGGTTTGGTCGGTTCTCCTGGCCGGGTCGGTTCCGGCGGCTTGGTGGGCACGCCTGGGGCCTCGGTGGGCTGCTGGACCACTGGCGTGCTCACGACCGGCGCGCCGGTGGGACAGCAGATGCAGGCCACGGCTCCGCCCAGGGCCAGGGCCGCGACGAGCACCAGGATGATGGTTTGCTGTTTACGAATCACGTTTCCTCCTTGTATATAATACCATACGAGCTCGTGGTACCTAACGGCCCACTTGCACCAAGCGGGTGTCTCGGCGATAATAAGCCTGGTTCGGCGTGGGCCGAACTGCGGACCAAC
>DAOTYG010000095.1:0-4541 GCA_034435155.1 Anaerolineae bacterium | reverse complement strand
GGCCATAGACACCAGCGACAGCGAGACGTTCTGCCGGCAGTGCGGCGCAGCATTGGGCTGGCTGCTGGCGAGCGAATGTGCGCCGGGCGAGATTCGGGCGACGTGGAAACAACTGTTTGATGCAGATTCGCTGGAATAGGAAGCAGCCATATGGAAGAATTATCCCTGGCCGACGAGATCCGCGCCTTCGTGGAGGCGATGGTGGCCGGCGCGCAGACCCGCACCCGCTACCGCCCGCCGCTCGTGGGCTTTGCCACAGCCAATGACCCGGCCTGGCGCGTCATCCGCGAGCGCGTGAACCCGGACCACCTGCTCCCCATGGACATCCTGCCCGGCGCGCAGACGGTGGCGGCCTTCTTTGTGCCGTTCTCGTACCGGGTGGTGACGGAGAACTGGCGGCACTTTTATGTCTCCCCGGAGTGGGTGCAAGCCTACGTGGAGACCAACGCCCTCCTCGAAGACATCTGCCGGGGGCTGGAGCGACTGCTGGCAGATAAGGGCATCTGGGCGGCGCACCAGGCCCCCACGCACAACTTTGACCCGGAGACGCTGCGCGCGCCCTGGTCCCACAAGAGCGCGGCGTACGTGGCCGGCCTGGGCGAGTGGGGCCTGCACCACATGCTGATCACCCAGCGCGGTTGCGCCGGGCGCTTCGGCAGCCTGGTGCTGGACGCGGTCATCCCGCCGACGCCCCGGCCCAACGCCCTATACTGTGGCTTCTACCGCGACGGTTCCTGCACCCAGTGTGTGAAACGCTGCCCCGTGGGCGCGCTCACCGTCAACGGATTGGACAAGGAACGCTGCTACCGGGTCTGCCTGGAGACGGATATGGTCTATCGTAATCAGTTCGGCACATCCGACGTGTGCGGCAAGTGCGCCACCGGCCCGTGCGCCTTCCGACCAAAGACTGACGACCGACGACCGAGGACTGACGACCGAGGACTGCGGACTGAGAACTGAGAACTAAACAAGACCTTGACTTTCCTGCACACCACCTGTATACTTGGCCTTACAAAGGAGGAGCTCTTGGACCCCAGCCCTGCCTGGATTGGCCGCCCCGTGCGCCGGGTGGGCATCCTCTACGGCTACGAGCAAGATACGCACGATCTGGCCCAGGTTCTGGTGGAGCAGGCCGCACAGCGAGGTGTGGCCTGCTGGGCTGGCCGCAAGGATGACAAAGCCGGCATCCAACAGTGGCTGAGCCAGGATACCACCGACTTGCTCGTCGTCATGGGCGGCGATGGGACCGTGCTGTGGGCAGCGCATATCACCGAATCCAGCCAGGTCCCCATCGTCGGCGTGAACTTTGGCACGTTGGGATTTCTGACCGAGTTCGAGCCGGCCGAACTGGTGGATTGCTTCCCGGCGCTTCTGGCTGGCGAATACTGGTTGGAGGAACGATTCAAGCTGCGCAGTGAGGTCTGGCGAGATAACGTGTGCATCGCCACGCACGAGGCTCTGAACGACGTGGTGGTGTGCCGGGGCTACCTGTGCAAGATGGTGCGCATCAAGGTGACCATTGATGGCGAACCGTTCACCACGTATGCGGCCGATGGCGTCATCGTGGCCACCCCCACCGGCTCCACCGCCTATTCCTTCTCGGCGGGTGGGCCTATCGTCCATCCTCAATTGCACAACCTGATCCTCACACCGATTGCGCCACACCTGATCCTATCCCGAAGCTGGGTCCTGTCGCCCCAGGTCCGCATAGATATGGAACTCGTCAGTCGGGAGACGGCCCTGGTCACGGTGGATGGCCAGAGTCACGCCCCCTTGCATCCTGGTGATCGGGTGCGCGTGTGCGCCAGCGAAAACGTGACCCGCTTCGTCCGTCGCCGGCCACGCACCTATTTCTATGGCGCCCTCCTGGAACGCATCAAATAACCCAAAAACTCGAAACTCAACGAACCCGCGGGAGGAGATAAGAGACACCTATGGCGAAAGAAAAAGCCATCGAGGTGGAAGGTACCGTGGTGGAGGCATTGCCGGATGCCATGTTCCGTGTCGAACTGGACAATGGCCATCGGGTCCTGGCTCACCTATCGGGCCGGATGCGCAAGAACTACATCCGCGTCCTGCTGGGAGACCGGGTGGCCCTGGAATTGTCCCCCTATGACTTGACCCGGGGCCGAATCACCTACCGCTATCGGAAACCCACCGCCTCAAAAACCGCTTGAAACCCATGCTGGGCGAGCTACACGTCTCTAACTTTGCAATTATTGAGCACCTGACCCTGCGCCTGCAAGACGGCTTTAGCGTGCTGACCGGCGAGACCGGGGCGGGCAAATCCATCATCGTGGATGCGGTCAGTGCCCTGTTGGGCGGCCGGGTAAGCGATGAGCTGGTGCGTAGCGGAGCGGAGACCGCCTATATCGAGGCGATCTTTACCCTCTCCCCAGCCCAGGCCTGCCAGCTAACCCCCGTACTGGACGAATATGGGCTGGAAGGCAATGGCGAGACGCTGATCCTGTCCCGCGAGATTCGGCGAGGCGGGCGCAACGTCTGCCGGATCAACGGTCGGGCGGTCACCGCGACCACCCTCCGCCACGTGGCAGACGGGCTGGTAGACATCCATGGCCAATCCGAGCACCTCTCGTTGCTGCGCGTGGCCACGCATCTGGAACTGCTGGACCGCTATGCCGGCCTGGAGGAACAGCGCCGGCGAGTGACCGAGGGGGTGGGCGAATTGCGCCGGGTGCGCCAGGCCCTGGCCAACCTGCTGCGTGACGAACGCGAGCTGGCCCGGCGCGTGGACCTCCTCACCTTCCAGGTAGAAGAGATCGCCGCCGCCCGGCTCCGCCAGGGCGAGGAAGAAGAATTGCGCGCCGAACGCCGGCGGTTAGCCAATGCCGAACGCCTGGCCCAACTGGCTGACGCCGCTTATCGGGCCTTGCACGAGGGAGAGGATGAGCTACCCGCCGCCAGCGACCGGCTGAGCCAGGTGCAGGCTGCCCTGGACGACCTGGTCGAGTTGGACCCGGAACTCGCGCCCTTGCGTCAACAGGCCGAAGAGCTGGTATACCAGGTGGAAGCCCTGGCGGAAGGGGTGCGCGACTACCGTGATGCCATCGAGTTCGACCCGCCGCGCCTCCGGCGGGTGGAAGAACGATTGGACCTGATCTTCAATCTCAAACGCAAATACGGCGACTCGATCGCCGAAGTCCTGGCCTTCGCTGACCGCGCCCGGCGCGAACTGGAGGGGATCACCCACGCCGAGGAACGCATCGCCGAACTGCGTGCAGAGGAGGCCCGGCTCCTCCAGGTTATCGGAGCGGTGGCAGCGGACCTGTCCGCCGCCCGGACTGCTGCCGCTCAAGAGTTGGCCGCGGCCGTGGAGAACCAACTCAGCGACCTGAACATGGCCGGGGCCCGCTTTGTGGTGGATATCCGCCAGGAGGAAGCAGAAGACGGCGTGTTCGTCGGCGACCGCCGCCTGGCTTGTGATGCTACCGGGATTGACCGGGTCGAGTTCCTCATCGCCCCCAACATCGGTGAACCGCCCAAGCCCCTGGCCCGTATCGCCTCCGGCGGCGAGATGTCTCGCCTCATGCTGGCCCTGAAAAGCATCCTCTCCGCCGCCGATAAGGTCCCCACCTTGATCTTTGACGAGATTGATGTCGGCATCGGCGGGCGTAGCGCCGCCGTGATCGGGGAAAAGCTCTGGCGGCTGACGCCAGCCCATCAGGTCATCTGTGTCACGCATCTGCCGCAGATCGCGGCCTTTGCCGATGCCCACTATGCCATCTCCAAGGCGGTCTCCAGTGGCCGCACGACCACTCAGGTTAAAGAGCTGACCCCCACCGAACGCCTGGAAGAACTGGCTTTGATGCTCGGTGGCCCCCCTCTCAGTGAGGTGACCCGTCAGGATGCGCAAGAAATGCTGGCACGTTCCCAGTCCATCAAAGCCTCGCATAGACAAGGACCACCTGATATAGTATAATGGCTGTAACTGCTCAACCTATAACCTCTCGCAGGTTCGAAAGTGTCTGGCAAAAGCAGGTCATTGTTATTTGGACTTTTCGCACACCACAAGGAGTAGAGGCTTTAGCCGGTCTTAAACGCTTGGTGTGAGATATGGCGGTTGAAACCGCACCTGATGGGCGTAAACCGCCGACCGACCGCCTACGCGGTCGGTTTGAGCGTCCCGTAGGGGGACGCCCGGCCGCCAGGACAGCCAGGCGCGACCTCGGTCGCTAATTCACACCAAGCGTATAAGTTATACACGGATGTCAGGCTGGGATATTGCCAGACCGGGGCGCTTTGTGGTAGAATAAAGACACGGCGGGTGATTGCCTGCCATGTACCCTCCCGCGAGTTAGAAACCTGCGAGAGGGTGAGCACGGCGGAGCGGTTATCAGGCCCGAGTGAGGAAGAGACCATGATCACCAAACAGCCATCGCCTAACCCCGGCAAGGTGCTGGTACGCTTTGAAGTGCCGGCCTCGATCTGGGCAGAGAGCATCTATCTGGTGGGGGATTTCAACGACTGGGATCAACGGGCGCACCCGCTAACGAAATCGCGCAACGGCGATGCGGCCTGGC
>DAOTYG010000094.1:0-3787 GCA_034435155.1 Anaerolineae bacterium | reverse complement strand
GGCGCAACGGGGTGCAAGAGTACGTGGTGTGGCAGATCTACGACGAGCGGATAGACTGGTTCGAGTGGCAGGAGGGGGAGTACGTGCCTCTGGAACCCGATGCGGCCGGGGTCGTACACAGCCAGGTCTTTCCCGGCCTGTGGCTGGACGTGCCGGCGTTGCTGGCCGATGATCTATCTCAGGTGCTGGCGACGCTTCAGCAAGGTCTAAAGACAGAAGAGCACGCCGCATTCGCGGCGCGCCTGGCCCACCAGTGAGTTGGTCATGAAAAAGATGCCGGCCCAGAGCCCCAGAACCTCCCTGCTTCGCTTCGCCACCATCGTCGTGCTCACGCTGGCGGCCCTGTTCGCCCTATCCTTTCTCCAAAGGGCGGTGGAGAGCCAACGCGCCGAGGCCCAGGCCGTCGCCTTGCGCCAGGAGATTCAAACCATCGAGCGGGCCAACGCGGCCCT
The DNA here is from genome assembly GCA_034435155.1 of Anaerolineae bacterium. Classification (GTDB taxonomy): domain Bacteria; phylum Chloroflexota; class JAHJIN01; order JAHJIN01; family JAHJIN01; genus DAOTYG01. Next base: position 3,335 of record DAOTYG010000094.1, on the reverse strand, counting down.
GGAGACCCGTATCGCCAACCTCAAGACCGACGCCTATATCGAGCGCGTGGCCCGGGAAGAGCTAAACCTGGTGCGCCCTGGCGAAACCTCCTATGTGGTGGTGCCGGTCGGCCCACGCGCCACCCCGGTCCGGCCCGCCGAGACTCCGGGGCGGGCTTTGCCGGATAGTCGCCCCCCCTGGTTACAATGGTGGGACCTGTTCTTTGGCCCGCCGTGATCCCCCTCACAACCCCACTCCGTCCATGACGGCCCCGCAATAGGCGCACCGACCGTCCCGCAGGTGGTATTCGGTGATGGAGAACCCCCACCGGCCGATGATGCGCCGCCCACACTGGTAGCAGAAAGTGTGCTCGCCCTCTGCGCCGGGCACATTGCCCATGTAGACATAGCGCAGACCGGCCGCCAGGCCGATCTCGCGGGCGCGGACCAGGGTGCTGGTGGGGGTAACCGGCCGGTCCAGCAGCCTGTACGTGGGATGGAACCGGCTCACATGCCACGGCGTATCCACGCCCAGCTCTTGGGCGATGAATTGGGCGATCTGGCGCAGCTCAGTCTCGGCGTCGTTGAGGCCGGGGATGACCAGCGTGGTCACCTCCACCCACACCCCCAGGTCCTTCATCCGCTTCAGGCTATCCAGCACCGGCTGGAGACGCGCGCCACAACGCTCCCGGTAGAACTCGTCGCTGAAAGCCTTTAAATCCACGTTGGCGGCATCCATAAGGGGCGGTTGGGTCTCGCCGCAAAAGAGGTGCAACATCTCATCGGTCATATAGCCATTGGTCACATAGACGTTGGCGATCCCGGCCGGCCGGGCCAGCCGGGCGATCTCCAGGCTATACTCGAAAAAGACCGTCGGCTCAGTATAGGTATAGGCGATGGACCGACACCGGGTTCGCTGGGCCGCCGCCACAATAGCCTCCGGCGTGACCGGCGTGCCCAGGATCAGGTCTCGGTCCCGGGGCATCTGGGAGATATCCGCATTCTGGCAAAAAGTGCAGCGAAAGTTACAGCCCGGCGTGGCGATGGAAAAGGCCCCGGTCCCGGGATAAAAATGGAACAGCGGCTTTTTCTCGATGGGGTCCACGGCCTGGGAGATGGTCCGACCGTAGACCAGGGTATATAGTCTGCCAGCGCGATTCTCGCGCACGTGACAGATGCCGCGCCGGCCCGGGGCGATGACACAACGATGGGCGCACAAATTGCAACGTACCCGGTCATCGTCAAGTCGATCGTACAACAGGGCTTCATGGGTGATCTCGGCGGTTTTCATCTAACTCCTCCTCAATCCGGCACAACCCCCCGTTCGCGGCGGGTGTGCCACCCGCCGCCGGCGCGGGGTCGCAGACCCCGCGCGAGCACAGTATTTTCGTGCCGAGGTCGCAGACCCCGCGCGAGCACAGTATTTTCGTGCCGGGGTCGCAGACCCCGCGCGAGCACAGTATTTTCGTGCCGGGGTCGCAGACCCCGCGCGAGCACACCGGCGTATTTTCGTGCCACGGGGTGCGCCCCGCGCGCCAAGCCCAGGCTCCCGGCCCAGGCCGGACTGGGTGACTGGGTGCGGGTCTCCTCCTCAATCCGGCACGACCTGCCAGAAATCCAGCTCCGCCCTGGCGCGTTCCACGAATTCGTCCGGGACACGGATGTAGAGACCAGCAGCCTCTGCCAGCACGGTCCCGTCGGGCAGGCGAAGCTCGCCTCGCGCCTCATAGGCCCGCGTCCGCTCGCGCGTCAACTCGGCCACGATGGTTAGTTCCTGGTCCAGCGGCACCGGCCGTCGGAAGCGGACCTCCAGGCGGCCGGTCATGGCCCATACCTGCCGATGGGTCAGCACCCGGCCCATCACCTCATCCAGCAGGGTGCTGATCAGGCCGCCATGCAAGCAGCCCGGATAGCCCTGGTGCTCCGGTCGGGGGCGAAACCGGGCAATACATCGCCCTTCCTCGTCGGTATAGAAGAACAGATGCAAACCGATGGGGTTCTCCACTCCACAGACGAAACACAGGCGCGAGTTGGGTTGCTTCTGCATGAGACCTCCCAGGTTCAAGTCGTGGCGGGGTCATCATACCCCAGGCCAGGGCCGGTGTCAAGTAGGAGACCTCATCCGCCAGCGAGGGAAAAGAACGCTGGCGGGCAGTTACCTGACGTGGTATAATTCGCCAGGTATCACCAGTCAGAGGAGACCCGGCCATGCGCCAGATTGTTTTGCTGTTGCTCCTGGCACTCGCCCTCGTCGTGGCGGCCTGTGCCTCTATGGACACCACCCTGGAACTGCGCGCGGACGGCGGTGGCACCCGCACCGTGCTTGTGCTGGTGGATGAGACCGCCTATCGGTTGGCCCTGGTCAGCGGGACTGATCCCCTGGCCCAGATCGCTGCCGAGGCTGGGCGACGTGGCGCCACTGTGGAGCCGTATGGCGAATTCGCGCGCCGGGGCCTGCGTATCACCCAGACCTTTGACCGCCCTGAGGACATCCCCTCTCTGCCGCCCCTCGACAGGGTGATCGCTACCCGCCAGTCTGACCTGTGGGGCACCCGCTATACTGTGACCGCGACAGTGGATGCGGCGCGACTCGCCACCCTGACCCACGGACTGGGGCGGCAGCCGCCCGGCTCGTTTGAGCTGACCTACCATGTGGTCCTGCCCGGCCGGATTAGAACGCACAATGCCCCGACCCGCTCCGGCAACACCCTGACCTGGATATTGGACCCGACGGCCACGGGTGTGCAGACCCTCACCGCCACCGCTGAGGTCCCACATGACTGGACCGCACCCTATCTGGCTGTCGGCGGTGTCTGCATCATCACCACGCTGGCCGGCGTGGGCGGGCTGGCCCTGCTCAACGTGGCCTGGCGGCGCCGGGATGAGCATCTCAGCGTCATCCTGTCCGGTGGTCTGGGGCTGGCCGTGTTTCTGGCTCTCCTGGTCTGCCTGGGGCTGGCTTTGCTGACCGGCTATCTGGCATTGGAGGGCCGCATCTTTACACTCCAAACGCCGGTAGTCTCGCCAGGTGCGGGGGTGGCGCTGTTCGGTCTGACCTCAGACCCTTACGGCCTGCTGGCGTTGGCTCTCCTGGTGGCCGTGGGGTGGGCCGGGCTGCTGGTCATCGCCGGGGTGGTGACCCTGGCCTTGCACCAGCGGGGTAGCCGGGCCGCGCCGCTGAGTGCCGGTTGCCTGGGGGGGTTACTGAGCACCAGCCTGATACTCGGCCTGGGCCTGGTGCTCATCGGCGGCTATATCCTGTGGGCCGGTACGCCGTTCCCGGCGCCGGCCACCCCCACCGCTGTCGTTCGGCCGGCGCCGATCACGCCCGGCCCCTCTCACACCCCATCTCCATC
>DAOTYG010000093.1:0-5128 GCA_034435155.1 Anaerolineae bacterium | reverse complement strand
ACCCTCCCGCAGGTTTGGGCGCAATGACCAGACCAGAGCGCGCCCAGATGACCGGCTGCATCGTTCGCCAGCCCCTTTCTAACCTGCGGGAGGGTTCAGGGTAGGCAGTTACGTCAGAAGTTGATTCGAGCCTTGGAACGGGCTGGCTTCGTGAGGAAGCGACAAAAGGGTGGTCACTTGCATATGTGGCGAGAGGCGGACAAGAAGCGTGTCACTGTGCCTGTTCACAAGGGTAAGACCGTGCCGGCGGGGACATTGCGTGCCATTCTTCGTGACGCTGACATCAGCGTGGAGGAATTCTGGGAGTTGCTTTAGCGAGCGCCGCCCAATCTGCGCCTGGAGCGGACGGGCCTACCGGCCCGCTGCTCAAGTGAATTAGCGACCGAGGTCGCGCCTGGCTGGCCGGGCGTCCCCCCGCTACGCGGGAGACGCTCAAACCGACCGCCGCGAAGCGGGCGGTCGGCCGGCGGTTTAACGCCCCTCAGGTGCGGTTTCAACCGCCATATCTCTGGAAAGGTTCAAGGAACTGTTATAGGAGGAACTGACTGTGCCCCTTCTAACCTGTATCGTCAACGGCCAGGAACAGACCATAGACATCGCTCCCGGCGAGATGCTGGCGAACGTCCTGCGCGATAAGCTGGACCTCACCGGGACCAAGATCTGCTGCGGCGAGGGCGAGTGCGGGGCCTGCACCGTGCTCGTGGACGGCGTGGCCGTGGATTCGTGTATCTACCCGGCCATGAAGGTTCAGGGTCGCCACGTCCAGACCATCGAGGGGCTGCGGCAGGACGGCGACCTCCACGCCATCCAGCAGGCGTTCATTGACCGGGCCGCCGCCCAATGCGGCTACTGCACGCCGGGCATGATCATGGCCGCCAAGGCTCTGCTGGACGAGAACCCCCACCCCACCCGCCAGGACGTGGAGCGGGGCATCTCCGGCAACCTGTGCCGCTGCACCGGCTATCTCCAGATCGTGGACGCCATCCTGTTGGCCGCCGAACGCACCCAGGACGTAGGGCAGGTTTTCCGACCTGCCGCCGGGTAGACAGGAATGTCTACCCCACGTACAGCGAGGTGTGCGATGTTCATGCTCGCGGCGGGTGTGCCCGGCCCAGGCCGGATTGGGTCACCCGCCGCCGGGCGCGGGGTCGCAGACCCCGCGCGAGCACATATTATACGAGTGGAGGTGGTGTGATGACGAAGACGAAGGTTCTCGGTGTCAGCATCCCCCGCATTGACGCCCCCTCCAAGGTGCGGGGCACCCGCAAGTACCCCACCGATTTCAACCTGCCCGGCCAGCTCTACGGCAAGGTCGTCTGGGCGGCCCAGCCCCACGCCCGCGTGGTGCGCATAGACACCTCGGCCGCCGAGGCGTTGCCCGGCGTCGTCCGGGTGATCACGGCCCAGGACGTGCCGGTGAACGAGTACAGCATCGGTGGCTCCAACGACCAGCGCGTCTTTATCCCGGCGGGCGACAAGGTGCGTTGGCTGGGCGACCGCATCGCCCTGGTGGTGGCCGAAACGGAGGCCATCGCCGAGGAGGCGTGCCGCCTGGTGCGCGTGGACTATGAGGTGCTGCCGGTGGTGGACGATCCGCACCAGGCGATGGAACCGGGCGCGCCGCTGGTCCAGGAATGGCGCGAGAGCAACATCCTGTGCGAGATACACATCCACAAGGGCGACATCGCGGCCGGGTTTGCGGAGGCCGACGTCATCGTAGAGGGTACGTACATCACGCCCTACGTGGAGCACGTCTACACCCAGCCGGACGCCGGTATCGGCTACATAGACGAGCAGGGCCGTGTGACCATCATTGACGGCGGCCAGTGGGCCCACGACGACGTGCACCAGATCGCCCACCTGCTGGATTTGCCCACCGACCAGGTCCACGAGATCATCCCGGCCGTGGGCGGGGCCTTTGGTGGGCGCGAGGACATGCACATCCAGCACCTGCTGGCGGTGGCCGCCTTTGTGACGCGCCGGCCGGTCAAGATCACCTTCACCCGCGAGGAGGTCACCACCCGCACCGGCAAGCGTCATCCCTTCTACATGACCTATCGCCACGGGGCCAAACGCGACGGCACGCTGGTGGCTGTGGAGGCCCATTGTGTGGCCGACGCCGGGGCCTATGCTTCCACCACCATCCCGGTGCTGAACAACGCCGCCTCCTTCATGGCCGGCCCATATCGCATCCCCCACGCCAGGGTTGATGTCTACGGCGTCCTCACCAACAACGCGGTCACGATGGCCATGCGCGGCTTTGGGGCCACCCAGCCGCCGGTGGGCTATGAGGCCCAGATGACTAGGCTGGCCGAGACGTTGGGGATGGACCCGGTGGAGATCCGGCTCAAGAACCTGCTCCGGCCCGGCGATCTCACCATCACCGGCAACCCTATGCACGAAGGGTTGGGTCTGTGGGAGTCGTGCCGCGAGGCCGCGCTGGCGGCCGGCTGGCGCGAGGAAGGCGACCATTGGGTTCGCCCGGACCTGGGCCAGCCGTCGGCCCCCTGGAAGCGCCGGGGCATCGGCCTGGCCTGCTCCTACAAGAACGTGGGCTACTCCTTCGGCTTTGACGACCAGAGCACGGCCACCGTGGACCTGACACTGGATGAGGGCGGCAACATCGCCGGGGCCACGATCCGCTGCGGCGCAACGGATGTGGGCGAGGGGGTCCAGACCGTGCTCGTCCAGTGCGCGGCCGAGGCCCTGGACATCCCGCCGGAGCGGGTGCGCTTTGCCCTGGTGGATACGGCGGCGGTGCCGAATGCCGGGAGCGTCTCGGCCAGCCGGCACACCTACATGAGCGGTAACGCCGTGGTGCGCGCCTGCCAGGCCGCCCTGGCGGAACGGGACCGCGCCTTGCGCGAGGAGACCGGCCAGCGGCTGGTGAGCGCCACGGTCACGTATCACGGCCGCAGCGCCCGACCCACCACCGGCTGGAGCAGTGACCCCACCGGCCGCGGCCAGTGCGACCCCCACATCGGCTATGGCGGTGGCACACAGATCGCCCTCGTGGAAGTGGATACGGAGACGGGCGAGGTCGAAATTCTCAAAATGTGGGCGGCGCACAACGTGGGGCAGGCCGTGAACCCGGAGATGATCATCGGTCAGATCAACGGCGGCATCCACATGGGCGTGGGCTATGCCCTCACTGAGGAGTACGTGCAGGTCCAGGGCGTGCCGCGCACCCGCCGCCTGAGCGAGTATCAGATCCCCACCGTCTGGGACATGCCCCGCGAGATCGTGCCCATCATCCTGGAGATCCCTGACCCCACCGGCCCCTATGGGGCCATCGGCATCGGCGAGATGACCACGTTGGGCACGGCCCCGGCCATCCTGGCCGCCATCCATGACGCCGTGGGGGTGTGGATAGACCGCCTGCCGGCCACGGCGGAACGGGTCTACCTGGCGATGAAATCAATGCGTAAGAACGTCGTAACTGTTCACCCTTCAGGCCAATAGGCGCAGCCTCAATAGCGAGATCATCATCTTAAGGTAACCACCTGGGGGGGAATCCTTTCACAAAAACCACGAAGCAACCGTGTTGTTTGTCAACTGGGTCTAGTATGCGGCGGAAGCCGGATTCCACCGCTGCCGCTTGCGGAGGAGCTCCCCACGCGCGGGGCGTACCCCGTGGCACGAAAATACGCCGGTATGCTCGCGCGGGGTCTGCGACCCCGCGCGAGCGGCGGGTGGCACACCCGCCGCGAGCGAGGACACGAAGGGACACGAAGGATTCTTTTGGGACTTTGTCCTTTGTGGCAGGTAGTTACATCTTGAGTAGCGAACGGACAGGGCGAGCAGAGCGAGCCTTCCTGAAGGATTCGGAGCGGAACAGGTGACGGATGAGGCGCAAGCGCTGGTGATGGGGCAGGAGTACGAGGTTGTGTCGTCGGACGTATTGAGGCTGGCAGCGAGGAGCGGATGCACAGCGTATGATGGCGAGTTTGTGGCGTTGGCGCAGGAATTGGGGGTGGCGTTTGCCGTGGAAGAGGACGAAGCGGCGGATCCAGTCCACATAGGCTTCTTCGGTGCGGATCGAATAATGCTTGAGGCGCAGCACATCGCGCACCTGGTCGAGCAGTTTTCTGGTGGGTGGAGTATTCATTTTACACCTCACATCTTGACTTATGGGGCCTGGTCTGGTATACTATAACCAAGAGAACAGACCTGGTCCGGCCGCGACAGCGTCTTAGCACATTTGTTCTATATTATATCACAAGAGGGTTTCTGTGTAAAGCCCCCCAGGAGGTGTTCCGTCAGAGCTAAAACTCCCCACTCTGGACAAAGACAAAACTCACCAGTTGTGGTAAAATCTTCCCAGGTACCAAAGAAAGGAGGTAACCAGGATGAAAAGTCTGTGGGATCACCCCCTTGTTCGCCATCGCTTGCAAGTGGGCGGCTATGCGCGCATTCACGGTAACATCTCTCAAACCGCCAGGCGCTTCAACCATGATCGCAAGACGATCCGGGATTACCTGCGCCGCTACGAAGAGTTCGAGAAGACCGGCGAGCTCGCCGTCTTCCTCAACCGACCGCGGGGGGCAAGCCACCGCACGGCTGACTGGATCGAGGAGCTCATCGTTGGCTACTACTGCGAGGAGGATACCCAACGCACCTGCCCCAATATCGCCCATGCCCTGGAAGAACACCAAATCAAGCTCACCCGCCAGACGGTCTACAACATCCTCCGTCGCCGTGGGGTGTGGGTTCCTCCCCAGCGAAGGGCAGGGGCTATCACTCCCTTCGAGAAGCCCCGTCCTAACATGCTGTGGCAAGCGGACCTCATCGAATTGGAGGAGACGTGCCTGGGTAAGGTCTATGCCCTGGTGGTGATTGATGACTACTCCCGCTATCTCCTGGCCTTGCGTTTCTTCTTCACCAAGGACCAGGAAGCTGTGTTGTACACTTTCTATCTCGCCTTCTGCCAATATGGCCTCCCCGCGCGCATCCTGGTTGATAAGGGGGGGCAGTTCTACTCCGCCCTGGAAGGCACGGCGAGCCGTTTTCAAGGATACCGTTGGCGAACTCGGTTCAGTTGTGGTATACTGGCCCCTGCACCAGCTAATCACGCCCCCGGAGGAAAGCCATGTCGCTGAAACCCCAGCCCCCGCGCCCCATGCCCGCC
>DAOTYG010000092.1:0-22517 GCA_034435155.1 Anaerolineae bacterium | reverse complement strand
CGGGGCGCATCCCGTGGCACGAAAATACGCCGATGTGCTCGCGCGGGGTCTGCGACCCCGCGCCGGCGGCGGGTGGCACACCCGCCGCGAGCGAGGGGGCTATTTTCGGAGGAGGAGGACGCAATGGAAGCGACGATTCAGGTGCGTCAGCGGGGCACTCTAACACTGCCCACCGAACTGCGCCAAAAGTACGGTATCCGACCCGGCGATGCCTTCCGCCTGGTAGACCTGGACGGCCTCTTCGTGCTGACACCATTGGCCCCCATGGTGCCGGAACTGGCACGCGAGATCGAGCGGGTGCGGCTACAGGCTGGCTTGAGCATCGGAGAGCTACTGGACAGTCTGCGCGTCCAGCGCGAACGATACGGGCGAGAACACGATGCCACCAACCAACCTGCGTAGGCCCCGAGTATTTGTGGATGCCGACGTGCTCTTTGCCGGGGCCGCCGCGCCGGGCGAGCACGGGGCCAGTTTGCTCGTTCTCCGCCTGGCCGAGATCTCGCTGATCGAAGCCCTCACCTCGCAGCAGGCCGTGACTGAGGCCGAGCGCAATCTAGCCGAGAAGCTGCCTTCCACAGTGCCCACATTCCGACTCCTGGTCGGACGCTGCCTGCGTGTGGTGCCCGATCCATCGCCGGCCGACCTCCAGCCTCACCTCGGACTGGCCGACCCGGCGGATCTGCCGATCCTGGTGGCGGCGTGGCGTGAAGGCTGCCCGTGGTTGGTTACGTTTAACGTGCGCCATTTCCAACCCGGTCACCCGAACGTGACCATGGTGCGGCCCGGCGAGTTCGTGCTGCGCGTGCGAGACCAGTTGGCCCGCCTGACCGCGGAGGAGAAGCCGTGACCGACCGCCGCCTCATCGAACAGGCCTTCCCCCTGAAAAAGGTCTCCGAAGACTCGCGCCACGAGAAGAACGTGCGCCACGGCCACATCAGCACGCTGCACATCTGGCCGGCATATCGTGGGCTTGCTCTTGAAAGGAATCCGCCATGTTCGCCAAAATTGAGGTTCTGAATTATCGCTGCCTGCGTTACGTCAGTCAGTCTCTGGACTCTTTTCAGGTGTTGATCGGCCCCAACGCCAGTGGCAAGTCCACCTTCCTGGACGTGGTGGCCTTTCTGTCCGACGTAGTGCAGGAAAAAGAGGGGGTGGCCGCAGCTGTGGCTGCTCGTGCTCCCGATGTGCGCGACTTGTGCTGGATGCGCCAGGGCGGCACCTTTGAATTTGTCGTGGAGGCGGTCGTTCCCGAAGCCCTGCGATACCGGTCTAACAGTGGCTACGCCCGGGCGCGCTACGAAATACGGGTGGGTTTGCATCCGGAGACCAGGGAAACCAGCCTGCTGGCCGAGACCCTGTGGCTGAGGTCGGCAGCAACCGGGCAGGAAGCGCGAATGCCAGGACAACGATCCCTCTTTCCCATGCCTGAACCACCGCCTGACTCGATTATCCGGCCACCGCGTAAGCGGACCCCAGCCGGTTGGCGTCGCGTGCTCAACAAAGTCCCGGAATCAGGCAACGATTACTTTCGTTCCGAAACCTCCGATTGGAACAACCTGTTTCGCCTCGGGCCCCGGCGCTCGGCCCTGGCCAACCTGCCCGAAGACGAGGAGAAATTTCCGTTCTCTATCTGGTTTCGCCGCCTGCTGCTGGAAGGGGTGCAGCACCTGGCCTTGAACAGCGCCGCCCTGCGCCGTCCCAGTCCACCAGGCAGCCCCCGCCGCTTTCAGCCCGATGGCTCCAACCTGCCGTGGGTGGTCAAGGATCTTGAGGACCGTGCGCCCCAGCGCCTCCAGGAGTGGGTGGTCCATGTTCGCACCGCCCTGCCCGACCTGCGAGCCATCCGTACCGTAGAACGGCCAGAAGATCGCCATCGCTACCTGATGCTGGATTATGAGACCGGTCTGCAAGCCCCTTCCTGGCTGGTATCCGACGGCACACTTCGTCTGCTGGCCCTGACTATCCTGGCCTACATCCCGGACCTGGAGGGCATCTACTTGATCGAGGAACCGGAGAACGGCATCCACCCTCGTGCGGTCGAGACGGTATTGCAGTCCCTATCTTCGGTATATGGCGCTCAGGTGCTACTGGCCACCCATTCGCCGGTGATCTTGAGCCTGGCCGAGCCGGAACAGGTGCTCTGCTTCGCTCGCACCGGCGAAGGGGCGACCGACATTGTGCGCGGTTCAGAGCATCCCCTTCTCCGGGAGTGGCGGGGGGAAACCGACCTGGGCACTCTCTTTGCCAGCGGGGTGCTGGGATGAAAGACCTGGTTGTGTTGGTCGCCGATAAGAACATGGAGCAGACGGTCAAAGGGTTGCTGGGACGTTCCCGGTCGCTGGGCATCCGCCCCCTGGAGTACGACACGTTTGTCCACCCACGCCGGGATCCCGGCTGTCTGAACGAAGCGCACGATTTCCTACGGCCGTTTGCCAGGAGCTATGGCTACGCCCTGGTCATGTTCGACCGGGAAGGTTGTGGCCGGGAACAGGTCGAAGCCAGGACACTGGCCGAGGAAGTGAAGGCGCGTCTGGCAGACAACAGTTGGCCGGATCGGGCCGAGGTGGTTGTCCTTGACCCGGAACTGGAAGTGTGGGTGTGGAGCGCTTCACCCCACGTGGCCGCCTGCCTGGGCTGGGCGGATTGCCAGCCATCCCTGCGCGCCTGGCTGGCGGAAGAGGGGCACTGGCCGCCCGAAACACCCAAACCGCCCCGCCCCAAGGAGGCGATGGAAGCAGCTTTGCGGCAGGTACGCAAGCCCCGATCCTCAGCCATCTACCTGGAACTGGCTCAGACAGTCAGTCTGCAAGGTCACACCGAACCCGCTTTTCTACGTTTTGCCGGTGCTTTACAGAGGTGGTTTGCCCCATGACCCCACGCCGCCTCATCGAACAGGCTTTCCCCCTGAAAAAGGTCTCCGAGGACTCGCGCCACGAGAAGAACGTGCGGCACGGCCACATCAGCACGCTGCACATCTGGCCGGCCCGCCGGCCCCTGGCTGCCTGCCGCGCCGCCCTCATCGCCGCCCTCCTGCCGGACCCCGGCGACGAGCACAGCCGGGACGAGCTGCTCAAGAAGATCGAGTCCATCACCCACTGGGGCACGGAGAACGGCCCGGCCCTGGCCTACTTCCGCCGTGAGATTCGCAAAGCCTGCGGCGGGCGCGCCCCCCGCGTGCTGGACCCCTTCGCCGGGGGCGGGGCCATCCCCCTGGAGGCCATGCGCCTGGGCTGCGACGTGACAGCCAACGACTACAACCCGGTGGCCTGGTTCATCCTCAAGTGCACCCTGGAGTTCCCGCAGCGATTGGCAGGAAAGACCTGGCCGCTTCCGAAGGCGGAAGGCGGAAGGCGGAAGGATGGAGGCGTGTCAGCCGTGGAGCCGTCGGGTACGCAGCTCGACTTTTCATCCTTCATCCCTCATCCTTCATCTTTCCAGGGCGACCTGGCGGCCCACGTGCGCTATTGGGGCCAGTGGGTTCTGGAGCGGGCGCGGGAGGAGTTGCAGCCGTACTACCCCACGGTGAACGGCCAGCCCACGGTGGCCTACCTCTGGGCGCGCACCGTCCCCTGCCCGGACCCGGCCTGTGGAGCCGAGGTGCCCCTGCTCAAGACCCTGTGGCTATGCCAGAAAGAGGACAAGCGCCGGGCGTTGCGGATTCTGCCCCCCTCTCCCTGGCAGGGAGAGGGGCCGGGGGTGAGGGTCAATTTTGCGATCTGGACCCCCGGCCCGCGCGACAAAGTGCCCCCAGGCACCATGGCCGGGGCCAAGTCCCGCTGCCCTATCTGCGGCACGCTCCTCACCCCGGACTATATCAAGCAGTGCGGTCACGAGGGTAAGCTGGGCGCGCGGATGACCGCCGTGGTGGTGGAGACCGACCACGGCAAGGAATACCGCCTGCCCACGCCCGAAGAGGTAGGGGCGGCCCTGGCGGCTGCCCAGGCCCTGCCCGCGGCCGCCGCGCAGATCCCCTACGGCCTGCCCACCGAGCCGCTGCCCGGCCCAGAGATACTCGGCTTCCGCGTGCCCCTCTACGGCTTCAAGACCTGGGCCGATCTCTTTACCCCGCGCCAACTCCTGGCCCTGGTCACTTTCGTCAAATGGACCCGCGCTGCCCGCGAGGAGATGCGCCGGTTAGGGTATCCCAAGGAGTGGGTGGAGGCTATCATCGGGAATATCTACTGTGTGCTGGCAAAAGCTCTCGACTATAACTCCTCGCTATGCACCTGGTATACGTCCAATGAGCAGATTACTCATCTGTTCCACCGCTTCGCCCTTCCCATAACGTGGGATTTTGCGGAAGCCGGGATTCTGCGGGAGACAAGCGGTGGTTTTCCAGCATTGCTCAATTACACCATGCGGGTGATTGGGAATCTCTATAGTGATGCATTTGCTGGCCTTCAAACTCCGGTGACGCTATATCAATCGGCCACGGCGCCGTTTGCCGGCTCACTGGACGCCGTCGTCACCGACCCTCCCTACTACGACGCCATCCCGTATGCTGACCTCTCCGACTTTTTCTACGTCTGGCTGCGGCGCACGGTGGGCGACCAGTACCCGGACGTGTTCGCCTCACCGCTCACGCCCAAAGCCGACGAACTTGTCCAACAAACCAGGGACGAAGAGACCGGGCGCAAAGGCAGAGCCGGGTACGAGACTGGTATGGCCGCCGCCTTTCGCCGCGCCTGGGAAGCCCTGACCCCTGACGGGCGGATGGTCGTCGTCTTCGCCCACAAAGATCCCGTGGCCTGGGAAACGCTGGTCACGGCCATGATCGGGGCTGGCTTCACCGTCACCGCCTCCTGGCCCATTGATACCGAGATGACGAACCGGCCCCGTGGTCAGGAGAGCGCGGCCCTGGCCTCCTCCATCTGGCTGGTCTGCCGCAAGCGGCCGGCGGGAGCGGGCGTGGGCCGCTACTCCGCCGTGCGGCGGGCCATGCAGGAGCGCGTCACGGAGCGGCTGCGCTACTTCTGGGACGCCGGCATCGGCGGGGCTGACTTTGTGTGGGCGGCCGTGGGGCCGGCCCTGGAGTCGTACTCCGCTTACGACGAGGTGCGCCGTTTAGACGGTTCCCCCTTCACCGTGAGCGAGTTCCTGCGCGAGGTGCGCCGCCTGGTGGCCGACTTTGCCCTGGGCCGCATCCTCAAGGGCCACTCCACCGAGGGCCTGGACGAGTGGACCCGCTACTACCTGATCCACCGCAACATCTTTGGCCTGGACGCGGCTCCGGTCGGCGAATGCATCCTGCTCTCCCAGGGCTATGGCCTGGACCTGAACGACCTGCGCGGGCCACGCGGCCTGCTGGTCAAGGCCGGGGGCAGCGATTTACGTCTGGCTCGCTGGGACGAGCGCACCCGCGACGACCTGGGGTATCCCCATCCCAACGGCCTGCTGCCCCTGGTGGACATGCTCCAGCGGCTGGTATGGCTGTGGGCGTCCGGCGACACCGGGAAACTGCACGCCTACACGGAGGATCGCGGCCTGGCCCAGAACGATCTCTTCTGGGCCGTGGCCCAGGCCGTGCTGGAGATGGCCGCGCCCAAGAGCAAGGAGCGGACGCTGCTGGAGGCGTTGGTGGCGTGGGGGAGGGGGAAGGAAACCCTATCGGTTGCCGAACAGCCGTCTCTGCCTACGATGGAAGGTAAACCAGGAGAAGCAATATGATCACCAAACTGAGTGTACGCGCCTTCAAGGGTCTGCGCGAGTTTGCCTCGTGCCCACGCTCAGCGTGGGCACGAGGCAGACGAGACGGCCCTGACCGCGCGACCCGGCGTTTCGCACCCACGCAGAGCGTGGGTGCGAGCAAAGGAGTAACCCCATGACCACGTCTCCCTGGCACCAACTCTGCACCCTGCGCGACGACGTCCGCACCGGCCGGCTCACCCTGGACGAGTTCGCCGCCGACCTGAACGGCGTGCGCACCGGCGAATCGCCCGCCGTCTACCGCGAGGCGACGATGTTCTTCGCCCGCACCTACCCCACCTTCCGCATGAAGCAACTGGTGCGGGACGTGCTCCTGCGCCTGGCCGGGGAAGGCGGCAAGCCGGTCCAGCAGCTCCAGGTGGCCTACGGCGGCGGCAAGACCCACACCCTCATCACCCTGCTCCACCTGGCCGAGGGTCGCTTCCCCTGGTCAGACTCCCCCTCGCCCCGTGGGGAGAGGGGGCCGGGGGGTGAGGGTACGGTGCACGAGTTCGTCACCTTTGCCGGGCTGGCCCAGCCGCCCCGGGCGCGGGTGGCCCTGCTCCCCTTTGACAAGTTCGACGTGGTGGAAGGGCTGGAGGTCCGCGGCCCCGACGGGCACATCCGCCGCGTCCGCACGCCCTGGGGCGCGCTGGCCTACCAACTGGCCGGCGACGTGGGCTACACTCGCCTCAAGAGCCACGACGAGGAATTCAAGGTCCCGGCCGAGCCGCTGCTGGTGGACCTGCTGCGCGCGCCGCAAAAAGAAGGGCTGGGCGCGCTGGTGCTGGTGGACGAGGCCGTCTGGTACTATCGCAACCTGGTCCTGGACAACCCCCGCTACTTTGGCGCGCTCAAGGACTTTTACCAGGTGCTCACCCAGGCGACGGCCAGGGTGGATCGTGCGGCGCTGGTCGCCGCGCTCATCGCCTCCAAGGTGGAAGCCAACGATACGACCGGCCTCCAATGCCTGGGGGCGTTGGAGGACATCTTTGGCCGCATCGCCGAGCCGGTGGAGCCGGTCACCCGCGAGGACGTGGCCGAGGTGCTGCGCCGCCGCCTGTTCGAGGCGGTGCCGGGAGAGGCCGAGCGCCGGCCGGTGGTGGACGCGGTCATGGTGGCCTTGCAACGCCTGCCGGTGCGAGACGCCCAGCGCGATCAGGCCACTTACGACCGCATGATGGGCAGCTACCCCTTTCACCCCGATCTGGTCGAGGTGCTGTACCAGAAGTGGACCCAGTACGACCAGTTCCAGCGCACGCGGGGCGCGCTGCGCCTTCTGGCCTACGCCCTGCGCGAGACGGCCGGGCGCGATCCGTCCCCGCTCGTCGGCCCCTATGCGCTGCTGAGCGCCGATGGTCCGGCCCTCTCCCCGGCCCTGAACGAGCTGATCCCCATCTGCCAGGAGCGAGAGAAGTGGGGGCCGATCCTGAGCGGCGAGTTGGCGAAGGCCCGGGAGGTCCAGGCCGGCCTGCCCACCTTACAGCAGCGCGAGGTCGAGCAGGCCGTGGTCGCCACGTTCCTGCACTCGCACCCGCCGGGGCAGCGCGCCGCGCCGTCCGAGTTGGTGGCGCTGCTGGCCCACCCGGCGGTGGACCCGGCCGCGCTGGAGGAAGGCTTACGCAAGTGGCGGGGCCTGTCCTGGTTCCTGGTGGAGGACCCGGAAGTCTGGCGGTTGAGCACCCACCCCAACCTCAACCACATCCACGTCCGGGCGATGGAGCACCTGAACGAGGGTGACATAGACGCCGAGCTGCGTCGCCGCATCCGCGCCGTGCCCGCGCTCCGCGAGGCCGATCCGGGGGTGGAGCCACACATGCTGCCCGTTGATCCGGGTGATATACCCGACAACCTGCAGTTGCACTACCTGGTGCTGGGGCCAGAGTGCGCCGTGGAGCCGGGCAAACCGCTCCCGGCCGCGGTGACCGCCTACTTTGACCAGGTGACCGGGCCGCAGAACCCCCGCATCTACCGCAACAACGTGGTCGCCCTGGTGCCGGAGGCCTCGCGCCTGGCCGGGCTGCGGGAGCAGGTCCGCCGTTGGCTGGGCTGGGACCGGGTGGAACACGTGGACGAGTACCACAGGCTGCTCACCGACCAGCAGAAGCGCGAGCTGCCCAAATACAAGAACGCGGCCACCAACAACCTCCCGGAGACCGTGGTCGCCGCCTACAACCTCCTGGCGGCCGTGGACGAGACGGGCGCGGTGCGGGTGCAGACCCTCCGCCACGCCGAGGGCCTGGCCTTCGACCGCATCAAGGCGACGCTCAGCGAAGAAGAACGCATCCTCGTCACCACTATTGACCCTGAATTGCTCCTGCCCGGCAGCTACCTGGGCCTCTGGCGTCCTGAAGAAGAAAGCAAGCGCGCCGCCGACCTGATGGCGGCCTTCGGACAGTTTTCCCGCCTGCCCCGGCTCCTGCGGCCGGCGGTGCTGTATGCGTCCCTGCGGCGCGGGGTACAGGAAGGAACCCTCGTGTTGCGGCTGGTGCGGGGCGACGGCTCGGCGCGTACCTTCTGGCGCATCCCACCCGACGAGGACGTGCTGCGCCGGCCCGATCTGGAGATACAGCCGGCCAGCACGGCCATCTTGCACAGCCTGGAGGCCGAGTTGCTCAAGCCGGGCGCGGTCGAGGGCTTGTGGCCCACGCCGGGTGGGCCGGTCCCGCTGCGGGTCTGGCGCGCCTATTTTGACGGCCAGCGCGCCCCGCGCCTGCACGACCCGGCGATGTTGGATGAGGCTGTCCAGGCGGCGGTCCGGCGCGGGTTGCTGATGGCCCGGCTCGGTCAGATTGCCTGCTACCGCGAGCCGCTGCCCGAAGGTCCGCTATCGGACGACCTGGAACTCCTGGCACCGCCGGCCCCCGTTCGCGGCGCGGACCTGACTCTGTCATCCCTGCCCGAGGCCTGGACAGCGGGCCGGGCCACGGCGCAATCGCTGGCGGAGGCCCTGGCCGCCCGCCGCGGGTATCGCCTCCCCTGGGGGGTGCTGCAGGAGGGCCTGGACGAAGCGCTCCGCCTGCGCCTCTTCGAGCGCGTCGCCGACAGCGGTCCCTGGCCCTGCTCCCCGGTTGCGGCCCAAGAAGTCGTCTTCCAGGTCGTCGAGGAGATTCCCCTGACGCCGGACACGGTGGTGGCAGCGTTCGCGTACACGGACACTCCGGCCCCGTCGCTGCGCGCGATCAAGGAAGCGGTAGAGACCCGCGTCTTGGGCCGGGCGATCTCGGAGGATCGCTTCCTCAGCGCCGTCCAGCACGCGGTAGAGCGCGGCCTGTTGCTGGTGGAGCAGCCGATTGGCCCGCTGTCCCTGGCGACGCGGGTCCGGCGGCCGGTCCGGGCGATGGTGGCCGAAACCACGCTGGGGCCGGCGGAGCTGTCAGCCCTGGCCGAGGCCGTCGAGCAACTGCTCGCCACCGCGCCGGGGCTGGATTTCACCTTCCGCGTCGTCCTCAGTGCCGAGGGGGAGCCGCCGGACGAGGAGACATTGGCCCGGCTCAACGCGGTGCTGGCGGAGGTGCGGGCCGGGTGGGGGTTTGGGATAGTATAAAGAGTGGCGGGTTAGCGCGTGCCGGCCCCCGGCAAGGGCTGGCAGGCCCTGGCGTATATGCCGGGCTGGCGGGCGTGGGAGCGGTGGTGCAGCGCCGCCTGGACGCATCTGGCGTGCGTGCCCGGGTCGTGGTGGCCGGGAACCGGCTGCGGGTGGAGTTCGCCGATGAGGTAGACCGGCCGGTCGTGAGCCAGCTCGTCACCGGGGTAGGGGCCATTGTTTTCTGGGACTCGCCAGGCCCGGTGTCCGCCGGCACGGCCATGCACCCGGATGCGCCGGTCATCCTCACCGATGCGGAGGTCGCGCCGGCCCGGGCCACGCCGCACTGCAATTGGCCTGCGCCCACTACAACACATACCCGGCCCTGGCCCAGGCGATCCGCGAGGATGTAGGGGGCCGATCTGCCACCGTGCGGCCCACCAGCCCCGATTTCCCGCGGGCCGTGGCGGAGGCGGTGATCTATTTCATCTACCAGGTGGGGGCCGCCCGCAACCTGGCCCGTTTCCGAGAGGTGCCGCGTGGTGGAGGCTATGGCCGAGGTCGAATACCACTGGTCGGGGCGGGCGGATTCGAACCGCCGACCTCTTGAACCCCATTCAAGCGCGCTATCCAAGCTGCGCCACGCCCCGACGCGCTTATTGCCCCCCAGCCCCTGAACAACGCGGGCCTAACCTGGTGGGCCCTACAGGATTCGAACCTGTGACCAACCGGTTATGAGCCGGTCGCTCTGCCGCTGAGCTAAGGGCCCAGGGAGGACAGATATAGTATACCATAAATGGCCTTTCCTGGCAACACGGGCCGCTTGACATCCGGGCATAACTTTTGTCAGGGGTAACTGCCTGCCCGGCTACCCTCCCGCAGGTCAGAAAGTGGCTGGCAACAGGGTGAGCAGCTCATTGCAGCGCACTCCCATGCGGAGATTGCGCCCCAACCTGCGGGAGGGTGGGCAGTTACCCCAGGGTTATATCAATTCCACGCTCAATGCCACGGCTTCCCCCCCGCCCAGGCACAGCGTGGCGATGCCGGTCCGCAGACCCCGCTCCCGCAGGGCGTGAATCAGCGTCACCAGCACGCGCGCACCACTGCACCCGATGGGATGCCCCAACGCGATGGCTCCGCCGTTCACGTTCACCCGGTCCCAATCCCAGCCCAGCTCCTTGCCATCGGCCAGGCATTGGGCCGCGAACGCCTCGTTGGCCTCGATGAGGTCATAGTCTTCCAGTTTGGTTCCGGTGCGCTGGAGCAGGTTGCGCACGGCGTGGACCGGCGCGATGAAAAGCCATTGAGGCTCCACGGCAGCCTGGGCGTAGCCGGTGATGCGGGCCAGAGGCTTGAGTCCCAGCGCATCGGCGCGGGCCTGGCTCAGCACCACCGTGGCAGCGGCCCCGTCGGTGATACCGGGCGAGTTGCCGGCCGTCACCTGGCCGTCGGGTTTGAAGGCCGGCTTTAGCTTTGCCAGGGCTTCCAGGGTGGTATCGGCCCGGGGACATTCGTCGGTGTCAAAGACCACCGGCGGCCCCTTGCGCTGCGGTATCTCTACCGGCACGATCTCGGCTTTGAACCTGCCGGCAGCGATGGCGGCCAGGGCTTTCTGGTGGCTCTGGAAGGCGAAATCGTCCATCTCCTGGCGGGTAATGCCGTATTGCTGGGCGATGAACTCGGCTGAATTGCCCATGTGGTGATCCATAAAGGCACACCACAGGCCATCATGGACCACGGCGTCTACCAAGGTGCCGTTGCCCAGGCGATAGCCGGCCCGGGCCTGGGGCAGCAGGTATGGCGCCAGGCTCATGTTCTCCATGCCCCCGGCCACGAACACCTCCCCGTCGCCAGCCCGGATCATGGCCGCAGCCAGCATGACGGCCTTGAGGCCAGAACCGCAAACCTTGTTGATGGTGAGCGCGCCCACCGTGGGCGGTAGCCCGGCCCCGATGGAGGCCTGCCGGGCCGGGGCCTGGCCCTGCCCCGCCGGCACCACGCAGCCCATGATGGTCTCATCCACGGTGGCCGGCTCCACCCCGGCCCGGGCTATCGCTTCTTTGATGACGATAGCCCCCAGCTTCGGAGCCGGGATAGCCGCCAGGCTACCCATAAACCGTCCGATGGGAGTACGTACTGCGCTGACGATGACGGCGTCTCTAGGGTTAGACATGATCCCTCCTCACTTCATTGTGATATTGTGTAGTGCGTCAAACGTCAGGCGTCACGTTCACTTCACGTTTCACGTTTGACGTTTGACGTTTCACGTTTGTCTTCCAATGCGCGCCGCAACCTTTGATAGCTGTCGGCCACCATCTCCGGCACTACGCGCGTATCCCCCAGCACGGGCATAAAATTGGTATCGCCCACCCAGCGGGGTACGATATGAATGTGCAGATGCTCGTGGATACCGGCTCCGGCGGCCTTGCCCAGATTAATGCCCACGTTGAACCCTTCCGGGTGCAGGACCTGGTTCAGCAAGGCGGTGCAATCCCGCACCAGGCACATCGCCTCGCTCAGAGTCTCATCGTCCAGGTCCTCCAGGCTCGCCACGTGCCGATACGGCACCACCATCAGATGGCCATTGTTGTAAGGATAGAGGTTCATGATGACAAAGTTGTGCTCGCCCCGGTCCAGGACAAAGTTGCCGGCGTCATCATCGGAGCAGGCTGCGGCGCAGAGCACGCAGTCGCCGGACTTGTCGCTGAGGATGTATTGCATTCGCCAGGGGCTCCAGAGTCGCTCGGTCATGTGGTCTCCCGGTCTGATGGTCAACCCGGTGGGGGGGGCCGGGTTTGTAGAGGTATCAGGTGCTGTTGACTCTTGGCTGATGGCGGTGTCGGCGCCACAGGTATATCATCGCGGCCAGGCCCACGACAAGCAACAGGACGCTGACCAACTGGGCGGTATCCACGCCGAAGGTGGTAATGAGCGGGCCTCGATCGCGGGTAAACTCGATGAAAAAGCGGGTGCCGGAATAGACTACCAGGTAGAGCAGGATCAAGAAACCCGGGAACGGTTTGCGCCGGCGCAGACTCCACAGCAGGCCAAAGATGACCAGCGTGGTGAGGCCCTGGATGATCGGCGTGGGGTAGCGGACTGCCCATTCGCCGTAGTAGTTGGGCAGATAGATGCCCAGGAAACTGTCGGTGGGCGCGCCATAACAACAGCCGTTCAGCAGGCACCCGATCCGGGCGATGCTCTCCCCCAGGGCCAGGGCCGGTGCGATGAGGTCACACACGGCGAGAAAGGAGAGCTTTTGCCAGCGGGTGTAGAGGTAGGCGGCTAACAGGCCGGCGAATAACCCGCCGTGATAGACCAGCCCCCCCTCGCCCAAATTGAGAGCACGCCAGGGATCGGCACCATAGACCTCCCACTTGCCGAGCACATAGTACAACCTGGCCCCGGCCACGCCAGCCACTACCACGATCAAGGCCAGGTCCAGCAGGCGCGTCAGGGGCAGGCCTATGCGCCGGGCCTCGCTGGCTACGATCACCAGCCCCACCAGGATCGCCACATCCATCAGCACGGCATAGGAGGTGATGACGATGGTGAAGCCGGCGATTTGGGAGGTTAAGAGAATAGGATACAAAATGACTCCTGTTACGCAAAACGTCAAACGTCAGGGTAACTATCACGCCCATCTGTCCCGGCGGGCGATGCCGGGGCGATGTTGGCCCGCTTCGCCTGACGTTTGACGTTTGACGCCTGACGCCATACCAGCGTTGCAATTGCCGCCGCGCAAATGATCCCGCCCAGGATTTGCGTGACCCGCAGCGGACCCACGGTCATGACCGCGTCGCCGCGCAGGAACTCGAGGATCAGGCGCGCGGCCGGGTAAACGATGGCATAGAGCAGAAAACTCAGGCCGGGAAATGGCCGACGCTGACGCAATCCCCACAACACCCCGAATAAGGTCAGGAGCACCAGCATTTCCAGGAGCTGGGTCGGGTAACGCGGCATATAGATGCCGTTGAGGTCCGGCAGGTTCAGGCCCAACAGGCTATCAGTCACGGCCCCATAGCAGCAGCCGTTGAGCAGGCAACCCAGCCGGCCGATAGCCTGGCCCAGGGCCAGGGCCGGTGCCACCGCGTCAGCGTAAGTCCAGAAGGGCTGGCCCATAGCCCAGGCATAGAGTGCCAGGAGTGCCGTCCCGCCGAGGAGCGCGCCGTACCAGGACAGCCCCCCCTCCCAGAATCGCAGCAGCCCCAGCCGATCCGAGTCGTAGACCAGCCAGTGGAGTCGGGCATAGACGATGCGTCCACCAACGCCTGCCCCCAGCAGCGTCCAGAACCCGGCCTGGAGCGCATCCCCACGGGCGATGCCCAATCGCCGTAGTTCCAGGGCAGTTACCCCCAGGCCCACCAGGAAGGCCACGTCTGCCACCACGCTGTACGTGAACACGGTGAGCCAGGGTGTCTCCAGGAGTACCGGGTACACTAGCCTGCCTCATCGTTCGGGGAGCCCCAGGTCCAGTCGCGGCACCAGGCTGGCTGACTCCTTGAACTCCAGCTCGGCCAGGGCTTCCGCAGCGGCTTCCCGGATGCCCGGGTCCGGGTCTTTCAGACAGCCTTGCAAGGCCCGGCGAGCCGCTTTGCCCCCGATCTCGCCCAAGGCCCAGATGACCATCTCGCGTACCTGGCGGTCCTGATCCTCCAGGTGGCGGATCAGGGCTGGCAGAGCTTCCTCGGCCTCGATCTCGCCACAGGCCCGGGCGGCCTCGAAGCGCATGGCCGGGCTGGGACTGGCCAGCTCGTTGATAACCGTCTCGGTCCAGGCCGGATCGCAGGTGCGGCCCATGGCAAAGACGGCGCTGAGGCGCATATCCTCGTTCTCGTCATGGTAGGCAGCCTCGATAAGGGCGGGGGTCTCGGCCCGATCCGCAAAAGCCAGGGCCTCCAAAGCCCGGCGACGCACTTCCACCGTCTCGGCCGGGTTGCGGATCACGGCCAGCAGGGCCTCATGCAGGCTCGCTACCAGCCGGGGCCGCACATATTCCATCTCCCCCAGGAAGACAAAGCGGGACAGGGAAATGGCCGCCGCCGCCCGGACCGCCTCGGCCGGGTCATTCTGTAGCAGATCGATCAGGCGCGGGATGAGTCGGGTATCCTCATCTTCCCACAGACCCTCGATGGCCCATTGGCGGACCTGGGCATCCGGGTCGTTCAGGATCAGCCGGAAAAAGGCCCCAAAGTCCAACTCCACGCTCTCCTCAGCAAGCTCCACCAGGGCCTGCACCACCTTGCGGCGGCGCGCCACGGGGGCCTGATTCCAGACCGCCAGGACGCCCTCGGCCTCGGCGGCCGGCAACTGATCCAGGGCCAGATAATCCCTGCTGGCCGGAGCGTGGGACCCCAGTAACAGACGTTGGATCTCCTGGCGAAATGTCTCTTTCATCGGCCCCCCCTTCAACCAGGGAAGATTATACCACTTTTGTTCGATTTCGTCACCTGGGGGACCGAGAGTGTTACGTATGGGCCACGCTCGTGAACTCGGCTGGACGACTGGCCCAAAAAGGGGTATGATATAGCGCGGAAGGGAACATGGAAACCGCCGATTTTGATTACTATCTCCCCCCCACCCTCATTGCCCAGACCCCGCTCGAGCCGCGCGACGCCGCCCGGCTCATGGTGGTGCATCGCGCCACGGGCCAGATCGAGCACCGCCGATTCCGGGACCTGGGCGACTATCTGCAACCCGGCGATGTGCTGGTCTGCAATGAGAGCCGGGTGCTTCATGCCCGGCTTTGCGGGCGCAAGCTGCCCGGCGGCGGCCGGGTGGAGCTGTTATTGCTCCGCCCCCACGATGACCTCACCTGGGAAACCCTGGTGCGACCGGGCCGGCGCATCCGGCAGGGGACACACCTGGTTTTCGAGAACGAGGCCGGGGTCAGCCTCCAGGCCACCGTCATCGCGCGCACAGCCGCTGGCGGGCGCGTGGTCCAATTCGACCGACCGGTGATCCCGGTCCTGGAGACCCTCGGCATGGTGCCCCTGCCACCCTATATCCATACTCCCTTGGCCGACCCGGCGCGCTATCAGACGGTCTACGCCCATGTCCCCGGCTCCGTGGCGGCGCCCACGGCGGGCCTGCACTTTACCCCCCAACTCTTGCAGGCCCTGCGCGAAGGGGGCATCCAGATCGAATTCGTGACCCTGCACGTCTCCCTGGACACCTTCCGGCCGGTGAGCGAGGAACGGGTAGAAGACCACCGCATGTATACCGAGTGGTGCGAACTGACGGCCGAGGTAGCCGGCCGCCTGGAGCAGGCCCGGCGGGAGGGCCGGCGCATAGTGGCGGTGGGTACCACCTCCGTGCGTGTATTAGAGACGGCGGCCCAGGCTGCGGAGGAGTTGAACGGGCAGGCCATCACCGGGTTTCGGGGATCAACCGCCCTGTTCATCTATCCTGGCTATCGTTTTCGAGCGGTGGATGCCCTCATCACCAATTTTCATCTGCCCCGGTCCACGTTGCTGCTGTTGGTGAGCGCGTTCGCCGGCCCGGCGCTGATCCGGCGCTCCTACGAGGAGGCGATCCAGGCCGGTTATCGCTTCTACAGCTTTGGTGATGCCCAGTTGCTGCTCTGAGGAAACCAGGATGCCGAACAAAGGCCCCCGGTCATCAGTCGTGACCGGGGGCCTTTCCATTCAACCTCAGTAAGAGTCGCTCACAGCGGCGACCACTACTGAGCCTGAGGGCGGTTACTGCCTCTCCTTTTCCACGATCTCCGCATAGTATTTGGCGTGATGGTGCTCCACGTACTCTTCCGGCATCCAGCCAAAGAGCATCCCATCCAACGCGCCCTTCATGAGTGGGTGCATGGCCGACAGGGCAAAGTGCACCAGGAAGAAGGACACCCAGGCGATAGCCATCAGGTCGTGGAGGAGCACGCAGAGCATGAAGAGCAGTGGGTCAATACTGCCCTTGCCGCCCCACATGAGCAGCCCGGTCACGCCAAAGACCAGGTAGCCCAGGGCCACGACCAGGTAGAAGAGCTTTTGGCCGGTGTTGAACTTGTCCTGTGGGGGCATGGCCTTTTCGTCGCCCAGGAAGTAGTACCGGGGAGCCGCCTTCAGCCAGCCCAGGTCCACCTTGCTCCAGGTGAGCAGCCGTCTCATGGACGCGAAAAAGTTCCGATAGTCCAGGAGGAGGTAGAGCAAGGGCAGCACCCCCATGAGCAAGGCCCCCATACGATGGAGAGACCGACTCGCGGTCCCGGCATCTGCGATCACAAATGGTCGCAGGTCCTGGAAGAACAGGAACAGGCCGGTGAGGGCCAGCACCGCGAAGGTGAACGTATGTACCCAGTGGATCAGCCGTTGCTGGGTGCTAAAGACGCGGATCAGACCGCCTTTGCGCAGCATGGTTATCCCTCCTCCCCGGTCTGCTCGACCTTGATCTTGCGCCGGGCGACCAGCCAGTTAAAGCCCAGAGCCAGCGCGGTCCCGGCGATGGCCAGGCCGCCCAACGGCTGCACGATGTCTTGCCACAGGGTGGCCAGGAGCGGGAACTGCGGGTTGGCCGGCAGACCGTATTTCTCCGGCGTGTTCGTCAGCACATAGATGCGCCCCAGACCGCCCAGTTGCGTATCGCCATAGACCTGGGCCGCCGTATAACCTTTGGCCTTTAGCTCCTCGACCCGGGCGCGGGCCTTGCTGACCATCTCCTCCCAGGGACCCCAGTCCAGAGCCTTGGCCGGGCAGGTCTTGACGCAGGCCGGCAGCAGGCCATTGGTGGTGCGATCCTGGCAAAAGACGCACTTGGAGGATTTGGCCTCGCCGGTGAGCAGGTTCTTGATGTCCGACTTGGGGATGCCGAACGGGCAGAACTGGGTGCAATAGCCGCAGCCGTTGCACAGCTCCCGCTCGAAGGTGACGATCCCCAGGGGGTGTTTCTTCAAGGCCCGGGTGGGGCAGACCTTAACACAGGCCGGGTCGCCGCAGTGCATACAGCCCTCTTTGAGGAACAGCCATTGGAAACCCAGCGGGCCGCTGTCTGGCACCTCGATGAACTTGATGCGGGTCCAGGTCTGGGGGGAGAGGCTGGGCGGGTTCTCGTAAGAGCCGGTGTTGACGGTGTGGGAATACTCCCATCCCTCCAGGTCGTTCCATTGTTTGCAGGCCACCTGGCAACCCCGGCAGGCCATACACTTGCTGGAGTCTATGTACATCGCCATTCTGCTAGTCATCTCTCACCCCCTATGCCTTCTCGATGTCCACCAGGAAGGCCTTGTACTCTGGGATCATGGTGTTGCCATCGCCCACATGTGGGGTCAGGACGTTGGCACTGTCTCCCCGGGCCAGGCCGCCCCAGCCATAGTGCCAGGGCATCCCGATATGGTGCACGGTTTTCCCGTCTATCGTGAACGGCTTGAAGCGCGCCGTGACGATGGCGACGGCTTCGATGCTGCCCCGGGCTGACCTGACCCGCACCTTGTCGCCGTTCTTGATCCCCTTGGCCTGGGCCAGTTCCTGGCTCAGCTCCACGAACATGTTGGGCTGGGTCTCGGTCAGCCAGCCGATCCAGCGGCTCATGCCGCCGGCCTGCCAGTGCTCGCAGACCCGGTACGTGGTGGCGACGATGGGGAACTGATCGGCGGTGCCCACGTTATCCCCGATGTCCTGGCCTTTGTTGGTGTCCCAGACCTTGACCACGGGGTTGAAGCGGACACTGGAGAGCAGGTTGCCCGGCAGGGGGCTTTCCAGCGGCTCATAGTGTTCCGGGAACGGCCCCTCATTCATGGTGGCAAAGAGGCCGCCCTTGCCGTCAGTGCGCATGATGAAGGGATCGCGGCCGCCGGGGTCCGTGGGGGCCTTGGTGACGACAAAGTCGGGCACGTCATAGCCCACCCATTTTTTCTGGGCCGCGTCCCACCAGATGAGCTTCTTGTCCTCGGACCAGGGCTTACCATCCGGGTCCGCCGAACAGCGGTTGTAGATGATGCGACGGTTCAACGGCCAGGCGAAGGCCCAGTAGGGGTAGATGCCCAATCCGCCGGGGTCTTTCTGACCACGCCGTTTGGTGGCGGGCATGGTGCGGCCGGTACCATCATCGGCGGGATAGTAGTAGCCGGTGTAGATCCAGCACCCACAGGCGGTGGAGCCGTCGTCTTTGAGCAGGCCAAAGCTGTTGAGGAGCGTGCCTTTCTTGCCCACCACGTTGCCCTTGTCGTCCGTCACGTCGGCGGCATAGAAGCCGTTGATCTCTTTGGCGACGTTCTCCACGTTGTAGGGGTCGCCATAGTCCCAGGTGAGATGGAGGATGGGATCGGCGAAGGGACCGGGGTCGGCGGCATAGAGGGCCTGGAGCTTTTTGCCGATGAGGTAGATGATCTCGTCATCAGGCCGGGCCTCGCCGGGGGCCTGCGCCACTTTAGGCCGCCACTGGATGAGGCGGCCGGAGGTGACGATGCTGCCTTCCTTTTCCATGGCGTCGGCGGCCGGCAGGACAAAGACCTCGGTCTGGACATCAGCCGGATTGATGCCCGGCTCCTTCCAGATGTCCACGGTCTCGGTCTCAAAGATCTCCTGGACCACCATCCACTTGAGCTTGCGCAGGGCCGCGCGCTCAAAGCGGGAGTTGGGGCCGCCCACGGCCGGGTTCTGCCCCAGGATCCACAGGCCCTCGATCTGGCCGGCGTACATGGCCTCAAAGAGGGCGATCCAGTAGTGGTTGGCCGCGCTCTCCACCTTGGGCAGGTAGGCGTAGGCAAAGTCGTTGCCTTTGGTGGCGTGGTCCCCCCACCAGGCCTTGAGCAGGCTGGTGATGAACTTGGGACCGTTGGTCCAGTAACCGCCGGACCAGGCGCCGCCAGGTTTGGTTTTGCTCTCGATGTAGGTCTTCAGGTCAGGCTCTTTGGAGGTCGGCACGGCCATATAGGCCGGGATGATGTGAGCCAAGAGGGCCATATCGGTGGAGCCTTGCACATTGCTCTCACCGCGCAGGGCGTTCACGCCGCCGCCGGGCCGGCCGGTGTTCCCCAGCAGGAGCTGGACCATCGCCATCGCCCGCACATTCTGGGAGCCGACGGTGTGCTGGGTCTGGCCCATGGCATACATGATGTTGCCGGTCTTGTCCGGCGCGCCGGATTGGGCATAGAGGTCCCAGACGGCCTTGAGCTTGTTCTGGGGGCAGCCGGTGATCCGCGACACCACCTCCAGCGTGTAGCGGGAATACTGACGGCGGAGCAGGCTGAAGACGCACTGGGGGTCTTGCAGCGTCTCGTCGCGCTTGGGCTTGCCCTCGGCGTCAGTCTGGTAAGCCCAGGTGGTTCGATCATACGATTTCTTTTCCGGGTCGAAACCGCTGAACAGGCCATCCAGGTCCGTGGCGGTCTTGAAATCCGGGTGGATCAGGTTGGCGGCGTTGGTATAGTGCACCACATAGTCCTTGTGGTACAGTTCGTTTTCCAGGATATAGTTGATCAGGCCGCCGAAGAAGGCGATGTCCGTCCCGGACCGGATGGGGGCATAAAGGTCGGCCTGAGAGGCCGTGCGGGTGAAGCGCGGGTCCACCACGATGACCTTGGCGCCGCGCTCATCCTGGGCCTTGTGGACCCAGGTCATGGAGGCGGGGTGATTCTCCGCCGCGTTGGAGCCAATGATGAGGATATAGTCAGCGTTCTTGAGGTCTACCCAGTGATTGGTCATTGCACCGCGACCGAACGAGGGGCCGAGACCGGCCACCGTTGAGGAGTGTCATATGCGGGCCTGATGTTCCAGGTAGACGATGCCCAGGGCGCGGGCGAGCTTGGAGGCCAGGTAGCACTCCTCGTTGTTGTTGGCCGCGCCGCCCAGGAAGGCCAGGCCGGTGGTGCGGTTCACGGTCACGCCGGCGGCGTTGCGGGCCTCAAAGGTCTTGTCCCGGGTAGCCTTGATGCGCCTGGCGACCTCGGTGATGATCCAATCCCAATCCTTCTCCTCGAATTTGTCACTGCCCGGTGCGCGATAGAGGGGTTTCCGCAGGCGCAGTGGACTTTGGGAGAGTTGCCGCACGGAGATGGATTTGGGATCTAGCGCGCCCCGGTTGTTGATGTTCTCCGGGTCGCCCTCCGAGTTGATGATATGGCCGTCTGGCCCGGTGGCGATGAGCAGGCCGCACCCGCAGGAGCAATACGGGCAGATGGTGGCCGCCTCGCTGACCTTCTTGTGCAGGGGGAAGGTCGCGCCTTCGCCAGCGGCCAGGGCGGTGGGGCTGAGCGTCCAGTCCAGAAGGAGGCTGCCAACACTCGCCCCGGAGAGCTTGAGAAAGTTCCTTCGACTCAGTTTCATAGAGCTTAGCTCACCTCCTAGCTAGTTAAAAGTCCATAGTCCTCAGTCCTCAGTCCTCGGTCTTGGGGACATGCACCTCCTTTCTAGGCGTCATTTCACAAAAACCACGCAGGACACGAAGGATTCTTTTGCGACTTGGAGTACACTTTGTCCTTTGTGGTAGGTAGTTACCCCGCAGGTTAGAAAGTGACTGGCAAGAGGATGAGCAGCTCCACTCCCATGCGGAGATCGCCCAAACCGGCGGGAGGGTAGGCAGTTGCGCCTATTTGCTTTCCTCGGGCGGTTCTTTCTTCTTTTGAGTTTCCTCCAGCTCCTCCAATCCTTGCACAGTGCGCCGGAATTCGCGGATGCCCTTGCCCAGGGCACTGCCCAATTCCGGCAGCTTGCCCACACCAAAGATGATGACGACGATGAGCAGGATGAGGATCAGCTCGAACGGCCCGATATTGAATGGCATTAGAAGCCTCCTTGTAAGGTGGCTGGGTACTTATCAACGGGGGGCAGTATACCATATCTGCCTTGTTCTTGTCAAGATGACCCTGTTTGACAGAGGGGAAAGAATGCCTCATAGAGGTTTTTGCGGCGGCTAAGCCGCCGCAAAAACTTGTTCCCTCCCTGACAGGAGTTATGCACGGATGTCAGAAAGACCTCTTGCACTTGGGGCAGGAGTATAGTATACTACAAGATGTAGTATATCCTCGCTCGCCATGCTCGCCGGCAGCCTTTCGCCGTGGGAGATGCTGCATTTGTCTATTATAAGGAGGGGTCCACCGTGAAAGTTTCCTGTCTCCAAGAGAACCTGGCCCGGGGCCTGAGTATCGTCGGCCGGGCCGTAGCCACCCGCAGCACCTTGCCTATCCTGGGCCATATCAAATTAGAGACCGACGAGGGGCGGCTGAAACTGTCGGCCACCAACCTGGAGATCGGTATCCATTGCTGGATCGGCGCCCAGGTACATGAGGAGGGTGCAACTACTGTCCCGGCTCGCTTGCTGAGCGATTTCGTGAACTCGTTGCCCCCGGATCGGATTGACATGAGATTGAACCCGCGCACCCAGGCGTTGCAACTGCAGTGCGCGCGCTTTACGGCCAACATCAAGGGTCTGGAGGCGCAGGATTTTCCCCTCATCCCCACAGCCGGTGGCGACCACCGCATCCAGATGGATCCGACTTTGCTGCGGGAGATGATCGGGCAGGTGGCCTTTGCCGCCGCCACTGATGAGAGCCGGCCCATCCTCACTGGCGTCCTGGTCACCTGCGCCGAGGGTATGCTGACCATGGCGGCCGCCGACGGGTTCCGGCTCTCCGTTCGCAGCGAGACTATCAGTGGCCCGCCGGCCGGCCCGCTGGAAGTCATCATCCCGGCGCGGGCACTCAACGAGTTATCCCGCATCCTGGGTGACGAGACGGAGCCGGTGGAGATCACCGTCACTGCCAACCAGGTGGTCTTCAGTCTGACCACGGTGGAACTGGTGAGTCGGCTCATCGAGGGGCGTTTCCCAGACTATCGCCAGATCATCCCCAGCCGGTATGATCTCCGGGCTATCATGTCCATCCCGGATTTCCTCAAGGCCGTGCGCATCGCGGCCCTGTTCGCTCGTGACGCGGCCAACGTGGTGCGCCTGGAACTGACCCCCGGACCAGCGGCGACGCCGGGCCGGGTCGTCGTCACCTCCAGCGCCGACCAGGTGGGTGACAACGTGGGTGAGGTGGACGCCATCATCGAGGGCGAAGCGGCCGTTATTGCCTTCAATGCCAAGTTCCTGATTGATGTGCTGGGCGCCATGAGCGTGGGCAGCGACCAGGTAGCCCTGGAGATGACCACCTCCTCCAGCCCCGGCGTGTTCAAGCCGGTGGGTAAGACTGGTTTTATCCACGTGATCATGCCCATGCACCTGGGCGCACGATAGTGAGCCAGGGGCGGTAACTGCCTACCCTGAACCCTCCCGCAGGTTAGAAAGGGGCTGGCAACCGATGCAGCCGGTCATCTGGGCGCGCCTGCGGCGTCTGGTCTGGTCATTGCGCCCAAACCTGCGG
>DAOTYG010000091.1:0-7162 GCA_034435155.1 Anaerolineae bacterium | reverse complement strand
CCGTTGGGCGCATATTACCTACTTTCGGGGGGCCTAAGCATGGCACGCGCGATCGTTGTCTTATTACTTCTATTGGGCGCCTGTGCCTCTGCAGCCTCTGGGAGAGGGGAAAGGTCCACACCAACACCTTTCTCGCGGCCGACCAGCCCGCTGTCCTCCCTACTATCGCCCCAGGCAACCATTCCAACGCCTCCGCCAGTTATCTGGGAAAAACGATTTGACAACAACGGGAAGGCGGATCTCGGGACCGATGTGGTGGAAACGCCCGACGGCGACCTGGTCGTCGTCGGCGTCACGGGGCCCACCCCCTGCCTGGTAGGGTGCAACTCCGACGGCTGGATCATCAAAATCAACGCCAGCGGCGACCTGCTCTGGACGCGCCAGGTGGGCAGCAATGGTTTCGATCTGGTAACCTCGGTCATTCTCAAGGGGGACCACTACTGGGTTACGGGCAGTAAGTATGTGTTTCCCAATGCCCACCAGGCCTGGCTGTTGGAAATCGCCCCCGATGGCAGTGTGGTGTGGGAAAAGACATTCGGCGGCAGTCAGGATGAATGGGCCGGGGAAACAATCGCCACCCCCGAGGGCAACTTCCTGATGACCGGTCGGACTGTGTCGTTCGGCGTTCAGGATGGCAAAGGGGATGTGTGGCTGGTTAAACTGAATCCCAACGGCGAGATCATCTGGAGCAAGACTTACGACCTGGGCGCAGAAGACAGCGGCACTTCGCTGACTGTCTGGGGATCGGATCGCTATATTCTCACGGCCAATACGTGCACAGCCGATTGCCGCAGTGTATTGACACCGCAGGTCTTTACCTCTTACCTGGTGCTCGATGCCGAAGGCAATGTGCTTAAGAGCCAGAGCTTCACCGAGGGGCCCAAGAACAGGTTTGGCGAGATCAAACCCACCCGCGATGGCGGCACGGTCATAGTGGGCGCGACCAGTATGCAGGAGAATTTCCCCAGCGAAGACACCTGGATCGTCAAACTGGATGCCAACGCGGACGTGAAGTGGACGAGAGTCTTTACCAGCTATGGACGCTATGACGGCGCCTATGACATCGTGCAGGCACCTGACGGTGGCTACGTGGTGGCCGCCTATTCCCAGGTGTACCAGACGCCGGAGATGAACTTTGACAATTTCTGGATGATCAGGCTGAACAGTAGCGGTGAGATTCTCTGGTCGCGCACCTGGGGCGGTCCGGATAATGACGATCCTGTGTCCATCATTCTTACGTCCGATGGGAGAGTTGTGCTGGCCGGTTTCAAAGACGCCAAATCCTGGCCACTGGATCAGATTCCTGGTCCCGCCGATTTCTATGTGCTAAAGACCACGTATAACAATATACAACTGTTTCTGCCTTGCGTGCTTCTGGACTCTCACTGAGATCCTTGGGAGAAACCCTGCGCCCAACCCGCGCTTTGAGCCGACTGCGCCTTCGGCGCAGCGGCTTAAGCGCGTGCCGTTGGCCTGCCCTCATTCACTGGTGCTAATGCCTGCAGAGTCCAGGGCGAACCTTAACTTATGTTATGAAGGCTGAAGTCTTCTATCAGGAAATTGTTGCTATTGCCGTTCAATCGCCAGCCGAGCGACGTCTTTCTCTTGTTAGTCTTCACTCGGATGTAGTAACACTCTATCTCAATGTGGTTCGAGCGATAACAGCACAAGATGCCCTACGTGTCAGTTCAGATGGTCGCACATTAGGGCAGATCGTGGGCCATATCGCCGAGTGGGAGCGGTTTATTGCTCTGGCGGTTGGGGAGATAGTCGCAGGTGTGCGCTGGCCTCAGATTATGAACCTGTCTGGATACATTGAACCAGATGGTCAGGTCCGCCAGTTCACCAGTGTTGATGCTTTCAACGAGTATCAGGCCGTCAAGCATGCAAGGTGGTCATGGGAACAAATCCAGGACCTTGCAATTCAAACCGCTATGACGCTCTATAAGCTCTTTACGCATCCTTCGCTTGTATCTTGGGAGCGTCTTGAACAGACCCAGACATATTGCTGGCAACTGCCGAATGAGATGCGTGTGGCGCTCCCGTGTGGCTGGTATCTGTGGATGGTCACGCTCGAGCATGAAGCCGTTGAACATGCGGCTGATTTGGGTTTAGATTAGAGCATATGTTGAGGCAATAGGCAGGCCAACCCGCGCATCCAGCCGACAGCGCCTCCGCTCGCTACGCTCGCTCCGCGCAGCGGCTTAAACGCATTCCGTTGGCAGAAATCGTGATGGAGATGGGATATGGACAAGGATAATGTCAAAGAGTTTTTGAATTTCACAGGGAAAGTAATCATTGTGCATACTATTACCTATTTTATGTTCGGTCTACTCATGTCGAATCTCTTCGACTATGGCAGACTCTATCGGCAGGAAATCATCAGAGACTTTGTGCGCCCTATTGATTCCTACTATATATTTCTTGGGCCTCTTGTCCAGCCCATAAGAGGCCTGCTCTTTGCTCTTGGGTTATGGCCTATCCGAAATACAATCATGGAGAACAAGCGCGGATGGCTCATCCTATGGAGCATATTTGTTGTGTTTGGCATTCTGGGCACTCCTGCTGCTGCCCCGTCTTCGCTGGAAGGCGTTATTTACTCCCAGCTGCCACTCTGGTATCACTTGATTGGATTGCCAGAAATCGTGTTGCAGACACTTGCTTTCTCTCTCGTACTGGTCTGGTGGGAGAAAAGGCGGTACCAGCCAAACCAACCTCACCATAAAAGCGTTTTATGGACTGATGTTCTAAAGGCTGTGATGATAGCGAGTTTCGCCTATATGGGTTATGCTGTTGGCAGCATTCTGAGTGCTGTTATTGCCAGAGCAGAAATAGACATGGAGACCGCAGCCTCCGACTTGAGAACTCAAATGATGTTCATAGTTGCCTTCGTGGTAAACATCGTCCTCGTCTTTCTCGCCTCGAAGAAATGGGTTGGGGGCAAGATTGCTCTGTGGCACGTCTTCCTATTCTTCTGGATAGTTGACACGGCAGTGATACTGCTATACCAGTTGATTTTCCTGTCGCCCATGCCGTTGCCGCTTGCCCTTTTCGTAGGTCTTTTTCCCGCCTGCATCATTGCGATTAGTATGCACTTTGGTTACAGGAAGATGAGAACTCTATGACGCAAGCATTTCTATCCGTAACAAGTGAGTGCAGCTAACAAGCGGTTCCAGCCGACTGTGCTCCGCTCCCTTTCGCTTCGCTCAGGGTCGCTCCGCGTGCGGCTGAGCGGCAAGCCGTTAGGCGCAGCGCGTCACTGATGCAGAGGATTGCTTACGGAGGTGGAAATATGAGAACTTTTTCAGGGGTTGGCGGTCCAGGCTGGCGCTAGTGCCAAGTCCCACTACGGCCCCCGCGCCATGCTCGGCCCAACCGCCTGCCAGCAACGGTGCTCCGCCCCGGTCTCGTGGCGGGAGCCAGCGGGGAAATGGACCGCGAACTCCACGAAAGCCCGGCGAAACCCACGAAAGGGAGCCTGCCCTTTCGCGCCTTTCGCGCCCTTTCGTGGCTTTCGTGTTCCAAACTTCCCCTTTGCCCCCGGCCGCCGGCCCCGCGCCGGCGGCCTCGCTGTTTGCGTGGTTG
This sequence comes from Anaerolineae bacterium, assembly GCA_034435155.1. GTDB lineage: Bacteria > Chloroflexota > JAHJIN01 > JAHJIN01 > JAHJIN01 > DAOTYG01. The sequence goes on along the minus strand of DAOTYG010000091.1, from coordinate 3,577 downwards.
GGGCCCCAACAACTATATGGGGAAACCAACGAATCGCCCTGGCCGCCATTCGTTGCATTCCCCATTCGCTGTTGTGTTCCGCCAGCCAGCCGCACCCGCTATATATCACCACACAGAGCCTTGCGCCTCTCCCGCATGACTGCGGACTGGGGATTGCGGACTGATGACCAGCGGCTTGACAGCTCCACCAACTTGCTCTGTATTATGGGGCCAGGCCGCAGGTACGACCCGGCCCTGGGCCGCTTCCTCAGCGCGGACACAGTGGTGCCCGGCGCCGGCCACCCCCAGGCCCTCAACCGCTTCTCCTACGTACTGAACAACCCCCTGCGGTATACCGACCCGACTACGGCGTGGGCTTATGTGCGGAACGATGTGTTGGCGATCTTTACCCGGCACGATGTCCTGGCATACGACACGTAACAACTACCCGGTCCCCCACGCCCAGCCCTGACATCCGGGCCGCGTTGCCCTCCCGCACGGCGATCTCCAGGTGGCCGGCACTGCCGATGAGGGCCAACGGCTGGCCGGGGGCCACGGCGGCATAGGCTTCAGACAGACCGACAATGCTGACCGGCCCGGCGGTCACCATCAAGTCAGACGCCGGTGCCCGGCAAGACCCACAGGGGCCGGACGTTGTGAGATCGGCCTCCGTTATGTCCGTCACCAGGTTCCCAAAGCGGTCAATGTAGATGACGTGACCCGTCAAGGTGTTGCCGCGCCGGGTGGGGTGCGAAACGGGAAACGTTGTCAGATCGGCCACTGCCGGTCCCAGTTCGGTCAGGGGCACGCCCCGGGCGATATGGGCGGCGGCCGGGGCCAGGATGTCCCGGCCATGAAACGTCCGGCTGACATGGGGTAGCCGATAGGCCGGGTTCGCCAGGGTCACCGCCTCGATAACCACCTCGCGGTTCAGGACCAGGCTCAGCAGGCCATTATCGGGGGCTACAAACGTCCCCCAGGAGGTGCGCACGGCCACCAACCGGCGTGCGCTGCCCACGCCGGGGTCCACCACGGCCAGGTGGATAGCCCGGGCCGGGAAATAGCGATACGCCGTATAGAGAGCATAGGCCCCGGCGCGCACGTCCTGCGGCGGTATCTCATGGGTCAGGTCCACCAGCCGGGCCGCCGGCGCGATCCCCAGGATCACCCCCTTCATCGTCCCCACGAACGAGTCCTGGAGACCGAAATCTGTGGTGAGTGTGATGAGAGGAGCCATAAGTTTACATGTTGTGCTGCATAAAACGTAAGGCCCAGTGCACACGCCTTACGTTTTACTTTTTACGTCTTACGTTCCAGGATCGCTGGGAGGTCCAGTAAAGTGTGGATAACCGGGCAGCCAGGGTCTTCGGGCGGCGTTCGACCATCGCGCAGCAGCAGGATGGCATCCAGCCCCACGCCGCGTGCGCCGCTCACATCGGTGTAGCGACTATCCCCTACATGCACGGTACGGGCCGGGTCTGTGTTGAGGGCGGTGAGGGCGTGGCGAAAGATCGCCGGATGTGGTTTCTCAAAGCCAACGCGGGCAGAGGCAAAGATGCCATCGAAATAGGGGGCCAGCCCCAGGCCCTCACAAGTCCGCTGTAGATGCCAGCCCCAGTTGGAAACGATAGCCAGGTGGTAGCCCCACGCGCGGAGGGTTTCCAGCGCCGGCCAGACGTCGTCATACACGCGGTAAGAGTTCGGATGACTGAATAGATCATACGAGCGGCTGGAGATCTCTTCGATCCGCTCGGTGATACCGATCTGGGTCAGCACGCGCCGGTCTATAGCCAGGATCCATTGCCGGTCCGTCTCCTCGGAAGGGTGCTCCCAGATCATCGGCTCGCTGGTCACCACCTGCCCCCATACGGCATTCATAGCTACTTGCAGGTCCGAAAAGCACACCTCCCGCCCCAGCACGTCACGAATAGCCTGGGCCATGATCGCTTCCGCAGACGGCACGATTTCCACCAGCGTCGCGCCCATATCCAGAAAGACAGTGTCGTAACGCATGTTATTTTCCTCCTGCCAGATCATCTTTGGACAATTTTGGAGCCTTCAGGCGGGCCATAACCCGTGGTCACGACCGGCTAAAGCCTCTATTCCCTTGTGTGACCCGTAAGTCCAAAACATTTGAGACGGCCGGGCAAGCTCGACACGGATGCACGGACGAACGTATTGGAGGCGTGCTTATCCGTGGGCAATCCGTGTCGCACTGGCCCAATTGTACCACATCCGGCTGGAAAGTGAAACGAGGGGATGTTTGACATCCGTGCGTAATTAAACGCATGAGGGCCCTGCCCCACTCCCCATTTCGCGTCCCTTCGCCGCTACGCGATGCGGGGAGGGGAAAGAATGCCTGTAGGGGGTTTTTGCGGCGACGAAGCCACCACAAAAACCCCCAGAAAGGCTTTCTCCCTCCCTGACAGAAGTTATGCACGGATGTCAGGGGTGTCCGTCATAGTTTTGCACTTGACTGTCCGGGCAGGGGAGTAGAGTGGAGGGTGCAAACTGTTTGGTCAGGAGGGCGAGGTGGACAGCGTAGATTTTGATCGCCAATGGCAGGGGCAGAGTACAGCAATTCTTACGGGGATGGAAGAGTGGCGGTTCCAGCATCCCCAAGCCACTCTGGATGAGATCGAAGCGGCAGTAGATGACCGTTGGCGCGGCGGCAGACGGAGGCCGTTGGGGCCGCTTACGTCGCGGTCCAGACGGCGGAAGTGGCACGACTGGAACAGGACCTGCCGCCTGCGCCAGCTGGACCAGCGCAACAAGTGCTGGAAGTAGATGGGCCTATGGTCCCCCTGGTGCATGGGGAGTGGAGCGAGGTCAAAACCCTGGTGGCGGTGCGCATCCTGGACTTTCCCCTTTCGGTAAGGCCCTGTGCCCCGCTTTACCGGCGAGAGAGCAAGTTCGCAGCAAAGACCAGTCCGGCGGCTATGTTCACCATCCCCGCGGCGATGCCCAGGGTCAGCAGCCCTGGCCAGGCCAGATAGGCCGAGGCTCCCAGGTAGACCGCCAGGCCCCACAAACCCGCGTTAGCCAGGATCAGATGCAAAGCGGTCCAACCTCGCTGGTCACCCCTGAGCTGGTAAACAAGCCCGGCCAGGATCAAGCCTCCGCCGCCCAATAAGGCCAGGTGAGCGTGTGCCGTAGCCAGGCCCCGCGTCATGGGCCAGATCAGCATCAGCAGGCCCAGGCCCCCGCTCAGCATTATGTAGAGAGCACCCAGGTATAGGAACCAACGCGCCACCGGCGTTATGCCACAGCCAGGTTCAGGTCCTGGAGCAAGGCGTCCAGGTCCTGGATACCGTGAGAGATAACCCCCTGTTCCACGGTTTCCCAATTCGCCACGTGGCAGCCCACGCAGGCCAGACCGTGCCTGAAAAAGACCGGCACCGTCTGCGGATACTTCTTGACCACCTCTCCGATAGTCATATCTTTGGTGATGATCGCCTTATCCTCAGCCATTTTGAACTTCCTTCGTAAATACCTACCCGCCACCCTCCCGCAGGTTAGAAAGCGGCTGGCAAGAGAGCGAGCAGCTCATTGCGGCGCACTTCAGTGCGGAGATTGCGCCCGAACCTGCGGGAGGGTA
>DAOTYG010000090.1:0-13170 GCA_034435155.1 Anaerolineae bacterium | reverse complement strand
TGGCCGGGCGGTGCGCGGGGCTGAATGGCAGCAACTCCTGGGTCTGGGACTGTTGGCGGCGGCTGGTGTCCTGGGGTGTATCGGGGTAGCGCTGCTTGTTCTGAAGTAACCACCCACCCTCCCGCAGGCTTCGCCGTGAGCTCAGCCGAACGGTTGGGGCGCACGTCATTCTGAGGAGCGAAGCGACGAAGAATCCCGTTATTGTGGTAAAGAACCGCCTGCCAGGAACGAGATTCTTCGCTCCCTTCGGTCGCTCAGAATGACCACTTTCGCTGGACGCGGGGGTCTCAGACCCCTGCTGAGCAAGGGGGCGAGTGCTGGCAGCGGCGACCGCCGGGAGTGTCACCCGCCGCTGGACGCGGGAGGGTGAGCAGTTACGCCTCCCCTATAATCCCGGTGTTGGCGTGGTCGTGATCCCCAGGCCATAGCTCAAGGTGCTAAAGCCCAGGCACATGAGCACGCAGCAAATCGTCAACAGGGCCAGGACGATCACGATGAGCACGCGCACCCAGGGTTCCTGGCGGTCGAACCAGCCGGGTGGCGCGGTCGGCGCATAGGCAGCCCCTTGAACCGAGGCCCCGCACGCCGTGCAGAACCGGCGGCCGGCCGCCAGAGGTTGCCCACAGCGGGCACAGGCGATGGCGGTCTCCAGGTCCAACGTGCCCTTGAGGGCCGCGAGCTCGGCGCGCAGATGAGCGATGTCGGCAACGGTACGACCCTCATCGCCCAGCCGCCGGAGCTGGTACTTTTTGAAAGCCAGATCGGTGGCCAGTTGGAACAGGCGCCCGTGATCGCGCCAGGCCCGCCAACCGCTGCCGGTCAAAGCTCGCCACCTGGCCCCCAGACGCCGCCAGGAACCGGCAAGGACCTGATACTCCTGCGGGGTGATCAGCCCCCGCTGGATTTCTTCCACCAGTTGTTCGCGTATCCAGCGACCTTCCCAGAGCAGGGCAACGATGATGAGGCCCAGGATCACGAACGCCGTCAGCCAGTTGGAGGCCAGGGCCAGGCAGCAGCCGGGTAGTCCCAGGATCGTGACCGCGTTGTTGAAGGCGTGCAGGCTCACGGCGAGGAACCAGGCCCCAGGCACGATCAGCAACCATAGCCAGTGGCGGCCGGCGACGCGCGCCCACCCCACCCCAGCCCCGGTGACGCTGGTATACGCCGCGTGAGCGATGCCGAACAGCGTCGGGCGCAGCAGGATGATCAGGAACATCTGCTCCCAGCCCCCTTCGCCAAAGGCGCGCATGAAATAGTCAAAGTCCTCGGTCATGGCAAAACCAAAGCCGATCAGCGCGCCGTAGATGATGCCATCCAGCACATCGTCGAACTCGTGGCGAAAGAGCAGCACCAGGAGGAGCAGAGCCAGCCCTTTGGCCGTCTCCTCGATGACCGGGGCGATGATGGAGGCCGTCCCCAGCTCCCCAAGCACGGGGTCCAGCAGGACCAGCGGCAGGCCCAGCAGGGTATTGAACAACGCCGCCAGGACGTTGGCCGGGATAGCCCCCCACAGGAAGGCGAAGGCCAGGAACCAGAACGGCTCTTTTTCGTAGCGGTCCAGCCACCACAAGATCACCACGTAGATGGCCGCCGGGATCACCGCCCCCAGGATCGCCAGGACGCCAGCGGTCACTGCCACCGGCCAGTTAATCGCTTCCATGCCACACCTCCACAAAAGTGGCTCCGGGCGGGTCTGTGCCTCGCGTCTCGGCGGCCCCAGACCGCCGAGGAGCAAAGACCCCTCGCTCAACGCGGGTCTGTGACCCGCGTCCTCAGAGCGGGTCCGTCTCGGCGGTCGCAGACCGCCGGGGAGCAAAGACCCGTTGCTCAACGCGGGTCTGTGACCCGCGTCCTCAAAGCGGGTCCGTCTCGGCGGTCGCAGACCGCCGAGGAGCAAAGCGGCGGGTTACAAACCCGCCGCGAGCAAAGGGGCGTCAAGTTGGCGCGTCGCCCGGCTGGCTCTCTGCTGGTCGCAGGTCCTTGATCACCAGTTGGAGGAAGCCCTGCCCGGCCCACTCGTTGACGTCCAGGGTATAGACCAGGTCCACGCGGTCCGGCAAGCCGGCCAGGCGATGCCCCAGCCGAAAGCCGATGGCGTCCCAGGCGGTGGTGCCATCGGTCACGGTGAGCTTGAGATGGGCACCGTCCTGGCCCACCGTCCGACGGTTCTGGATCGTCAATCCATGGGTGACAAAGGTGGGGGTACGGTTGCCATAGCCAAAGGGGGCCAGTTGCTGCAACTGCTGGTAGGTGCGGCCGGTCATATCTGCCAGCCGGACCGCGCCGTCAATGAACAGGGTGGGGATCAATTCCCTCTCGGCCAGCTCATGGGCGGCCAGGTCTTGCAGGCGCTGGCGCAGGGCCTCCAGGTTAGCGGTAGGGGCGGTAAAGCCGGCTGCGGCGGCATGCCCGCCGTGTCGTTCCAATAACTGGTCACAGGCGGCCAGGGCCTGGGCAATGTGAAAGCCGTCAATGCTGCGACACGAGCCCCGGCTCATAGTCGGCCCCACCTCTACCACCACAGTTGGCCGGTAGAACTCGTCCATCAGGCGGCTGGCTACCAGGCCCACGACACCGGCCGGGTAGTTCGCGCCGGCGATGAACAGCAGGTATGGCAGTTGCTCAGCGGCCAGTACCTCCTGGCGGGCCTGTTCCTGGGCGACCTCTGTCAGTTGCTGGCGTTCCCGGTTGCGGCGGTCCAGTTCGGCGGCCAGGGTATCGGCCTGCTGTTCATCGGTGCATAGCAACAGGGCCAGGCTCACCCGGGCATCATCCAGGCGGCCGGTAGCGTTGAGCCGGGGCCCCAACTGGAAGCCGATGTGCCCGGCATTGATCTGGCCGGCCGGCAGGCCGGCCCGGGCGATGAGTGCTCGCAGGCCCGGCCGGGGGCGCTGATTCAGCACGGCCAGACCGGCTCGCACCAGAGCCCGGTTCTCATCGGTCAGGGGCACCAAATCGGCCACCGTGCCCAACGCCACCAGGTCCAACAGATCATGCTCTGAGATGGTGACCGGTTGGGGGGCCAGGGGCAGGCGTCGTTCCACTCGCAGCAGGGCCTGGGCCAGCTTGAAGGCCAATCCCACCCCGGCCAGGCTCGTCCAGGGCCGCTGCTCGTCCTCTTGCCTGGGGTTCACGATGGCCTGGGCCGGTGGACACCGGGCCGGCAGGTGGTGATGGTCGGTGATGACCACTTGCAGACCCCGGCGGCGTGCGTGTTCGACCTCGGCCACGGAACTGATCCCGCAGTCCACGGTGATCACCAGCCGCGCGCCCCTGGCGGCCAGGTCGTCCAGGGCCTTGATGTTGAGACCGTAGCCCTCATTGATTCGATGGGGGATGTATGGGATCACCCGGCTGCCCAAGGCCCGCAACACCTGGGTAAGAAGGGCTGTGCCGGTGACGCCATCCGCATCAAAGTCGCCGAACACGGCGATGGGCTGCCGGTGTCGCAAGGCCCGCCGTACCTGGTCTACCGCCTGGTGCATCCCGTGTAGCTCAAAGGGGTCGCTCAACAGCGAGAGGGGATCGTCGTGGATGAAGGCTTTCACCTGGGCCGGGTCCGTCAGCCCGCGACTATAGAGGGCCTGGATCACCGGCAGGGCCAGGTGGGGGAACTGCTGGCGAAACTCTGGTGGGGCCGGCGGGTTGATCTGCCAGCGACAGCGGCACGAGGGGGCAAAGTTCATGCTTCAGGTTCTCCGCTCTCCAGATCGGGGGGCAAGGGCGGCAGGTCCTGGGTATCGCGCAACCCGAAATACTGCAAGAATTCCGGCGTGACCCCGTAACGAATGGGTCGTCCCGGCGTTTCCAGGCGGTCCACCTCCGCGATCAGGCCCCGGGCCACCAGGTTGCGCAGCACGCCCTCGCAGTTCACGCCGCGAATGGCTTCGATCTCGACCCGGGTGATCGGCTGGCGGTAGGCCACGATGGCCAGCGTCTCCAGGGCGGCCAGTGACAGTCGGCCGGCACTTTCCAGGTTCAGAAAGCGCTCCACGTAGACGGCTGCCTCCGGCGCGGTGACCAACTGCACCGCGTGGCGGTGACGTTGCAGGCGCAAGCCCCGGCCCGCGTAGCGCTGTTCCAGGAGGGCCAGTGCTTCTTCCAGCTCCCCGGCCGTCAGTTCCAGGACCCGGGCGAGTTGGGATACCGCCGTTGGCCCGGGGGCCACGAAGAGCAGGCTTTCTAACAGGTTGGCCTGGTGTTCCAGATCGGTCATCACGAACTCTGGGTGCCTATCCGAACTTTATGCTCCAGGGTAACTTGCCCATCTTCACGCCGCAAGGCCCGGCACGCTCCCGCGACGTTTGCGCTGACCTGGCAGGCTATGCTATAATAGCCGGTAGCCGGCTGGTCTGGCGACCCTGACCGTCCAACCGGGGCTGGTTGACCATCTGAGCACATACAAGGGGGTATTTCCTGATGACCAGATCACGTTCCCTGATCCTGGGCTGGCTGGCTTTGACGATCCTGCTGGTGATACCAGCGCTGGCGTGTGGGCCTTGCTGTGGCCCCTGCGCCGGGCTGTTCCCGGCCGCGCCCACCTCGCCGTGTGGCACGATCCCGGTTTCCCGGGAGGCTGCCATGCGCCTGGAGAGCAAGGCCCGCACTATGGGCACGCCCAACTTTCAGTTAACCGTGACCGATGAGGAGCTGACCTCCTGGGTGGCTTTGGCGCTGCCGGACTTTCAGGCTCAAAATCCGGATCTGCCCCGCATCCCGGTGACCGCCCCACAGGTCTGCTTCGCCAACGGCAAGGTCTATGTTACTGGCCGGCTCACTGACCCGGTGGAAGCCAGTTTTATGGTGGTGGTGTCTGTGCAGGTGGTGGGTGAGCAGGTGCGGCTGACGATGGAAAGCGGCCAACTGGGGCCGGTGCCCATGCCGTCAGACATTCTGAACTCCCTGGGCCAATCTGCCCAAGACACCATCAATGACCCGGCATTCGGCATCCGGTTCACCCGGGTGCAGGTGCTGGAGCGGATGGTCGTGGTGGAGGGTTATTTCACCCAACAATAGAGCCGGGCCAGCTTACTGGGGGAAGTGAGACAGCAGCGGAGGCGACCAACGCCTCCGCATTTCTTTTCCCTCAGGTAACTACCTACCCTCCCGCAGGTTTGGGCGCAATGACCAGACCAGACGCCGTAGGCGCGCCCAGATGACCGGCTGCATCGGTTGCCAGCCCCTTTCCTGTGGGAGGGTTCAGGGCAGGCAGTTACTCTCTCAGACCACCTTGGGCGGGGGGGAGGCCGGCGCATAGGGCGAATGGGTGATGTTCACGCTCACCTTGTTCAGCCGGATACCCATGCGGTTCTCCACCTGCTCGCGGACCAGGGCCACCAGCTCCTCGGTTTTGTTGGGGATGTTGACGGTGGGAGCGGTCTCGACATCCAGGGTCACGTTAATGCCCTTGCCCCCCTTGCTCTCAACCCGGGGGCGCACCCTGGTGATCTCTGGCAGCCGGTCCACCTCATAGCGCAGCCGCTGGACGATGGAATCCACGTGCAGGCGCGCCTCACCCCCCTCGGTCATCTGGACTTTGATGGTCTTTTTGCGTCGGGGCACGATTTCGGCGATCAGAAGGAGAAGCAGGAATAGCTCGATCAAGACCCCGAACACGATCCCCAGGATGATCGTCACCACATAGGTGTTCCAGTCAAAGCGTTCCTGAAGGAAGGTGATCCAGGCCCTGACGTAGGCGAAGGTGTCGCTGGGGTAGACCAGGAAAGTGATCAGACAGGCCGGGACCGCGATCAGGAGTACCAGGGTCAACAGGATCATCACGCCGCGATTAAAGACATTCATGGGTAACCCTCCTCGTTATAATCTTTGCTTCAGGCGGGCCATATCTTGCATGACCGGCTAAAGCCTCTACTCCCTTGCTCGCCGGGGGTCTGTGCCCCCCGACCTCACGGCGGCGGGTGGCACACCCGCCGCGAGCATTTGGGGTGCCCTTGCTCGTCGGGGGTCTGTGACCCCCGACCCCGCCATCGTTATTCCTTGCTCGTCTGGGGTCTGTGACCCCCGACCCCACGGGAGTCGAGCCTTCAGGCGGGCCATGTCTTGCATGACCGGCTAAAGCCTCTACTCCCTTGCTCGTCGGGGGTCTGTGCCCCCCGACCTCACGGCGGCGGGTGGCACACCCGCCGCGAGCATTTGGGGTGCCCTTGCTCGTCGGGGGTCTGTGCCCCCCGACCTCACGGCGGCGGGTGGCACACCCGCCGCGAGCATTTGGGGTGCCCTTGCTCGTCTGGGGTCTGTGACCCCCGACCCCGCCATCGTTATTCTACCACGCGCGGGGCTTACAAGTCAACTATGTCCTCGCGGGTTCTACAATTCCTCCACCAGGTCGCCGTCTTCGCCCAGAGCGGCGGCGATCATGCGCTCCCGACGTTCATAGAGTCGGCGGCTCATCCCCACCCGGTAGCGGTGCGGGTTCTCCAGTCGCCGATGCCCCGGGTGCAGCTCCCGCTCAAAGCGCTCCCAGCTCGTCTCGCGTATCTCCAGCAGTGAGGGTAGCGGCCGGATGAGCTGCCCCTGTTCCACCACCTTGTGTAGCAGCCGGCGGCAACTCGTGTAGGCGACCCGGGTCCGGTGCTGCCGGAAGAAGGGGCCATACATGCGCACCGTGCCGGTCGGCGGCAGTGCCTCGCCCAGCTCGGTGATCAGGTCCGCCAGCATGATCCCGTCGCCGTTGTAGAGGCGATAGACCTGCTGGGGGCCGGGGATGGTGGTCTTGTCCGGCTCGCCGCTGAGCTTGATGACGGAGTTTATGGCCCCGTCTGGCGTGATGGTCGCCACCGTCTTGTAGACGCAGCCCGGCGAGTTTTTGATGGTGACGGCGTTGGTGCCCACGCCGAAGGCGGCGATCTGGTCTGTCTGGCGCATGAGGCTGGCAATCGTGTGAGCGTCCAGGTTGTTGGAGACGATAAAGCCGGCGTTCTCGATCCCGGCCTCCCGGAAAATCGCCGCCGCTTTGTTGACGTGGTAGGCCAGGTCGCCAGAGTCGTCACGGACCAGGATGAACTGGTGGTAGCCCTGCTCGCGCAGCCGTTTGATCTCGGCGATGGCGGCCGGGACGCCGTTGCGCAGGAAATCGGTGGTATCCCCCAGGAACGCGGCGGCGTGGGGATAGGCCGTGGCATAGGCCTCAAAGCCGTCCTCGTCACTGCCAAAGATCATGATCCACAGGTGAGCCTGGGTGCCCACCACGCGGACCGGGCCGGCGGGATCATGGCGGTGCAGGAAACCCACTTCGGTGTGGCTGGTGGCGCTCATCCCACCGGCCAGCAGGTAGTCGCTGATCAGGGCGGCCCCGTCCAGACCGCACAGCATCCGCCGCAGGGCGAAATCGGAGACCGGGAGGCGCGCGCCGGTGTGGGGATGTCGGGCCTGGTCGCAGATCATACGGGCTGTGGTGCCGTAGGCGATGCCGGTGTTGTAGGCGTTCAACAGGCCAGCCTCCCAGATGGTCACCTCGAAGGGGTTGCCCACCACCAATAACAGCGGCTCGTGGGGGAAGACCAGTTCGCCCTCGTCAATGGCCCAGATGTCGCCCTGGAACAGGAACTTGTCAGCCGAGTCGCGAATGAGGGCCTGGAACTGGGGGGCATGGGGGCCGTCGCGGAAGGCCGGGTGTTCCGCCAGCCAGTCAGCCTCCTCGCGCGTCAGGTGGAGGTTCAGCAGGCCGTCCAACGCGGCTCGCAACCCCAGGTTCAGGCAATAGCCGCCATCAGAAAAGATGCGGCGGAAGAACAAGGCCTGCACAATGCGCGTGCGCCAGATGTCCCGGGCCGAGATGCCGTGGCGGGTGACGAAGTCCAGCGTCTCCAGCAGTTTGAATCCCCAGGCCATGGTGTGGGAATAGAAATCAGTCGCCAGGGCCGAGTAGGGCCGGGACCGGGCGAGGAGCGGGTAACGGGGTGCTAAGGGCATATGAGTCTCCTGGTGCTCGTTACTGGTTGCCCGTAACGGTGGCTGGTGTTACTGTAGTTGTTGCCGAATAAGCCAGGACAGATTTCTGGTAACTGCCTGCCCTGAACCCTCCCGCAGGTTAGAAAGGGGCTGGCAACCGATGCAGCCGGTCATCTGGGCGCGTCTACCGGCGTCTGGTCTAGTCATTGCGCCCAAACCTGCGGGAGGGTAGGTAGTAAAATCTGCGTGCATCCGCGTCCGTTTTCTTATTGAGCAACAAGTCTATTGAAGATGATACAGGAGGCGGGGAGGATTGTCAAGCGGAAGGAGGAATGGGGAATGCGGAAGGTGGAATGGGGAATGCGGAAGGTGGAATGGGGAATGCGGAATGGGGAATGCGGAAGGAGGAATGGGGAATGCGGAATGGGGAATGTGAAGATACGGTTGGCGAACTCGATTTTCACGGGCTGACGTTCCACTTTGGACAAATCTGGAGTAGAGCCTTTAGGCGAGCCATATCTTGTGGTGCCAACTGGCCGAATTAAGGCCGAGGCGGGCCCTCACCCCATCCCCCAGCCCCCTCTCCCAAATTTGGGAAAGGGGAGGGGTAGGGGAAGAGGAGGGGGCGTAATGTGGGACTGCCGCCCTCTTAAACGCCTGGTGTGAGCGAACTTTCCTCAAGCGGATCGAGGGGATTGCAAATTAGGGTGGGCGAAGGCATTGCCTTCGCCCACCCCCTTTCAGTATCCTCAAGCGGATCGAGGGGATTGCAACCCCTGGCCGGCTGGGGATTATGGCTGCTCTGGGATCCTTTCAGTATCCTCAAGCGGATCGAGGGGATTGCAACCCAGGTAGTCGCCCAGGATGCTCTCCGGGTTGTCCTCTTTCAGTATCCTCAAGCGGATCGAGGGGATTGCAACGTCGTTCTCAGTAACAAAAGCTACATCAGAAGTAACTTCTTTCAGTATCCTCAAGCGGATCGAGGGGATTGCAACAAGGGACTTATTTATCTTGGTGCTCAGTATCTTGTCAACTTTCAGTATCCTCAAGCGGATCGAGGGGATTGCAACGGGTATCGGGGGGTGTGGCGTTTGTGGGCGGCTGGCCTTTCAGTATCCTCAAGCGGATCGAGGGGATTGCAACTTGGTGCTACTGCACGACATGCTGCGGCCGGCCCTGACTTTCAGTATCCTCAAGCGGATCGAGGGGATTGCAACAATGTTCATTGGTCGCCCTCCTCTCCCTCGTCGGCTTTCAGTATCCTCAAGCGGATCGAGGGGATTGCAACATCAGGCCCCTGGTTGATCTGCGTGAGCCTATACCCTTTCAGTATCCTCAAGCGGATCGAGGGGATTGCAACCGGGAGTACCAGGACTGGGACAACAAAGGGCGTGGAGCCTTTCAGTATCCTCAAGCGGATCGAGGGGATTGCAACCGCCGCAGGCTAGAGGAGCTCTGCTCCTACGCCAACTTTCAGTATCCTCAAGCGGATCGAGGGGATTGCAACCGCGAAACGGACGATGACCATGCGGGCGACCAGGCTAACTTTCAGTATCCTCAAGCGGATCGAGGGGATTGCAACACGCTGGACCTGGCCGACGTTCGCCAGGTGGTGGAGGCTTTCAGTATCCTCAAGCGGATCGAGGGGATTGCAACGACCCGCAGGCTCGTGCCCAGGCCCTCGTCGCGCCGTCTTTCAGTATCCTCAAGCGGATCGAGGGGATTGCAACAATATAGCAGTCCTGGCCCGGCTGCAGCGTGAGCTCTTTCAGTATCCTCAAGCGGATCGAGGGGATTGCAACTGTTATATTCCACGTAGACCTCGCCGCCGTCATTAACTTTCAGTATCCTCAAGCGGATCGAGGGGATTGCAACCGCGCGTCAGGTTGTTAAAGTACGGGCTTATTATACCACTAAAGCCCCATTTTGTCCACCGGCTGGCGGCCCTGGTTGGGCCGGCGTTCCCACCGGGCGACCAGGCCCGGCGAGAATCGTTTTCTGCGCCAAAACCCCGCCGATTTGCGACTGGGATGGTAACGAGACGCCGCGGGAGTGATTCGCCTGCCCGGCTTTTATCCCACGTCGTTGCAGAAGCGCCGGAATTCGCAGTTGACGCAGGGTCGCCGGGATGCCGGTGGGTCCGGCATTCGCTCCCGCTCTACCATCTCCCGCATCGCCGCTACGGTTTCCCGGACCTCCCGTCGCAACGCCGGGGTCAGCGGGATCTCTTCCACCCGCCGGGTGAGCAGGGAGTAGATGAAGCCCCGCCGCACCACCCCACCCCATGTCTCCTCCAGCATCAGGCCATAGGCTGCCAGTTGCTGTCGCAGGTGGGGGCCCGCCCGCCGCCCGGTTTGCTTATAGTCCACCGGAATCCACTCCCGCACGATCTCGGATGAAGCCGGTGCTACCTCCAACACCAGGTCTATCCGTCCCCCCAGACCCAGTTCTTCCGAAGCCACCGAGACGTCAAAATGACGTCGGGCCTCCTCCAGGCCATAGATCCGCAGCGTCCGCCGCTGCTCCCGCTCCCGCGCCTCCTGGTGGGCCAGCCGCCCCTCTTCCATCTTGCCCGTCGTCGGCCGGAGTAGCGGCAGGCAGCAGGTGTAGAAGAGGATGCGCGGGCAGTAGGCGTATTGCTTCAGGTCTGTCACGGTAAAGATTGGCCGCTCCATTTCGCTACCGCCAAAGCCAGCCCCGGCAGGGCGGGGGCCAGCCCCGGCAGGGCGGGGGCCAGCCCCGCCCCTACTCCCGGATCGTCTCCAGCCGCTGGGACCAGTCTCGCTCACAGATGACGAATAACTGGACTTTCCCCGCCCCTTTTCCCAGGGTTCGCTTTACTTTCAACATCAGTTCTTCCTGGTGGGTTCGGGAAAGGTCCCCCAGGAAGGCGGAGTACTGGATGCGGTCCAGGCCGTAGTCCAGGCAGTGGTCGGCCACTCTGGTTCGCACCCGGTCGTTGGGGATGTCGTAGACCACCAGGCAGCGCATCGTCACCACCGGGCGATGAACGGTTCGTAGGTGGCCCGGTCGCCCCGGACGAAGGTGGCGATATGGCGGGCCTGGCTTTGCAGGATGACCCGCAGCGGTTGTCGCTTCCTCTCGTATCGCTCCGCTGCCTCCAGCCGCTCCAGGACCTTTTCGGCGATGGACCGCCGGGCCTCTTTCGTCAGCCGTCCCTCTTCGTCCATCTCCAGTTTCATCCCTTTCGTCGCCATCCCCACCACCGTCCGGTCTACCACAACCGTGCGGAACTCCTCGATCAGGTCAAAGACCAGGCTGGGCTTGCCGGGCCGGTCGGCGTGGATAAAGCCGCCGTAGGGGTCCAGGCCGGCCAGGACCAGGGCCCGTTCGACCTGGCCGTAGAGGATGCCGTAGCCGTAGTTGAGGGCGGCGTTGATCGGGTCGCGCGCGCCGCGCGTGACCCGCCCCGGCCAGGCATACGAGTCCGGGATGACGGTCCGCAGGGCCTCCCAGTAGCGTTGGGCCGCCCGACCCTCCAGGGCCAGGAGCTGCCCCCGGATCTCCTCTACGGTGTCCCCCCGCAGGTGGCGCAGGTCGTCCAGGGTCTTCTGCACCTGTTGCGCCTCCTGGCGCAGTTGGTGGCCGATTTCAGGGGTCGCTTCCTCCCGGTATCTGGCCGCGTAGCGCAGGAAGTTGGCCTGGTTGGTGATCTTGCCGTCAGCGAAAGCCAGGGCCAGGGTCACGCCTCGCTGGTCAGCATAAGCCAGTAGCTGGGCCCGGCGGGTCAGCACGGTGCCGGTCAGGCCGGGGCTATAGAGGGCCGCATAGGGGCGGCCCAGGCTGTCCACAAAATGGATGGGGATGCCGACGGCGCAGCAGGCCCGGATGGCATCGGCGGACAGGCTGATGCCCTGGCCGATCACCAGCACCTGCTCCAGGTGTAACAGGGGGGCCTCGGCCAGCTTCTCCTTGTCTTTTGTGATTTGCAGGCGACCCTGGTGCTTGCCCAGGAAGGCGCCGTATTCCTCGACGATGAGGTGTTGAACGATGCTCATGCTCTTCGTGTCCGTGCGGCGTCACGCACCGCTTGCAGGTCCAGGATCTCGGCTACTTCGTACTGCGGCGGCCCCGGGTGGGGGAGGGCACTGCCTTCGCCCACTCCCACCCGCCGCAGGCGCAGGTGGGCCGGAAAGTAGCCGCAGCGGCCGTGCAGTTCGGCCAGCAGGGCCACGGCGATGAAATTGAGGGAGGGCGGGTTGATCAGCAGCGGCAAGGTCTGCCACCCGGCCGGGGAGAGGCCGGCCGCGTCGGCCAGGGCCACCACCTGCGGGACGAGCGGTTGCTGGGGGTCGATCTGGGTATGCACCTCGACCACGCGCTCCACCTTCTGGCCGGTGAGAGCCTTGACTTGTTGCAGGTGGTCGTGCGTGAGAGGATGGGCAAAGTTGAGCAGGATCATCATAGTACCTCCGAGTAGAGCGTAATTTGCACCGGATGCCGGGGGTAGGGGTAGCCGAGGGCATTGCCCTCGGCTACCCCTACCCCCATCCCAGCATAATTGATTGCACTGGACCAGGGATAGTCCTCCGGATTAGCGGCCAATCCTGCCCGAACGGGATTGGCGTGGATGTAGGTCACCTTTTCCGCCAATTTGTGAGGGGTGTACACATTGAAATCGTAGCCCGCACCCTGCTGCCAGATTTTGTGGCGCCAGTTGCGGTAGCGGGGTCGGTCGGCCGGCTCGCGAGCTGGCTGTAACAGGGCATTGGGGTAGGTGAAGGTAATGCCTTCACCTACCCCGGCAGGGCCTGGGTGGGCGACGGCATGGCCGCCTGGGTGGGCGACGGCACTGCCGTCGCCCACCCCATCCAACCCCTTCAGATGAACTACCATCCGCCTGGCCGAGCGACCCTTCACCGCCCAGGCTACTTTGGAGATGGTCAGGTCTGGCAGTGCGTCGGCATCCCACCAGAGGAGCAGATGAATGTGGTCTGGCATAACCACAAAGGCCAGCACATGGAGGCCATAGGCTGTGCGGGAGGCTTCCAGTTCCTCACAGAAGATGCGCGCGCAGGTCGGTTCCCTGAAGAAAGGGATGTTCTGAAATGTCTTGGCTGTCAGGAAGTGCGCACCGATTTCATATTTGGGCAGATGAGTTCTGGGTTTCATAGCAAGATCCTTCTAAGTAAGTAGCAGGAAGTTTCTTGCACTTTTTCGGCATAGCTGGTATACTCCTCCTGCGAACATTATTTGGAGGGGGAAAACCGGCTATGATCCGTGTGTGCTTAACTGACG
>DAOTYG010000089.1:0-20505 GCA_034435155.1 Anaerolineae bacterium | reverse complement strand
GCGGGCGGCGGTCAGTGGTCGGGTGCTGGGGCTGGAGATCGGGCTGCTGGGCCTGGTGCTGTTGGTGGCGGCCGTCTATCGGCTGAACATCGTCTCCTTGAATGTGGCCCCGCCGGGTTGCTTTTCTGATGAGGCCCATTATGGCCTGGATGCCCTGGCTGTGCTGAAGGGCCAGCACGCCATCTTTTTCCCCAATAATGGGGGCCGGGAGCCGCTGTTCATCTACCTGGTAGCCGGGTCCGTGGCCCTGTTCGGCCGGACGGTGACCGCGCTCCGGCTGCCGGCGGCACTGGCCGGCATTGCCACCGTGGGCCTGACGTTCCTGCTCATCCGCGAAATGTTCCACCATGTCCTGGGCCGGCCGGCCGCCCTGGCCCTGGCGACATTGACCGGGTTGCTGTTGGCCGTCTCCCACTGGCACGTCACCTTCAGCCGCATCGCCTTCCGGGCCAGCACCACGCCCCTGCTGGAGGTGTTGGCCTTCTGGCTGCTCTGGCGTGGGCTGAACGCCAGCCAGTCTCGGGCGACCGCACCAGGCAGGGCGACCGCACCAGGCAGGGCGACCGCAAGGGTCGCCCCTACAGTGTGGTTCGTCTTATCCGGCGCAGCCCTGGGTGGCTGCCTCTACACCTACCTGGCCGGCCGTTTCGTCCCCCTGGTGCTCATCACCTTCGTTGGTCTCTGGGTCTTGATCCGCCATCTCCCCTGCTCCTCTGCTCCCCTGCTTCCCCGCTCCCTACCCTGGCGTGACCTGCTCCTGCTCGTCCTCGTCGCCCTCGTCGTCTTTGCTCCCCTGGGCGCGTATTTCGCCCTGCACCCGGAAGACTTTTTCCACCGGGCCGGCGAGGCCTCCGTCTTCAACCCGGCCTGGAACCACGGCGACCCCCTGGGCGCTTTGGCCGATAGCGCGGTCAAGGCGGTGGGGATGCTATTTTGGGCTGGTGACCCCAACTGGCGGCACAATATCGCCGGCCAGCCGATCCTGAATCCCCTTCTGGCGATCCTGTTCCTGGCCGGCCTGATCCTGGCCCTCCGGCGGCAACCGCCGTACCTGTTCGTCCTGGCCTGGCTGGTGGTGATGATGCTCCCCAGTACACTCACCGCCGAGGGCATTCCCAATAGCCTGCGCAACCTGGCCGCCGCGCCGGTCGTGTATGTCTTCCCAGCCCTGGCCCTCGTGGTATGCGCGTCTCAGGTCTACGGTCTGAGGTCTCGGGTCTCACGCATCCCGTTTTACGTTTTACGTTTTACGTTTTTGAGCCTTGTAGCTCTGGCTATGCTCCTCACCGCCGGCCTCACCTGCCATGACTATTTCATCGTCTGGGCCAATCATCCCATGACCGCCCGGGCTATGAACGCGGATATGCGCGTGCCAGAGATCGCAGAGTATATGAACGCCCGGTCGAGCCAGGGGACGGCCTTCTTGCTGTTGAACACCTACGAGCACCCGGCCATCGCCTTCCTCTACTCCGGCGCATCACCTTACGCCTCGTTGCCGGACGGCGGCGATGTCCCGGCGACGATCCGCCAGCTTGGCCTGGGCCAATCCCGCCTCCGGGTCATCTGCTGGGATGGGCTGGACGCCGGGGCCATGCGCGCTGAGAACCTGACCCTGGACATGTTGGACAGTTATGCGACGCGCGTCGGCGAGGAGGCCGGCCCGGGCTTTCGGGCATTGAGCTACCAACTGCCCCTGGACCCGCTGTTCCCCATCCGCCTGCGGGACCGAGAGGCGCAGTTCGCTGACGCGGTGCGTCTGACCGGCTATCTCTTCCGCGCCCCCGGCTTCGGCCCGGATGCCGCCGTTCCCGGCGCGGCGGCCTGGGTGGTCCTGCGCTGGCATTTGCCCGGCGCAGGCGACACGCCGCCCCCGCTCAAGGTCACGCTGCGCCTGCTCGACGAACGCGGTCGCGTTGTGACCCAACTGGACAAGGCTCTCACCGGCTCGCAGAGCGACCACCCCCAGGCTTGCCCCGGCGACGACCTGACCGATTATTACCGCCTCTCCATCCCGGAAGACGCCCCGTCGGGCACGTACTCCCTGGTGGTCGGCGTCTACCCGCCGGACACCATGCAACTGTTGCCCGTGACGGCCGACGGTCAGACGGACATGTTATTGACTCTGGGGCCGATCACGGTAAAACCAATACCTGGGGAGTGAGCACAGACGGGGGTAGGCAGCATCAGTAGATGGAAAAAGTTGCTCAAAGCGGGTCTGTGACCCGCCGCTTCGCGCTCGGCGGTCACCCAGTCAGGCCTGGGCCTGGCAGACCGCCGAGGAACACGGCACAGACGGGGGTAGGCAGCATATCTGGTGCGGCCTGCCACCTGCTTCTGTCACCAGCCCAGGTGCAACATGCTGTTCACCACCAGCAACCCGATCGTCGCGGTGATCGCAAACTCGGCCACCACCCAGGCCGAGAGGCGGCGGGCCAGATACTGCTGGCCCACGCCGGTCAGCACATAGAACACCAGCAATAACAACAAGCCTCCCACCAGTTGCCCCACGGCCCAGTAATTCAAGGCCCAGGTCACCTCGCCCATGATCAGGCCGCTGATGAGGGCGAAGAACCAGGTCCGCAGTGCCCCCCGCTCTGTCCCCCGCAGCAACTCTAGCGCCAGCAACGTGCTCACTACCAGGATCGTGGAGGCCGACAGGATACTGCGGGCCTTGGTGCTATAGACCATGGTAAAGACCAGGAAGGCCACCAGATAAACCGCCAGATTCAGGGCCAGGCGGGCCGGTCCAGACAGGCGGTCTTCCGGATTGATAGTATGGTACTCGGCCAGGATCACAGCGGCGAGCAACGCGCCGGTGCCTCCCAGCCCGATCAGCCCGGTGACAAGATCGGGCACCTGGTTCAGGAAAAAGGCTGCGCCGACCAGCAAAAAGCCCGGCAGGATCCAAAACGTGACCGTATAGGTCACATCCGCCCGGTCTACCTGCGGGTGGGCGCGTACCAGCGCATCTATGCCGCCCCAGACCAGGAGCACGGCCACGGCCGCCAGGAACCAGTCTTCAGTAATGATCAATGACAGGTTCAGGGTCGGCAATCGCAAGACAACGGGCGGCAAGTGCACCACCAGGGACAAACCCAGGGCCACTAAGGCCAGGTTCACCAACATGATCACCCGTTCACGATCAGACATGCCATACCTGCTTTCGTATCTGTGCGCTTATAGTACCTCTCTCGTAAATAAACGTGGTCGTAGGGCGCGTTTCCCTACGCGCCGCCAGCCAGCGGGCGGCTATCCCTACGATTTTCGTGCCACGGGGTGCGTCCGGCGCGTAAGTGGTCGTAGGGCGCGTTTCCCTACGCGCCGCCAGCCAGCGGGCGGCTATCCCTACGATTTTCGTGCCACGGCGTGCGCCCCGCGCGTAAGTGGTCGTAGGGCGCGTTTCCCTACGCGCCGCCAACCAGCTGCTCACGGCGGGTCTGCGACCCGCCGTGAGCACGGGGTGGCACACCCCGCGCGAGCACGGTCTCATCATACGGGGTGTGCCCGGCGCGTGAAAGTCTACTCCGGGTCTCGACTGGACGGCTTTCGCGTTCAGAACAGGCTCCCGGCGGGGGCAAGCCACTCGGATCCAGCGGGAGCATTCTACACCGAGAAGCAACCCCTGTCAAACAACCCGGACGGTTCCGGTCCTCAGTTGCAATCTGTCGCCAAACGTGGTAGGATATATTTATCACAGGCCAGTGCGGCCCAACCGTCAGGCCCATCTTTCGGAGGCAGGATGAACGAGCCGGCCGACGTCCCATCTGAAACCCAGCCCCAACACCCCAGGGTTGTCCCGCCAGCGGGTGACTGGTTGACCCAGGTGCAGCAGCGGTTGCCCGGCTGGGCCTGGGGTGGGCTGACCCTGGTCATGCTGGCCGGCTATGTGCTCGTCATGCTCGTCATCGGCGGGGTGGCCGTTCACGATGGCTTGCGAGACCGGGAACGGCGACTGGCTCAGGCGGCGACCCATTATGAGCAGGGCGTGGCCTGCCTGGCCCAGGGAGCCTATGAGCAGGCGGTGGTCGAATTTCAGACAACCCTGACCCTGGCCCCGGGCTACCGCGATGCCCGGACAAGGTTGGCGGAGGCCCAGGAGCGCGCCAAACGCCTGACGGAAGCGGCCTCTCTGCTGGAAAAGGGGGAAACGTACTACCAACAAGGGCAATGGGAACAGGCCATCTATTACCTGGAACAGGTGCGCACCCTGAATCCAGATTACCAACGGGAGAAGGTAGAGAACCGGCTCTTTTTTGCCTATTATAACAAAGGGCTGCAACTGGTGGCAGCCGATCAGATGGCAGAGGCCCTGGCGCAGTTTGAACTTGCTCTGGCGATCCGCCCCGGTCATCCTGATGTGGTGCAGCAAAAGCAGTTGGCCCAGGGTTACTGGGAAGGCCGCCAGAGGGAGGCCATCCAGGATTGGGCGGCCGCGATCCGCAGCTACGAGGCCGTTCGGCAAGTCAACGCCGGTTACCGGGACGTGACGCAGCGGCTCTACGATTCGCGCCTGCAATACGGCGCCACCCTGGCCGCGGCCGGCTCGTGGTGCGCGGCCCACGAGCAGTACCGGCTGGCCGCAGATATGGGCCTGTCTGGTGCAGCGGCGGCCCGGCGTGATGAGGCCCTGGCGCGGTGCGTGCAGGCCCAGACCCCGGTCCCCACACCCACGCGCACCCCGGCTCCGGCGAGAACGGTACGCCCCGGCCTGTATGTGGGCCGCCTGGATAGCACCTACAACGTGCCCGGCTCTATCCAGATCCGCGGCTATGTCAAAAACCGCCAGGGGCAGGGCGTCGCCGGCGTAGCCGTCGTGATCACGATCTTTGATTTCCAGGAGACTCATGGCACGGATGCCAACGGCTATTTTTCCTTCGACGGCATCGTCAGTCCCTACCAGGCCACGCTCAAGCTCCGGGATCTCCCATGCCAGCCAGTGACAGTCGAACTGAAGTTTGGTCAGGGTGTCGTCATCTACTTTGAAGAGGGGCGATAGGGGTGAGCACATGACACAATCCGCACCATCGGAGCTGGAAAAATGGGATGCTTTGGCGCGGTTCCTGGCCGGGCTACCCTTGCAGTATGACCGCCGCCTGGTCCTGGAGCAGGCCCTGGACCGGGCGTTGTCGTTATCTCAGGCCAGCGGCGGGGCGATCTTGTTCGCCGGGCCAGAGGCAACGGCCGTGCGCCTGGGTGTGTTGGAACCCCCAGCAGCGGTGAAGCAGATCGAGACCTGGGAACAACTGGTCCAGCAACGACTGGCCCGGGGCGAATGGCGTATGGACAGTGTCGCCGACCCGGACAACCTGGCCCATATTGCGGCCACGGCGGTCTCGCCAGTGGGGCCGACTATCCTCAGCGCGCCGTTGCTGGCCGATACGCAGGTGGTGGGGACGCTCAGCCTGCTCCTGCCAGGACGCCTCGAACCACCGCTGGTGGTCAGGCGGATGTTGGCCCTGCTCGTGCGGGCTGTCGGGACCACGGTGCGGGAGCTGGAAGAACGGGAGCGGCTGCAACAGAGTTTCAATCAACTCAATACGTTGCACCAGGTGGGCCAGGCCCTGGGCAGCACGCTGGAGTTGCATCGGCTACTGGACGAGATCATGCGCCTGGCGGCGGAGGTGATGAACGCCGAGGCCTGTAGCCTGTGGCTCATTGATGAGGGGTCGCACGAGCTGGTCTTCGAGATCGCCCATGGCGGCAAAGAGGAGGCCCTGCGCCAGTATCGGATGCCGATGAACCGGGGTATTGCCGGCTGGGTGGCGACCCATAATGAGCCGGTATTGAGCAACCAGGTGGATCGGGACGAGCGTTTTAATCCCCGCGTGGATGTGCGCACCGGCTACCTGACGCGCTCCATCGTCTGTGTCCCGCTGCGCATCAAGGGCAAGGTCATCGGCGTGCTGGAAGTGCTCAACAGCCTGAACGAGGAGGGCTTTACGGCGAGTGACTTGAGCTTGCTGAGCACCCTGGCCGTCGAGGCCGCCATCGCCATCGAGAACGCCCGACTCTATCGCAGCCTGCGGGAAGAACGGGACAGGATCGTCGCCGTGGGGGAGGACGTGCGCCGGGAACTCTCGCGGACCCTGCACGATGGCCCGGCCCAGGCCCTGGCGGCCATCAATATGCGCCTGGAATTCATCCGCAAGCTCCTGGACCGGGACCCGCAACGGGCAGTGGCCGAAATCCGGGACCTGGAACGCATGGTTCATGAGACCACGCGCGATGTGCGCAATCTGCTCTTTGAGCTGCGCCCCATCGTATTGGAGGCCCAGGGCCTGCAGGCGGCGGTAGAGTCCTTCGTGAGCCGCTTGTGGCGGGTGGGCGAGCGGCCCACGTTCCACCTGCAATTGGACCTGGGGGACGTGCGGCTGGGACCTTCCATAGAAACCACCGTCTTTGCCGTGGTGCAAGAAGCCACGAACAATGCCGTCCGTCACGCCGACGCCGATAATATCATGATTCACTTGCGTCGGGAAAACGACGAGATCATCGCCACCGTCCGCGACGATGGGGTGGGGTTCCACCCCAGCACGGTGGAGACGAGCTATGAACGGCGAGGCAGTTTTGGCCTGCTGAATATGCGCGAGCGGGCCAGACTGGTCAATGGCACTTTATCTGTCCACTCTGCGCCGGGCAAGGGGACCGAAGTAACCCTGCGGGTGCCGTTGTTGGGGGCGGTGTAGGAGCAGTTATGTTATCCCTGGATCAGGCCGTCGCGGAGCTCGTAGCGGGTGGCGGTGGCCAATAAAGCCGGGGGCAAATCACTCAGGTCCGTGGCAGTAATGATAACCTGAGTGTGGTCTCGGAGTCCGGCGAGCAGGTCCGCCCGCCGGACCTGGTCCAACTCGCTCATCACGTCGTCCAGGAGCAAGACCGGCGCCTCCCCCACCCTTCGGCGCACGAAAGCTGCCTCCGCCAGCTTGAGAGCCAGGGCGACGGTGCGTTGCTGCCCCCGACTGCCATAGATGCCCATATCCACCTCGTTGACCATGAACCGCAGGTCATCGCGGTGTGGGCCGACGAGAGAAACCCCCCGTTGTAGCTCCTCCCGTCGCGCGCCGGCCAGGGCCTGGCGCAGACGATCTTGCACCTCAGCCGCTGGCAGGGCATAGCGTGCCGCTCGCCCGCTGAGGTCCACACTACACTGATAGCGCATCCGCAGACGTTCCCGCCCGCTGGTGAGGGTGGGATGCAAGTCGTCCAACACCCGGTTGAGGTCGTGCACGGCAGCCAGTCGTTCCGCTATCAGGATCGCCCCCTGTTCAGCCAATTCGTTATCCCAGAAAGCCAGTTGGTCATCCACCCGTTCCCGGTGGGCGAGCCGGCGCAGGAGGTGGTTGCGCTGCTGAAGCACCTGGTTATACCGGGCCAGGGCGCGCACGTAGGGCTGGCTCACCTGGGACAGAGCAATATCCAGGTAGCGCCGACGCAGGGCCGGCTGCCCATCTACCAGGGCCAGGTCCAGGGGGCCAAACATGACCACCGGGAATTGCCCCACCAGGTCCAACGCCCGACATTTGAGGCCGTTGACCTGGATGTTTTTGCGAACCGGGGGCGGCGTCTCGCTGACTTTATCCCGGCCCGGACCATCAGCCCGGCGTGCGCCCAGCAAGGTCAGCTCGATCTGGAGTTCGCCGCTGCTGGTCGCCACGTGACCCACCAGCCGGGCGTAGGGCAGGTCATCGCGCCAGGCCAGCCAGTGGATCAATTCCCCGTCCACGCGAGCGCGGAGACTGCGGGTGGTGGACAGGTAATAGATGGCTTCCAGGAGGTTGGTCTTGCCCTGGGCATTGTCGCCCCGGAGCACGATCAGGCCGGCCCCCAGGAGCAGGTCCAGCCGCACGTAGTTGCGAAAGTTGGTGAGGGAGAGGTGAAAGAGGTGCATCAGAAAAAAAACAGGCAACACGTGTGCGCGTATCGCCTGCCCGGGACCCAGGGGTTGGTCGGGGCGGCCGGACTCGAACCGGCGACCTCATGGTCCCAAACCATGCGCGCTGACCGACTGCGCTACGCCCCGGCCCTTGCTGGGGCAAGTATACCCCATCCCTGGGGGGACGTCAAGAGCGCGCGGACGGCGGCCCCGGCCCGGCCCCGGTGGCTGATGCGATTCTTGACCTCGGCGGGCAATTCGGCCATGGTGCAGCCGTATTCAGGCAGGTAGAACATGGGGTCGTAGCCAAAGCCGCCGCTGCCCCGGGGCGCGTGGGCGATAAACCCCTCGCAGAGGCCCTCCACCGTGTGCACATCGCCGCCTGGCGTGGCGATGGCGATGACGCAGACAAAGCGCGCCGTCCGCTGTTCCCACGGCACGTCGGCCAGGAGGCGTTGGAGCTGGCGATGTCGCTCCGGGTAGGGAGTCTCACGCCCGCCCCAGCGCGCCGAGTGGATGCCCGGTTCACCTCCCAGGGCATCCACCACCAGGCCAGAGTCATCGGCCAGAGTGGGCAGGCCGCTGAGCCGGGCATAGGCCACGGCTTTCTGGACGGCGTTCTCGGCGAAGGTGGCGCCGGTCTCCGGCACGTCGGCCTGGATGCCTGCGTCGGCCAGGGAGACCAACTCAACGGGCAGGTCGGCCAGGATGGCCCGGTATTCCGCCAGCTTGTGGGGGTTGTTGGTGGCGATAAGGAGCCGGGATGGCATGAAGGGTTATTTGTTGGGCCTGACGAGGGCCGCCGGGTTCACGCAGAACGGGGGGGCCTCGCCACGCAGCCCGGCCAGCAGGTTGCGCGCGGCCAGCACTGCCATCTGGGCGCGGGCCGTCACACTGGCGCTGGCGATGTGTGGCGTGATGATGGCATTCGGCAGGGCGAACAGCGGGTGATCCGGCGGCAACGGCTCCGGGTCGGTGACATCCAGGGCGGCGTAGCCGATCTCGCCGGCCCGCAGGGCTTCTACCAGGGCCTCCTGGTCTACCACCGGCCCGCGTGAGGTGTTGATCAACACGGCAGTGGGCTTCATCCGCCGAAGTTGCTCCCGGCCGATGAGATGACGGGTGGCTGGCGTCAGCGGCACGTGCAGGGTCACGAAATCGCTCTCCGCCAGCAGAGTGTCCAGGTCCAGGCAGGCCGGCCCGAACTCGCGTTCGGCGGCCTCGTCGCGGGCGCAGTCATAGTAGAGCACGCGCATGTCAAAGCCGCGGGCGCGCCGGGCCACCGCCCGCCCGATGCGACCCAGCCCCACGATGCCCAATGTGGCGCCATGCACATCATGCCCCAGGAGGGTAAGGGGACCCCAGGTGCGCCAGCGGCCAGCCCGGGCATAATCCACCGCCTCCACCAGCCGTCGGGCGGCTGCCATGAGCAAGGCGAAGGCCATGTCGGCGGTAGCCTCGGTGAGCACATCGGGCGTGTAGCCCACGACGATGCCGCGCCGGGTGGCGGCGGCCACGTCAATGTTGTCGTAGCCCACGGCCATCTGGCTGATGACGCGCAGGCGGGGAGCGGCGGCCATGAGCGCGTCATCTATCCGGTCGGTGAGGAGGCAGAGCAGGCCGTCAACATCACGCACGTGATCCACAAGCGTCTCATAGGGCGGCGGCTCGTCGCCTCCCCACAGGATTACGTCGCACGCCTCGCGGATCGGGTCCAGGCCGGCGTCTGGAATGCGGCGGGTGATATACACGCGGGGTCGAGTCATAAGGCCTACCTCGTTCGTCAAACGTCAGGCGTCAATTCGTCCATTCGCCGATTCGCTCACCGGCCATGACACTTTTTGAACTTTTTGCCGCTGCCACAGGGGCAGGGATCGTTGCGGCCCACTCTGGCGAACTCGGGTCCCAGCGCCGTTCCTGTCGGCCGGCGACGCACGGCGCGCGGGCCGGCCACGTGGGCCGGGGTCTCGTACTGGGGCACGATGCTCTGAGCCGCCTCGCGGAGTTTCCAGTTGCCGCCCCGGGCCAGCATGTTCTCCCGGGCCTCGTTCACGGTGATGAGCCGCTTGGCGATGCGGTTCTGCCGGTAGGCGGCCAGGATGTCGTCCCAGGCCCGGTCATCGGCGATGTCGCACAGGCTGACCACGGCAAAGGCCCGGAACCCGGCCTCGCGTTTGTCCTCGCCCCGCACGAGCTGGCGCAAATAGTCCACCACCCGGTCTTGAACCGCCGGGTGCGGGCCGATCATGCGGGCCAGGGCCTCCAGGGCCGCCGCCCGTGCCCGGAGGGGCTGCGTCGTATCCCGGGCATAAGCCATGAGCGGCTCCAATGCCGGCTCGCCGATGCGGGCCAGGGCCAGGGGCACAGCCTGGGCCAGGGCCTCACCCTCCGCACCCAGCCAGCGCAGGAGCGACCCCACGGCCGCAGCCGCGCGCAGTTCACCCAGGAGACGCGCCGCGTGAACCGGCGTCCACCCGCCACCACGGGCATCCTCATACTGCAACTCCTCATCGTCCACGACTGCCTGCAAGGGAGCGAGGGCCTCCTCGCCCAGGGCGATGATCTCGCGGATCAGGTCGGCCGAGGGGTCTTTGCCGGCCGCAAACAATTGGGTCAGCCATGTTGGTTCGGTTAGTGCGGTCATAAAGCCTTCTCCTCTATGGCTTGAGTAGCCGCGCGAACCCGGCCTGCTCAAAATGATGATCGGTGGTTAGTGCTTCGTGAATACCACGCTCACGCATGACAACAAAACTGGCTGCGTCCACCAGCGACCATTCCTTGTCAGGCCGGGATTTCAGCAAGGCCCAGCCTTGCTCATCTATACTCAGTACGTGACTGCCTACCCTGGAACCCTCCCGCAGGTTAGAACGGGGCTGGCAGCCGATGCAGGCGGTCATTTAGGCGTGTCCCGGTCTGATCATTGCGCCCCAACCTGCGGGAGGGTAGGCAGTTACCTCAGTACATGGAAAAAGTTGCTCCAAGCGGGTCTGTGACCCGCGTCCCACGGCGGTCACAGATCGCCTGGGAGCACAAAGCCCAGCCTTGCTCATCTATACTGGTCATGATGTTCCGCAACATCGGCCTTTTCACACTCAAGAGTGCCGATCAAAGCTTCCAGGGGGTCTTCGCCCCCAATCGGAAGCCCGCGAAGAATATCGGATAGCCAGCGCAGAACCATCTGGTCCGGCTCCAGTCCCCTGGTTTCGGCTTGTTTTTCGATAACCTCGTAGGTCGTATCCGGCATCTCCAGTATGATTCTGCGGCTCATGGTTCACCTCCTCCGAAAATAACCCCCTCGCTCGCAGCGGCGGCCGGTAGGAAGTGCCACCCGCCGTGCGAAGCACGCGGGGTCGCAGACCCCACGCGAGCATACCGGCGTATTTTCGTGCCACGGGGTACGCCCCGCGCGTGGGGAGCTCCTTCCAGCCAATTGCTCGCTCATGCGGACCTCATGACTTCAGCGTTCGAGAGGGCCGATGACTGCGTGGCGAATAGACGTTGAGCGCCCTGCCACGCCAGGTCCAGCAGGGCGTCCAGGGTGGCCCGGTCGAAGGGGTCGCCCTCGGCGGTGCCTTGTACTTCCACCAGCCGGCCGTCGGTTGTCCAGACCACGTTGCAGTCCACAGCGGCCCGGCTGTCCTCCTCATAGCAGAGGTCCAGGAGCAGTTCACCATCTACCACACCCACGCTGACGGCGGCGACGGCCATGCGCAGGGGGTTCGTCGCCAGAGAGCCATCCCGCCGGAGCCGGTCCAACGCCAGGGCCAGGGCCACGTAGGCCCCGGTGATGGCCGCCGTGCGCGTACCGCCATCGGCCTGGAGCACGTCACAATCCACGGTGATGGTGCGCTCGCCCAGGGCCACCAGGTCGGTCACAGCCCGCAGGCTGCGGCCGATGAGCCGTTGGATCTCCATGGTCCGGCCCCCCACCTGGCCGCGTTCGCGGGGGGTGCGGGTATGCGTGCTGCGGGGGAGCAGAGCATACTCGGCGGTGATCCAGCCCTGGCCTTGCCCCACCAGGAACGGCGGGACCCGGCTCTCCACGCTGGCGGCGCAGAGGACCCGGGTCCGCCCCATCTCGATGAGGGCCGAACCCTCGGCGAAATCCAGGATGCCGGGCGTGATGCGCGTGGGGCGGAGCTGATCGGCCAGTCGGCCATCGGCGCGCATCACGGTCTTATCCTCCCCCCACCGGCGGAAAGATGCCCACCTGATCGCCGTCGGCCAGCGGATAGTCCTGGCCGCGGATCACGTTGTTCACGAACACCGTCTTGATCTCTTCGGCCGGCAGGCCCAGGAGGGCGATCAGTTGCGCCACCGTTGCGCCGGCGTCCAGCTCCATCGTGAATGCCTCGCCGATCCCCAGGCCGGGCCGGAACCGGCGCAGCGTGGCAAAGAGTTTCACCTGGACTGTGATCATGATCCCTCCGCGGTATTTGTTTACCGCAGAGACACAGAGGGCGCAGAGTTCTCTTTCCTCGAAGCCCCCATGAGCCTCAGGGCAGCAAATGGGAGTGGAGCCTTCAGGGAGTGGAACCTTCAGGCGGAAAAGACCGGCTGAAACCTCGACTCCAGCCTGACCTCCACTGTCTCCGAGGGCTTTCAGCCTATATCCGTTCCCTCAAACAACCAGACCGGCGTCCCATCCGGGTCATCCAGCCGGAACGACCGCGTACCCCAGGGGTCGTCAGCCAGGTCCCGGGCGATGACGGCCCCACTGGCCCGCACGCGCTCGTACCAGGCAGCCACGTCGTCTACCTGGAGCCAGAGGGCCACACCGCGAGGCAGCCGGTCCGTATAGTCTTTCCCCGGCGGCGCGCCCAGCAATTCGATGGTCCGCCCCTCCCCGGCGCGCAGGATGACGCCGGACCCGGTATCTCGCTCCCAGCTCTTGAGTCGCTCCATGCCGAGCAGGTCCTGGTAGAACCGCACGCTGGCCTCGAGATCGGAGACGCGCAACAACACGCGCAGTTCAGAGGCACTCATGCTCATGATTTTTCCCCTTCATGCTACGCCGGCCGCCGGGACCCGCTCCCGTACCAACGCCTGGATCGCCTGCGGGCTATCCAGTTCCAACGCGGCCTGGGCCACCTCCCGCGCCTGGTCCAGGGTGAGAGCGCGGATGATCTGCTTGACCCGGGGGATGGCCGGCGGGTTCATGCTGAATTCGTCCAGCCCCAGGCCCAACAGGATGGGCACGGCCAGGGGTTCCCCGGCCAGTTCGCCGCACAGGCCGACCCACCGGCCCCGGGCGTGGGCGGCGGTGATGACGTCGCGCACCAGGTGGAGCACAGCCGGCTGAAACGCTGAGGCCAGAGCCGCCACCTGCGCGTTGGTGCGGTCGGCGGCCAGGGTATACTGGCTGAGGTCGTTGGTGCCGATGGAGAAGAAATCCACCTCGGCGGCCAGGCGATGGGCCATGATCGCGGCGGCCGGGATCTCCACCATGATCCCCACCTCGATCTCGGCGACAGGCTGGCCCTGCGCCAGCAGTTCGGCACGGCACTCGTCGAGCAAAGCCCGGGCCGCGCGCACCTCGGTGACGGTGGCCACCATGGGGAACATCACCTTGAGGTTGTGGCCGACCCCGGCGCGCAGGGCCGCGCGTAGTTGGGGCTTGAGCAGCTCCGGCCGGGCCAGGCCCAACCGGATGGCCCGCAGGCCCAGGAAGGGGTTCAGCTCGCGGGGCAAGTCCAGATAGGGTAGGTCCTTGTCTCCGCCGATGTCCAGGGTGCGCAGGACCACCGGCTGCGTGCCAAACACCTCCAGGATGGCCCGGTAGGCTTGATACTGCTCCTCCTCATCAGGCAGAGTGGCCCGCTCCAGGTACAGGAACTCGGTGCGCAACAGGCCAATGCCCTCGGCCCCGGCCTCCCGTGCGGCCACGGCCCCGGCCACGTTGCCCACATTGGCGACCACCTCGACCCGGTGGCCGTCGCGGGTGATGGCCGGCTCGTGGGCGTGCTCGCGGGCCTGGGCCAGCGCGACGTCGGCCCGGGCCTGCCGCGCCCGGTAGCGGGCGATCACCCCGGCCTCCGGCTCCACCAGTACCGCGCCCTCGTCGCCGTCCACGATCACCGGGACGCCCGCCGGGATCTCCAGCACCTGCGGCCCGATCCCCACCACGGCCGGCAGTCCCCAGCCCCGGGCCAGGATAGCCGTATGGGAGGTCGCGCCACCCTCGGCGGTGCAGAATCCCACCACCAGCGATTTGTCCAGCAACACCGTGTCGGAAGGGGTGAGGTCTGAGGCGATAATGACGGCCGGCGTGGTCAACCCGGCCGTGGGCGACTCGGCCACGCCGAGCAAGATGCGGAGCACGCGGTCGGTGACATCACGCACATCGGCGGCGCGAGCGCGGAGATACTCGTTATCCAGGGCCTCGAGCGTCTGGATATAGACCCCGGCGGCCTCATTGAGGGCGGCCGCCGCGTTCAGGTGTTGCTCTGCGATCCGAAGCCGGACCTGGTCCAGCAGATCGGGGTCGTCCAGGATCAGCAGGTGGGCCTGGAAGATCACGGCTTCTTCGGGCTGGCACTGGGCCTCGGCCAGGGCGCACACCCGGGCCAGTTCCTCGCCGGCCGTCGCCAGGGCAGCCTGGAAACGCACCCACTCCGCGGCCGGGTCCTGGACCGTGGTGCGCTCACAGCAGAGGCTGGCCTTGCGGAAGTGGAACGCCGGGCCGACGGCCAGGCCCCCGGAGGCGGCGATGCCGCGCAACGTCTTCATTCTACGCCCCCAAAGTTGCTGTGGATCAGGTCCGTCAAAGCCGCCAGAGCCTGGTCGGCGTCGTCCCCCTCGGCGCAGAGGTGGATCACCGCCCCCTGTTCGGCGCCCAGGGTCAGGACCCCCAGGATGCTTTTGGCATTGGCGGCGCGTTCGCCGTGGGTGACCCGGATGTCACTGCGAAACTGCTTGGCCGTCTGCACGAACAAGGCCGCCGGCCGGGCGTGCAAGCCCACTTTGTGTTGGATAGTCAGCGTGGTTTCAGGCATACAAAACGCTCCGTAAGGCCCCCGTGCGCAGGTACGGCCCTCGCGGTCGCCCTGGGCACAGAGGCTCAAGAAAGATGATCAGCGATGAACAATGCCACCGGCCTCACGCTCGCGGCGGCGACCGCAGGGAGTGTCACCTGCCGCCGGGCGCGGGGTCGCAGACCCCGCGTGAGCACATATTATACGAGATGAGCAGCGATGAACAATGCCACCGGCCAGATTATAGCCGAAGGAATCCCCTTGTCAAGTATCTTGACAACCGGGTTAATTTGTGGTAAAATGTGGTCGTGACTGGTACGTACCAATGCGGTTGTCATTTGACCCGTTGAAGGAGGTGTGCAGTGAGCATTGACCGACGCAGTCCAACTCCCCTTTATGTGCAGTTAAAGGAGCATCTACTGTCCCAGATCACGGATGGTCTGCTCCAAGCGGGTGAGGCTCTCCCCTCGGAACGGCAGCTCTGCCAGGAATATACGCTGAGCCGGACCACAGTGCGTCAGGCGCTCCGCGAGTTAGGCCGCGAGGGGGTGATCAACATCGTGCCGGGGCGGGGTGCGTATGTGACTGGTGTGCGCCCTGAACTGACGGTCGCGGTCTCCCTGGCCGGCTTCACCGGCGATATTCGGCGTGCTGGGGCCATCCCCTCCAGCCGGCTGCTCAGCGCCGCGTTGACCACCACGCCTCCGGTCGCGGCACTCCAGGCCCTGGGGTTACACGCCGGGGCTGAGGTTGTCGCGGTGGAACGTCTGCGCCTGGTCAATAACGTGCCCCTGGCCCTCCATACAGCCTATCTCAACCATAAACTATGCCCGCAGATATTGCAACATAACCTGTCCGAGGTCTCGGTGTTTGAGTTGTTGCGGGATAAGTATGGGTTGCGGATCGTGCGGGCCGAGGAACAGGTGTACGCGGCGTTGGCGAATCGGCGCGAATTGGAGCTTTTGAATCTAACCTATCCGGCGGCCGTACTGCGCGCCATACGCACTACCTTCCTGGATAATGATGCCGTGATCGAATACTCCCTCGCCACTTACTGCGGCGAGTGGTATCGCCTGAACGTCTCGCTGGCGGAACCGGGAAAGTACCCATGATCAACCTGGTCATCGTATCCCACGGCGATCTGGGCGCCGCGCTGATCCGCGCAGCGGAGATGATCGCTGGCCCCACGGAGGGCCTATATGCTGTTCCTCTCCTCCCCGGCGACAGCCCAGAGTCTTTGGGGGAGAAACTGGAAGCGGCCTTGCAACCGATCCAGGGACAAGATACGCTGTTGCTGATCGATCTCTTTGGCGGCACGCCCTACAACGTGGGGGCGCGGCAGGTCCTCAAACCCAACGTCGAGTGCGTGACCGGGGTCAACCTGCCCATGTTGCTGGAACTGATCATGGCGCGTGACGGGGCTTCGTTGAAGGAGTTGGCGGCGGACATCACCCGGCTGGGGCAGGAATCAATCAAGAACCTGCGGCCGCTGCTGGGCCGGTAGCCCCAAGGGATTGGGAACAGGCTTCAGCCAATCACACATTCAGATCAGGCCGGGAAGTCAGCCTCAACCGCCCTGGGGCTGCTTCCCTGGCCCAGAGAAAGGAGGTGAGCATATCGAAGCATTAGGACTGGTACGGATAGATGATCGTTTGATCCACGGGCAGGTGGTGGCCGTGTGGTGCAAGCACCAGCCGTTCAGCCGAATCCTCATCGTGGACGACGGGGTGGCGGCGGACCCGTTCATGCAAGAGGTGCTGCGTCTGGCCGCGCCACCGGGCCTGCCGGTGGAGGTACTCTCCGTCGCTGAGGGCATCCGGGCTTTGAGCGCAGACTTTCCCGACCGCCGCACGACCATGGTGCTGCTCAAGTCACCCCATACGGCCAAACAACTCTACGACGGTGGCGTAGAGTACCGCGCGCTCAACATCGGGGGGATCGGTAACGCACCGGGGCGCAAGAATATCTTTAAAAACATCGCCGTCTCGGAGGAAGAGATGCGAATCCTCAAAAGCCTCCACGATCAGGGCGTGACGATCACTCTGTTGACCGTGCCAGGCGAAAAGTCTAAAGCCTTTGCGGACCTGGTCAGGTAGTTCTGGGCGGGAAAGTAGGGCAGGTTTCTCTGGCTGCCAGGCGGCGGCTGTGGAAAGCCGCCCTACAGGGGCATTCCTGCCCGAAGCGGATAAGCTATCGAGTGCGTCCCATCATGATCTTTTAATAACGAAGGAGGAGATAGCACGATGAAAGTGAATCCCAAACAGGTCAGTGTGGCGATGATCGCCAGCCTGGTGCTCATGCTCGCCAGTGTGGCCGTGGTCAGGGCTGCGCCGGTGACCCAGCAGCCGGCCCCGACCATGAACATCCTGATGGCGGTCATCATCGGCGTGCTCTACTACCTGTCGCTGTCGCCCTGGTTCGCCAACCTGGGCTTCACGGTCTTGTATCGCCCGCTGGTGGCCGGCACGTTGGTGGGCCTGGTGATGGGCAACCCGGCGGCCGGCATCGCCATCGGGGCGAACATCAACGTCCTGTACCTGGGCTGGATCTCGGCGGGCGGTTCGCTGCCCGGCGACCCCGGCCTGGCCGGCTATCTGGGCACGGCCCTGGTCCTGGGGGGCGGGCTGGATGTGCAGGCGGCGTTGGCCCTGGCGGCGCCGCTGGGCCTGCTGGGCGGCCTCACCTGGTCGCTGCGCATGTCTCTCTGCTCCATCATCCCCCACTGGGCCGACCGGTTCGCCGAGCAAGGCAACATCAAATGGGTGGCGCGAAGTAACTATATCTTCTCCCAGCCGTTCCTCTTTGTGCTCTATGCCGTGCCGGTGATGCTGGCGGCCTACCTGGGGTCGCAGGCGGTGGGCGCGGCCCTGGGCTGGATCGGGCAGAACGCCATCTGGGTGATGAACGGCCTCTTTGCCGCCAGCGGGATGCTATCCGCCCTCGGTATCGCGCTCAACCTCAAGTTCCTCTTGCGCGGCAACGTGTGGCCGTATTTCTTCATCGGCTTTGTCATCGCGACGTACATGACTGGCGTAAATCTGGTGGTGCTGGCCATCGTGGGCGTCTGTCTGGCGTTCCTGCACGTGTGGCTGGCCCAGCGGATCATGGAAGAGGCGCCGGCCGCGCCGGCCGAACGACGCGCGGCGCCTGGCCTGCTCACGCGGGGCGATGTCTTTAAAGCCTGGCTGCGCTGGCTGTTCTTCTCTCACGCCTGCTACAACTGGGAGCGCATGCAGGGACTGGGCTTTGCCCAGAGCATGACCCCCATCATCGAGAAGCTCTACAAGACCAAAGAGGACATCAGCGCTGCCCTCAAACGTCACCTGGTCTTCTTTAACACCCAGCCGGACATCGGTGGCGTCATCCACGGTGTAGTCATCGCGATGGAGGAGGAACGCGCGTCCGGGGCCGACATCAGCGACGACGCCATCAACGCCGTCAAGACCGGCCTCATGGGACCGATGGCTGGCATCGGCGATACGATCCAGCAGGGCATCGTCATCCCCATTGCCCTGGCCATCGGCATCAGCCTGGCTACCGGTGGGGAAGCCGGCGCGACCAGCGGCAACATCATCGGGCCATTGTTCTACCTGGTGGCTGTGGCGGCCTTCGTCTGGGGCGTGGGCTGGCTGGTTTGGTGGCAGGGCTACCAGCAGGGCCGCTCGGCCGTAACCAACATCCTGAAGAGCGGCACGTTGCAGCGCGTCATCGTCGGCGCCGGGGTGCTGGGCAACTTTATCATGGGGGCGTTGACGGTCAGCTTTGTCAAGGTCTCCACCGCCGTGGTCTTCAAGATCGGCGGCACCTCGTTCGACGTCCAGGCCATCCTGGACAAGTTCATGCCCAACCTGTTGCCACTGCTGCTGGTGCTGTTCATCTGGTGGCTGTTGGCGAGGAAGAACGTCTCGCCCACCTGGATCATGGTGGCCGTGATCCTGGCCGGCATCGTGCTTTCCTTCCCCATCTGGCCAGGGGTCAATGCTGAAGGCCAAATGATCCAGCGCGGCTTCTTCAAGTAGCACTGGTGGGAAGAGTGCGTGATGCGTGAGGTGTAATCCTTACGTCTCATGCACCACAACCCGCCAGTAATGATGTACTACTTCCCACTTTGCTCACAGCAAATATGACTCGTAGGGGCGACCAGCCCCAGTCGCCCCTACTTTTCCCCCAGGGCGGAGGGGACCTTTTGGGGTTTTGCGGCGGAAGCCGCCGCAAAACCCCTCTTAGAATCCAGGAGGATACATGTTTGGACTGAAAACCCATCGGTGGAACCGCATCTTCCGCCAGGACGGCAAGACGCTGATCGTGGCTATGGACCATCCTGGTGCGTTCGGCCTGATGGAGGGCCTGGAGCGGCCGGGCGAGGTGATCCGCCAGGTCCGCGCCGGTGGGGCCGACGCCCTGCTCACGACCTACGGCGTGGTCACCCGGTTCGCGGCCGAGATCGGCAACCTGGGGATCATCCTGCGGGTGGACGGCGGCACGTCCATGCTGGCTAAGGAGCGCGGCCCCTCGCAGTTGCTCTACGACGTCTACGACGCCCTGCGGGTGGGAGCCGATGCCGTGGGCAGCATGGGGATGCCCGGCTCGGTCTACGAGACCGAGACGCTGCCGTACCTGGCAGAACTGGCCGCCCAGTGCGCCGAGTGGAACGTGCCGCTGATGGCCGAGATGCTGCCCGGTGGGTTCGAGAACCCGGCCGAGATGTGGACCCCGGAGAACATCGGCCACGCCTGCCGCATCGGGGCGGAGATGGGCGTGGATTTCATCAAGACCAACTACACCGGTGACGTGGCGAGCTTCCGTCGCATTGTAGAGCAGGTTTACGTGCCTATCGTGGTGCTGGGCGGCGGCAAGTCCAAAGACTCCCGCGACCTGCTGGAGGGTATCTACGGCGCGATGCAGGCCGGGGCCAAAGGGGTGGCTGTGGGCCGCAACATCTGGCGCCACCCCACGCCGGACAAGATCACCGCTGCCATCGCCGCCATCATCCATGACGACGCCACGGTGGACGCGGCTTTGGAATATCTGAAATAGGACGATTCACGCGGATAATTTTGAAAAACCGGCGTAATTGCTCACCTACCCTGTTCAAGTGTCATTCTGAGGCGCGAAACGCCGAAGCCTGCCCTGAGCGAAGCCGAAGGGAATCCCGCACTTACAGGTCAGAAACGTGACTCTTCGCGCTCCTTCGCTCCGCGAAGGAGCGCGAAGAGTGACATCCTTGTCTACAGGGTGAGCAGATACCTTAAGTCAACTATATCGGAATGCCGCTGCGCGGAGCGAGCGGAGCGCAGCCGGCCTGAATGCGTGGGTTGGGCCGCTCCTGCTCATAAACCAAGAATGGCAGACAACGCCTTCGCTATCTGTTGAATGTATGGTTCATCCAAATGTCCAAGAACCTTGATGATCCGACGCTTATCAATTACTCGGATTTGTTCACAAAGTACAACCGAATCCTGGCTCAAGCCGCCGACACCTGTAGGAACAAACACATGCGAAGGCAAAAGCGCGCGCCGAATTTTTGTCGTAAACGGTGCGATGATCGTATGGGGACTGACAACGTTGGCACGGTCAATCTGTAATACAATGACAGGACGCACGCCCGCTTGTTCTGTGCCTACCACGGGATTAAGATCGCATAACACCACATCGCCA
>DAOTYG010000088.1:0-3147 GCA_034435155.1 Anaerolineae bacterium | reverse complement strand
TGAAGCGCCACTCGCTATCCACCCCGCTGACCGCGCGGGCGGCCCCAAAGGCGTAGTAGCTGTAGCGGCCCACCTCCTGGCCCCGCCCGTCTGTGATATGGCGCACGCTGCCCAGAGCGTCATAATGGTAGTACTGCCACGAGGCCGCTTCCTGCCCGATCAGAGCTTGCCCTGAGCCTGCCGAAGGGTCCAGGCTGTAGAGGTAGTAGGCCGGCTGGCTCTTGTTCAGCGCCGCCAGCACCACGGGCAGCGGGGCAGCCACGTCCTGCACGTAGCTGGTGGCTTTCCCATCCACGGTCTGGCGCACGCGGACGCCGTCGCCGTTGTACATATACTGCACGGTGGTCTGGCCCGTCACCTGGGTGAGCCGGCCGGCCGGGTCCCAGGTGTAGGTGTGGGCGCCATCGTCCAGCAGGTGGCCGGCGTTGTCCCAGGTGTAGGGCTTACCATTGACAGCGGTCAGGCGGTTGGCGGCGTCATACGTGTAGGTCTTGGCCCCCAACGCGCCGGCCTGGCTCAGCCGGTTCCCCGCTGCGTCGTAGGTGTAGGCCACCTGCACGACCAACCCTGGTCGGGTGGGAGTGTAGACCTCGCTCGTCAGGCGGTACAGCGGATCGTAGGTGTATTGGCTCTGCTCGTCCGTGGCAATGACCCGCACACGGTTCCCCACCGCGTCCAACGTGTAGCGGAAGCGGGACAGCTCGCCCTTGGTTCCCCAGTTCAGTACTTCCACCAGCCGGCCGGCCGGGTCGTAACTGTACTGGGCGTTGACCCCGTTGGGCAGCACGGCCGTGGTCGGCCGGCCGGCCGGCGGCGTCATTCGTCAGTGCACGGCCTATCCAGCAGCTCGGTAACGGATGTGTGAGGTTCCTATGCCGAACAACTAGAGGGACTACCAAGTGGGCAGAGACGCCCTCTCTGCGTTAGGCACCTTCCAGGACTGACCGCCGGGTATAAAGACTACGTTGATGTTTCCGTCCTCTCCGCCGACAACGAGGGCTTGGCCTTCAGATGACCAAGTAACACCCAACGCAACCCTTGCAACCTCAGTAACAGTCCGTCCGTCTTGAGCATCCACCACCCGCAAAGTAAAAGCGTTGAGTTGGGGCGACCAAGTGAAATAGGCAATCATGCACCCATCTGGCGACCACTGCACTGGTCCATAAGCGTTATCGTCCTTCAGCAACCGATGTAGTTCAGTAGCAACAGCACTGCCCACATAGACCCCGTCCCATTCTTGACTGAAAGCAAACCATTTTCCATCAGGCGACCAGTCAAATCGATCTCGGAACCAGTAGGATTCTAGAGGAAAACAAACTGGTTGCCAGGGTTGATGGGCTAGCTCGAGGACGCAGAAATGATAGCGATAGCTGTGTTTCTCTTCTTCCCATTCCCAGCGTATATAGGAAAGCCGTTGATCATCTGGCAACCAGGCGACATTCTCCGCCCACTCGATGCGTTCCAACGTCCCCTTATTTACGTCTAGGATGCAAATCTCTCGCATACCATAGGATGATGGATGGTAGAGGCTAAAAGCCAGGCGTGTCCCATCACGAGACCATTGTATCCCATCTAGTACTCTCCTATAAGAATCGGGGAAATGAGCTACCTGACGATGTTGAGAGCCATCCACATTCACCAGCCACAAAGCCGGCTGGTCCGGAGATGACACACCTCGTTCCTGAATACCCATCGCATAGGCTACCTTGCTTTTGTCCGGCGAGAGAGCCAGATCAAAAATCGTCAGATGTCGCAATGGGCCGTCGGGAGCATCTGATTGGGCTTCTTGGGGAGTTAGCTCGTGATGAGCCAGTCGGCGTTTCTCAGTGCCGTCCGCATTGACACGCCAAATCTCTATCCACGGACGCGCTGCTTCTCTGTCTGAGGCTTCATAGAAGATCGTTCTTTCCTGCAACCAGGCCAGGTTGACAGCGAACGTGGGTTGTAGGGTAGGTGAGGTGGTAGCCGTAAACGCAGGCATCGTCGTAGCCTTCGTTGGCATGACCGTGACAGTACTCGTCGGAGTAGGCCGTACCATGGGCGTGGCTGGCGTTGGCGGGACGCAGCCAGCCGCAGGAACGGCCACAGCGAGTCCCAGAACAAGCAACAATTTCCACCTAGGGCAGGAAAGTGAGCGTTCCATTGGCCCTCCTTACCAGACGTGGGGTACCCGGTGTTGTTCCCACTGCCCGTGTCTTTGCTGCCATCTCCATCTCTGCCATGCATTAGGCCACCCGGTGTAGAACCAATGTAGTTCGTCGGTGATACCTCTCCTTGACACCTGTATGTATCCGGGTTTCCGGTTCATCGAATACGAATCCAGGTTGAACGCCAAGAACGCTCCTGGGATGTCCGCTGGAGATGCCCCGTAAATACTTCGGGCCATCTTGTACGCATAGCACCACTTCCAGCGTTTCGCCACATCCCTCCACCAAGGATTCTTGAGATCTTGGTAGTTTGTCCACCCACCTCCTATTGCAGCAGGGTAGAAAGCATCAAACGGGCCCCTCGTTGTACCAGGTTGCCCCAAAATCTGGATGTGCCAATCATGCTCGTTACCGTGGTAGGTTCCGCTGGGCAGAATACGCAGCACCTGCCGGATCTTGATGATCCAGCCTACGTTTTCCAGCTGTATTTGCTGCTGAGTGGGCGTCCCCCTCTCCTCTGGTGCTTCTCCGTACATAGTTCGGGCCAGAAGCAGGATCGGATCCTCACGATAGAAATACTCCAGATCTGATTCGCCCGGCCGTTTGAGGTAAGACACCTGGGCCTGGACCCCAATGGGCGCTATAATATTGCAGTTCTCATCCATGCACTCGGGCGGGATCCCCGGCGAGCACTCTTTGCACAGCCCCCCACCCCAGGGCTCCCAACGCAATCCGGTGGGGTCGCGGTAATTCACCGGGTCGTTGCCCACATAGCAGTACCCATTGAGGCTCTGGGGCAGCCAGGCGGAGCCGGGGAACGGATCCGCGCTCACGAACCGCCCGGTCCCCGGCTCATAATACCGCGCCCGCAGGAAGTACAGCCCAGCCCCCGCGTCCCACTGCTCGCCGGTGAAGCGCCACTCGCTATCCACCCCGCTGACCGCGCGGGCGGCCCCAAAGGCGTAGTAGCTGTAGCGGCCCACCTCCTGGCCCCGCCCGT
>DAOTYG010000087.1:0-2280 GCA_034435155.1 Anaerolineae bacterium | reverse complement strand
AGCGGGCCTGCAACCACTGCACCCAGGCCGCCTGCGTGGATGTGTGCCCCACCGGCGCCCTGTACCACCACCCCGATGGCTTTGTGGTGCTGGATCAGAGCAAGTGCAACGGCTGTGGCTATTGCACCCAGGCCTGCCCCTTCCATATCCCGCAGTTGGACGTGGTCAATCCACTGACCGGTGAGGCCAAATCCAACAAGTGCACCTTTTGCGTGCAGCGCACGGCCAACGGCGGCGCGACCGCCTGCTCACTGGCCTGCCCCTTCGGCGCCATTACCTACGGCGAGCGGGAGGAATTGATCGCCAAAGGCAAGGAGCGGGTGGCAGCCCTCAAGACCCAAGGGGTGGACAAGGCCCGCCTCTACGGCGAGCACGAACTGGGCGGCCTGCACGTGCTCTATGTGCTGGAGGAAGAACCGGAGGTCTATGACCTGCCCAGCGAGCCCAAGTATCCGGCCATGGTTACGCTGTGGCAAAAGCTGCTGCAGCCGGTGGGGGAGGTGGCCTTTGGCGCGACCCTCGTCGGCGCGTTGGCGGCTTTCCTCGTCGCCCGGCGCAACGTCAAGATGGAGGAAGTAGAATGAGCGTCCGATTACGAGGCAGCAACTCGATTATCCAGATCCGCTGGATCCCCAAGTACACCACCGTGGAGCGTTTTTTGCACTGGGTGCACACGGCGACCTTCATCCCCCTGGCGTTGACGGGATTCGTGCTCTTTGCCCCCTGGCTCCAGCAGTTGGCTCAGGGCCAGGCCGGCACCACCATCCGGCTGATTCACCGCGTCGCCGCCATCTTTTTTGGCGGCGTGCCCATCGTCTACGCCATCGTACAACCGCGCCGGATGTGGATGAACCTGCGCGAGTTCTTGAGCTTTAGCAGGTACGACCTGCTGTGGCTGAAAGGCGCATTCCCCTACTATGTGTTGGGCCGCCACGGCGAAATGCCGCCCCAACCGCGTTTCAACACCGGCGAGCGGCTGACGGCGCTGGTCATGGTCCTGGGCACCATCATCTTTGGCCTCACCGGCCTGCCTATGTGGTTCCTGAAAGGCATTATGCCGACCAACCTCTACCTGATCCTGGTTTTTTTCCACGACCTGATGTTCATCGTCACCTTTGTCATGTTCCTGATCCACTTTTACCTGGCCGTCGTGCACCCCATGATGTGGCAGAGCCTGGTGAGCATGCGCTATGGCGTCGTGTCCGAGTCCTATGCCCGCGAGCACCACGCGGCGTGGTACTATGGCGAAAAGCGGGCCAGGGAGATGTGGGAACAGCATAAAGCGGCAGGAGCGCACCAGGGGCGCTCGCCGTCCAATACGCCTACGACCCTTCGCCCCGGAGGGTTTTAGGAAGTCTCTTCGTGAGGGGACCCGGCGCTGAGGCCGGGTCCCTGTCGTTCCCCTGTTGGCGCCCCAGGCCAGCGAGTAGCGCATGAGCGCCGCCCGGCCGCGGGCGGTGCCATTTGACTTCTCACCTTGCACCGACTGCGGCGGCTGTAACCTGGCCGAGACCAACGAACAAGACTGCTTCGGCAACGAGTTCCCCCGCTATGGCTTGGGCCAGGAAAACGGGTTCACCTGGGCTTCCCTGACCCGGCCAGGGCCCCGGGGACAGAGGGCGAAATCCTGGCCGCCTTCCGCGCCGTGCGCAATGACATTGGCAACCAGGTACCGGCCTTGCTCCGGCAGTGGACGATACAAAATCCCTGAAACGAGTTCCATCTCGGCCCGCTGACCCTGGTCGCATAGCTCCTCAGCTTCCCCACACTTTTGCGCGATACCTTGCCGATAGCTGGCATTTGACAGCGGGCAACAAGAGGAGTATAATTTGCCTGTTTCACGCTGTTCCTAAACGAGTGAAAAACCAACAGAGGAAGATGGACGAGAACCAATCAGAAGACGGGCCTCCTTCGAGTAGCAAGGGACGCATGTCCCGTCTTCGCTCTGCCAGCCGAATAGCCTAGCCCCCCGGTCGGCAGGTTCGCCCTTCGCAAATCCGCCTCCGGGGGAGCCAGGCCCGGAGGTATGTCATAGAATCCTTCGCCCAGGTCTGAGCGCCGTCTCCAAAACGATGTTGGCGACGCTTTACGTGCACGCGCTGGAGAGCCACCGGCGCGATGGACTCAGCCGCGATCCACGTGCTGAAGAACTGGTGGCTCGCATTGGTATTTGTTTACCGGGTTGTTGGTTCCAGCAGCGGATAAAAACGGATAAGCGGATAGAAACGGATGGATTCCAGGTGCGCGCTCATTGTCGGATTCCCATCTGACAAGTCGCCA
>DAOTYG010000086.1:0-3292 GCA_034435155.1 Anaerolineae bacterium | reverse complement strand
CTCCGAAGTTGATCTCCCAGGTGGTGTAGTCGTACGGACAGGCCATGCCACAAGGCATATGCCCACTGGGGTCTATGGCGTTTAGCGGGTTGTTGGTAACGTACGCATACCGGTTCAGCGCCTGCGGATTCCCCGCCTCCGGCACCAGCGTATCGGCGCTCAG
Source organism: Anaerolineae bacterium (assembly GCA_034435155.1). Classification (GTDB taxonomy): domain Bacteria; phylum Chloroflexota; class JAHJIN01; order JAHJIN01; family JAHJIN01; genus DAOTYG01. The sequence goes on along the minus strand of DAOTYG010000086.1, from coordinate 3,129 downwards.
CCAGCGGGAGAGCGAGCTGTCGTACCACCGCGCCCCCATGTGGTACAGCCCCAGGCCCTCCTCCTGCCGCTGGCCGGTGTAGCGATAGGTCGTCGGCGTCGTCCCCCAGGTGTAGCGCGTCTCCCCCCAGGCTTTGTAGCGCCGCTCCGCCACCTTGCTGCCGCTGCTGTTGCCGTCAAGGCCGTGCTGCCCAGGGGGTCCCCCGCCGGATATTGTATCACACCTCCCGGCCCCAGGGCAAGCCGCGCCCCCCCGGCGAGGAGGGGAGCAGCGGATGGAAGCGGAGAAGCAGATGGCGGGCGCGGCTCATCCGCTGCTATCCCCCGGAAGAGGAGGAAGCCGCCAGAAAACATCCAGGTAGGAAACCCAACCTATGGGACTGTATGCTATCGAGCCATGCTCGCCCAGACAAAGTATCTCATAGCCTGTCTCCAAGTGGGCGACAAGAACCTGGTTTGCATTATCACTTTCTTGTAGGCTCCTGCAGCTCTATCGCCGCGTTTTGTCGAGAAATAGCTATGGCCCAGCCAAAGATAAGCTTCGGCAAGGAGCGGCGGTTTCAGCCTTTCCACCGCTTTCTCCAGCAACACAATGGCTTGCCGGAAATCGCCCAGCTTGTAAGCACATTGACCCATTCTGAACAGCAGATCTCCCACATCTTCCTGTTTTTCCACTGGAGCCGACGGCGTTTGAGATACTAGCGCCTGTCGAAATGCTTCGAAAGCTTGGTGATATTGCTCAACCCTGTCTAAGGTAACGCCCAACTTCCGGTATAGATCCGCTTGCTCGTCCGGACGTTGTATCTGCTGCAAAGCAGTGTAATAGTTGTCAACTGCTTCTTGATATGCGCCCTTCTGCACCAAGATATCGCCTAACTCCTCGTAGATACGTCCCAATACGTAGGATGCCCATTTGGCATCAGACTGATCAAGCCATTGCATGGCCCGCCGACAATACTGTTCCGCTCGCTCAATATCTCCCTTCTCTCGGTATAGACCTGCCAGATCAATACAAGTCATGGCCCAGGAATTGTCAGGTTGCTCAGAGTGAAGGGAGGCAGATTTCTCGTAATACGATATGGCCTGATCAACTTGGCCCAGGGTGTGGAGAGTCCTACCGAGTCGGCGGTAACACAGGACCAAGGTGTTCGGCTCCTCGATGCCGATCCTTAGCGCTTCTTCGAATATATGTTTAGCTTCTTCTAGTTCGCCACTATTGCTCAAAACCGCTCCCAGATCCACTAATACAGCGGCTCGTTCCTGTCCGTCTTCAACCAGGCCGAGTGCATACCGGAGATGCCTGGCGGCTGTTTTTAGGTCTTGTATCTCCGTTTCAGAATCCCCCTGCCACGCTGATCGCTCAGCATACATGACGCCGAGAAGCCTGTATACAGAGCCAAGGTAGCGATAGCCGGGATAGGTGTCGAGCAGGTCTTCAGCACGAGGAATGGCCTCTTCCAGGTTACCTTGACGATAGAGCGCATACCCAAGGTCGTGAAGCGCCTCTGCCCGCTCGTCAGGAGATAGATCCTTCTCCAGCAACTGCCTGAGGATCGCAACTTCCTCCTCGTATCGAGCTTGTTCTTTGTAGTAGGCCTGTAGCTCCAACAGGATAGATATATTGCCGGGAGCAGCCCTCAACCTCGCTAAAATGTCCTGCTCCCGATCTTCATTCACGCTTGAGTACTCCAATTGTTCCATGAGAGAGCTCTATCAGATGGTCCACTTACTGCTCAAAGGGAAGCACGTCGGGTAGAACTTTATCTGCTTGCGCAGCAAGTCTGGCCCCATAGTACATGATCCACACCAACAATTCTGCCAGGTCTTCAGGGGGCCCCTTGGGAGGACCAACTGGCGGTGGAGGCTCAGGCTGTGTGTTTAGTGTTTTAGGTAAAGGTTCACTTTGATGTCTCGGACGCTTTTCCCAGGGGCGACCGACCGGGGTGTTTTTTCCTGCTTCAAGTACAGTCGGCAGTTCCAATCCATAAGTTTCTGCTGATGTCTCCAGTTGTGGGATTTCCAGGCTGGGCATTTCCAGCCCGAGTGCGCCGAATTCCCCAGTAGTGCCAGCCTGGCCCGTCGTCAAGCTCAAAGTAGAACCCTCAGGTAGCGGGTATGTTGCGCCAATGGTGCCAGGGATCGATTCCTCTGGCAAGGGATAGCTGGGTCCTAAAGGACCATTTATCACCCACATGGTCCCATAGTACGCGCAACCACCGATTCCGACTCCACCCACAACCAATGAACCGGCTACGACCAGTTCAGGTGCAGCCAAGCTCAGTCCTGTCGTGCCACCTCCAACTGCAATCCATTCCCAAGTTGTAACTACTGATGAACCTTGATGGCCTGTTAGATCGCGATATCTGAGAGGATTGTTGTTGACATAAGAGTGCCTATTAAGCCCCTGCGGCTCCCCCGGCTCCGGCACCAGCGTATCGGCGCTCAGCCAGCGGGAAAGCGCCGGGTCGTACCACCGCGCCCCCATCTGGTACAGCCCCAGGCTCTCCTCCTGCCGCTGGCCGGTCCAGCGATAGTCGGAGGGGGTGCTGCCGGCGCTGTAGCGCGTTTCGCCGTAGGGCTTGTAGCGCAGCTCACCTACCCAGCTCCCACCGCTGTTCAGGACCTTGACTGTACTGCTCAGATGGTCCCCCAGCAGGTAGTATACCACACCTCCCTGCCGCATGGCAACTCGCCTGCCCCCGGCATAGTAGTAGCCGGTCGCCACCCCGGTGGTGATGTTCTTCTCGTAGTGCGCCCCGATGTAGATGGCGGTCTGCCCGCCGGCCACCTTCTTGACCAATGCGCCGTGACCGTCGTAGGTAAACGTCGTCGTCTGGCCGGTCGCATGGTCGGTCACCGAGGCCAGGCGGTTCTCATAGTCCCACACCTGCTCGTAAGCCACCCCGTCCTTCAGCCGCCAGGTCATATTACCGTTGGCATCGTAGCAGGCCGCTGAGGCCTGCGGCCCCACCACGAAGCGCAGTGCCCCGTTCCAGTAGAGGCCCTGCTGCCCGACAATGACGTTCAGCCCGTCGAACGCCGCGTCACCGGCTCCCTTGTCAATGATCGCCTCCCCCCCCTCCGCCTGGACGGTGCGCCCGTCCACCACCACATAGTCCACGTACAGGTT
>DAOTYG010000085.1:0-5664 GCA_034435155.1 Anaerolineae bacterium | reverse complement strand
GGCGCTGGGCCGAGGCCCGGCAGGCATTGGAGGCCGCACGAGCTTCAGCCCAGGAGTCTGGGCTGACCGACCTGGCGGCCTATGCCCTGCACCGGCTGGGCCACCTGTACCTGGCCCTCTTCGCCGGGCCGATGGCCCATGCCTGCTACCAGGAGGCCCAGGCGATCCTGGGCAGCACAGGCCACCAGCAGGATGAGGCCCTGATCCAGCTTGGTCTGGGGCTGGCCTGGCTGATGGCCGGCGACACGGAGCAGGCCCGGTGCGGCCTGGAACGAGCCGCGTCGCTGGCCGGGGATTCCCGGGTCGCCCGCATCCTGGTCGCCCAGGGTCTGGCGGCCCTGGAGTTGGCCGGCGGCGCGCCGGAGATGGCCTTGCAGCACGCCACCGTCGCCATGGATGAGGCGGCGGCGGCCGGCTACCGGGGGCCGGAGGCCGAGGCCCGCCGGTGGCAGGGGGAGGCGTTGCTGGCCCTGGGCCGCCCGGCAGAAGCTGCTGCCGCGCTCCGGCAGGCCCTGACCATCGCCGATGAAGTGGGCCTGCCGGCCGTCCAGTGGCAGACCTGCGCGGCGCTGGGGCGGGCCTATCGCGCCCAGGGCGATCTCCCGGCCGCCCGCCAGGCCCTGAAGCGCGCGGTGTGCACCGTCGAAACCCTGGCCGGGCAGATCGGCGACGAGGGGCTGCGGGCCGGGTTCCTGGCCGCCGGGCCGGTGCGTCGCTTACGCGAAGACCAGGCCGACCTGGGGCGCCAGGTTCAGGTTCGCCTGGCCCGGCCCGACGCGCCGGCCGGCCGACCCCTGACCGACGACGAGCGCGCGGTGGTGGTCTGGACCGTGGACGCCGGCGCGCCGGACGCCGCCTTGCTGGCCGCTGAGGGCAAGGTAGCCCTGCGCCGGGCGCGCCTCCGGCGCCTGTTGGACGAAGCTGCAGACCAGGGGGGCCGCCCCACGGAAGAAGACCTGGCCGTGGCATTGGGCGTCACCCCGCGCACCATCCGCAGCGACCTGGCGGCCCTGCGCCAGGCCGGCCAGACCGTGCGCACCCGAGGCGGCTGAGAGCCTGGAAAAAGGCGTAACGGCCTGCCATGTAGGGGTACAGCGGCGCCGCGCCCCGCAGGCTGACGCCCGGCGCGAGAGCGCCCCAAAAGGCCGATTTCAGTAACCAGGGGGAGGGTAAGCTTGCAGAACCAGAATCGTTGCGTTCTTGACAGCGGACCGCCAGTGTTGTAGAATAGGCGCACCGGAGAGATTGACTGCAACTGCCGGCCGCGTCAAGGGGCGAGACGCCGCCTCGCTCATAACCTGCCATAGACCTTTGCCGCCCTGTCGGACAAAAGGGTCCATGCAGGGCCACGACTCGAAAGGCCTCGCCCAGAAGGCTGGCGTTCGGCGCGAGAGCGCCCCGAAAGGCCGATTTCAGTAACTTGCGGGAGGGCAAGTTCGCCTTTCCGGTTGTCGGCAGGTCAGCAGAAGGGGATAATAAGGCCATGAAAACCCTGACCGAGATCAGACAAATCCTGCAGGCTCAGAAGCCCTACCTGGCTGAGAAATACGGAGTGACCGAGATCGGCGTGTTCGGCTCCTACGTGCGTAGCGAGCAGCAACCCAATAGCGACGTGGACATCTTGATCGAGCTGGAAAGGCCACCTCGAATCAGCCTGATCGGACTGGTGGAATTGGAATACCATCTGAGCGACGCGCTGGGAGCAAAGGCCGATATCGCCATCAAGAGCAACCTGCGCAAGCGCGTCGGCCAGCGCATCCTGAGCGAGGTCGTTCCCATATGAGCAACGAGTTCCTGGACTACATTGAGGACATCCTGGATGCGATGGACAAGGCCGAGATCCTGCTCGTGGGTGTGACCTACGAACAATTCGAGGCCGACTTTCGGATCAACTTTGCTGTGGTCAGGGCCCTGGAGATCATCGGCGAGGCGGCCAGACGACTGCCGATGGACCTGCGTCAACAAATACCCGGCTATTCCGTGGAAAGGCATGGCCGGTATGCGCGATCGGATTATCCACGGCTACGATACCGTAGACCTGGAGATTGTCTGGGATGTTGTCAAGAAAGACATTCCGCAGCTCAGACCACAAATTCAGCAGATCCTGGCAGATTACGCGGAATAGGATCTCCTCCCATCCTGCCGTAGGTTCCATCTCCTTTCCCCCCTGACAAAATTTCCTCCTGGTTTCCACCGCCTGTCGCCGGCCATTCGATAGTTTCCCGATACCGATGTGCTACACTGCTATCGTGGGATAGCAGTGTTTTTGTTTGACCGGTCGGCGGGACAGGCTCATGACACAACCAACATACCACGACGCTTCATTTATTGTGCGCATCTGGTGGGAGGGTCGGGATCAGGCCACTGCCGGGCCGATCTGGCGAGGTCAGGCACAGCACGTCGCCACCGGCGAGGTGATCGGCTTTTACAATCTGGAGCAACTGGGGGCCTTCCTTCGCCACTGGACCGGGGCGCTCAGTCCCGAGGATCGCCCCACCGCATCCATACCATCAACCGACTCAACTGGAGAGTCGGGCAACGGCGAGCAGTGGCTCTGACAAACCAGGCACGAAGGCACACCGGATAAAGGAATACGAAGGAATCTCCTCTCCTGCTCCCGACGGTTTTCAGACCGGTTCTCAGCCCACGCGGCTATTCCTCACATCGCCGGTTGATAGAATCCTTTGGACAGGGTCATGCCCTCACGGCGCGCGGCCCTGTTGCCGAACACACAAGGAGATGGCATCATGAGAAACCGATGGACCGTATGTCTCACGCTCATCACCCTGCTGGCCGGCCTCCTGCCGGCCGCCGGCCCCACCCTGGCCGCAGGTCCTATCCTGCCCGCCGGCCTGGCCCAGGGCGACGATTTTCTCGTCTCCCACGCCGAGGGGACGATACGCGGCAACCCGGCCGCCGCCTACAACGACGACCAGGGGGAGTACCTGGTGGTGTGGGCCGACGGGCGGGAGAACGGCGCCTATTGGGACATCTATGGCCAGTTCGTCACCGCCGGCGGCCTGCCCAGGGGCGACAATTTCGTCATCCGCGACGAGGCAAGCAGCATTCTCACTTACCCCGACGTGGCCTACGACACGACCAACCAGCGTTACCTGGTGGTCTGGTACGACCTCAGCGAGGTGGACGTCGAGGGTCAGATCCTGAACAGCGATGGCAGCGCCTTCGGTTCGGCTTTGAACATCGCCGAGGGAGACCCCGGCGACATGCGCGGCTACCCGGCCGTGGCCTTTCACCCGCAATTGGGCGAATACCTGGTCGTCTATCATGGCGGCGCAGCGGGCAACCTGAACATCTATGGCAAGAGGGTGGGGGCCGCCGGCTCCGTCGGCGCCACCGAGTATGGCGTCAGCACCGCTGCCGGCGACCAGACCGACCCGGATGTGAGCGTGGACCCCTCCACCAACGGCGACTTTCTCATCGTCTGGGAGGATGGGCGCGTTGCGACTGACCAGATCTACGGCTGCCTGATGCACTCCACCTGGTTCCTGGGGCCCGAGTTTGCCATCTCCACCTCTGCCACGATCCCCCGCTACAACCCGGCGGTGGCCTTTAACCCTGCGGCCGGTACGGCCGGGGAATGGCTGGTCGTCTTTCAACGAGATGCCGGCGGCGACAGCCAGATCGGCGGCCGACGGGTGACGGCGGCGGGCGCCCCAACCGGCGATGGGATTCACGTCTGCGACGACAGCGGCGACCAGCTCTACCCCGACGTGGCCTACAACGCCTACCACAACGACCAGTGGCTGGTGGTCTGGGAGGACCATCGCGCCGGCGCCACGGACTATGACATCTACGGTCGGCGTGTGGCCGTTGACGGCAGTACGCAGGACGATACATTCAGCATCTTTGTCGCGCCAGATTATCAATCCTACCCGGCGGTGGCCTCCAGTTCCACCTACAACGGCTACCTGGTCCTCTTTTCCGACTCCCAGACCCACGACATTGTCGGGCAGCGCGTCGCCACGGTGGCCTCCGGGCTCACCATCTCGACGCCCGTGGACGATCAGGAGCAGCCGGCCGTGGCCTACAACAGCCAGAATACCGAGTTCCTGGTAGTCTGGCACGACAGGCGGGCCGGCAACTGGGACATCTGGGGCCAGCGGCTGGACCTGGACGGCACCCCCCTGGGCTCCTCGTTTGCCATCTGCTCCGAGACCGGTGCTCAGCTCAACCCGGCCGTGGCCTATAACCTCGACGCTAACCAGTACCTGGTGGTCTGGGAGGACCGCCGCAACGACGCGGGGGATATTTATGGCCAGATCATCGAGGGCGACGGCGACCTGAGCGGCGGCAACCTGGTCATTGCCGACCTGGGCACCACGGGCCGCCACGTGCCGGAGCTGGTTTACAATCCCATCAGCGGCGAGTTCTTTGTGGTCTATATGTACGAGGCGGAAAACAACAACATCCGCGGCCGGCGCCTGGGCGTCAACGGCGCCCCGCTCGCCGCCGAGATCGACATCGCCACCGGCACAACCGACCAGAATTACCCCGATGTGGCCTGCCGGACGATGGAGCCTGGCGGCGGCGGCTACCTGGTCGTCTGGCGCGACACCGACGGCACCCAGCGAGACGTCAAGGGCCAGCGTTTGAACCAGACCGGCGGGCTGTTGGAAGGCGTCCTCGACCTCTGCACAGAAGCCAGCAGCCAGTGGTCTCCGGCGGTGGCCTACAGCCCCGACGACGACCGCTACCTGGTGGTCTGGCCCGACGACCGGGACAGCGCCAGCCAGGGCCGCAACGTCTACGGCCGGCAGGTGGGCGGTGGCGGCGCCCTTTACACCGGGTTCGCCATCTCCACCGCCAGCGGGAACCAGGCCGCCGTGGCCGTGACCTATGGCCGCGGCCCGGCCAGCTACATCGTCGCCTGGGAGGATACCCGCGCTGCCTCCACCACGCCGGACCTCTACGGCCAGCGGGTCAGCGGCACCGGTGAGCTACTGGAGACCCAGGTCGGCAACAACGACCTGCTCTACACCGGCCCCGGCCGGCAAGAGTCGCCGGCCGTGGCCTGGGCCGGTGATGGGACGCAGGGCCTGCTCGTCTGGGAGGATGACCGCAACGGCGAAAGCGATGATATCTATGGCCTGCGGCTGGAGGCTGTGCCGGTGACGGCCGGCAACCGCATCTTCCTGCCGCTGGTGGTCAGGAACGATTAAGAGTCGGGCAACTGCTCGCAGTTGCCCGACAAAGGAGGAACGACTGAGAGTCGGGCAACTGCGAGCAGTTGCCCTACAGAGAGGAGGAAAAAGGTGAACAGAAGAAGGATGGTCTACTGGGGATTGGCCTTGCTCATGGCTGCCTCCCTGGCTGCCGGCGCGGCGCCGGCGGCCGCTCAGACGGGAGGGGGCGGCGGCGACCTGTTGCTCTCTACCTTCGAGGGCTTTGATTACGACGTGGCTGTGGCCTACAACAGCCATGCCCAGGAGTTCCTGGTCGTGTGGAGCCACGAGGGCGATCTTTACGGTCAGGGGTATGATATGCAGGGGATACCCTTGGGGGAGAACTTGATCATCAACTCCGATGGGTATGCGTATCATCCCTCGGTGGCCTATTCGCTCCACGCCGACCGGTATCTGGTGGTGTGGCAAGACACGCGCCATCAGAACATGTACGATATCTATGGCCAGATGGTGGACGCCG
>DAOTYG010000084.1:0-7975 GCA_034435155.1 Anaerolineae bacterium | reverse complement strand
GACTGGATGGGATGTGTCCACGGCGGATAGTTGACATATTACCATTTATATTGGGGCAGATGAAACAGCTGAACCACAGATTGCAGTTGCTTCAAATCGTTTTTCAACAAAGTCTTCTTACCCGCCCCAAGGCGGCGACTATGGAAAGCCGCCCTACGGTAAGTTTCTTACCCGCCCCAAGGCGGCGGCTGCAGAAACTTGAATGTAGGGCGGGTTTCTTACCCGCCCCAAGGCGGCGGCTATGGAAAGCCACCCTACGGTAAGTTTCTGAGTAGGCGAAGCGCCGAAGCCTGCCCTGAGCGAAGCCGAAGGAATCTCGTTATTGGATAGGGCATTGTGCTCTGAGAACGAGATTCTTCGCGCCCTTCGGGCGCTCAGAATGACAGGCTGAGCAGTTACCGGCCCGGGGAAATAAACCCTCAACCATCCTCAACCCGCAATAAAAGGCCAACAGAGCCATTATGCGTGCCCCCGGGTTTATCCCCTCAGTGGTTGGGGCCATATTTCTCCCTCGTGACTACCAGACTCACTGTTCGCGGCGGCGACCGCCGGGAATACGACCCGCCGTGCGAAGCCCGCGGGGTGGCCCACCCCGCGCGAGCATGGCCGCCTGAGGGGCTTGCGGCTATTGGTCGGCCAGCGCCAACGCCCGGCTAAGCCCCGCGGACGGGACCGGGTTAGCCCCATCGTGACTATATTATAGCATAAACACGCCGCTATTGCAATGCGCTGCGACTAACATCCGTGCATAACTTCTGTCAGGTAGGGAACAAGGAGGGAGAAAGCCTTTCTGGGGGTTTTTGCGGCGGCTTCGCCGCCGCAAAAACCCCCACTGATCTCTCCCTGCCCCTCCCCGCATTACGCATTACTCTGCCCCTCCACCACATCCTTCCATGGCCCGTGGATCCCCTCCTCTGTCACGCCGTAATAGACGCGCAGGTTGCCGGCCGGGTCCCGTTGGACCAGGTTATATCGGCGCACCCCGGCCCGTTTATAAGCCTTCCAGAAGCCAATATCCCCTTGCCAGACCACGTCCTCCTCACGCACCGGGTTATCCTCCCGTTCCGCGATGGCGTAACGCCAGAGACGGCGAGCCGAGGCCCGGCTGACATTGCGCACCGTGCTGTTGTTGCGCAGATCGCGCATGGTGTGATAGAGCACCCCGTCTCGTTCCTCACTCTGGACGATCTCGACGCCGGTCTTGGGCGGTTCGATGGTTGGGCCTTCGGGTGAACTGCTGGGAGGGGGCAGAGATGGAGCCGGGACCGGCGGTTCCTCACGGGCCGGGGGCGGGGGCATCGTGCTCTGGACCAGCTTGACGATCTCATCCCGCAGGGCCAGGCTGGTCTCCGACTCGTGGCGCAGGTAGATCTTCCAGGCATCCAGCACATACGGGGGATTGGGCCCCTTGGGCACTGTCAGGCGCACGATGTCCTTGCCTTCGCTCTTTTGGATGTCAATGGTCACCTCCAGGGGCGGGGTGATGTTGCGTTGGATCTCCTGTTGCAACGCAGCCACTGCTTGCGGGGCCTCCTCCACACCCCGGATCGGCATCTTGGGATTGGCGCTCAACCCCACGTAGATGGTGCCGCCGTTAGTGTTGGCAAAGGCCACCACATCGCAGAGGATCTTGTGCAGGCGGCCTCCCTTGCGCTCCACGCTCTCGTGGAACGACTGGACGAGGCTCGGACCATGCTGGCGGGCCGCCTGGATGTGATCAAAAGGCGGCTGGGCCGGCCGATAGGGCCGGGTCCGGCTGAAATCGCTCCCCAGGAACACGGCCTTTAGGGCCTCAAAGCTCACCTCTTCCAATAGCACCTCGGTAGCTCGCTCCCCGATGCCAAAGGTCTTGCTCTTGTCGCCGGCCTTTTTGGCCAGATAATGGGCATCTGACCCCTGGATGCAATGCATCCGCCGGGGGTATTCCGGCTTGGATCCGCTGTAGAAGGCGGCCGTGCTGCGGCGGCTGGTGGATTCCAGATCGGTCACCTCCAGGGCGTGCAGGTGGGGGTCCTGGGTATAGGCGATCTTGGTCTGACCGCCAAAGTCATAGCCGCGCATCGCCACGCCGTGGGCCGAGTTCACGTGGGCCGCGATAACCAGGCCCCCAGCCTCGTCAATGAGCCGGTAGGCCGTGAGGACATCGCTGGTGGCCCCTACCTCGCTGGAGCCGGCGTCCAGCTTGTCCGGCGGGATCTGCAGGTCCAGCAGCAAGTGTTCCAGCTCGCGGACCGGCTTATCCTCGTCAAAGAGACCCAGGATGTGAAAACCAAAGGTGGCGGTGAACTCAAAGCCGGGGAGCACCAGGATCTTGTCCAGCAAGCGGCGATATTCAGCCAGGCGTTGGACTTCATCCGGGCGGAGGCGTTCCAGCCGTTCGAGCAGTTCCAGTTGCTCGATCTCGGCCATCAAGGCGGCATAGCCGGCCACGGTATTATGGTCGGTCAGGCCGATGATGTCCAGTTGCTTGCGTTCGGCTTCTTGCAGGATGTCGAGGTAAGTAACGGTGGGGTCTTCGTAGCAGGCCGAGGCCGGGGTGTGAATATGCAAGTCCATGCGCCGCCAATTGCGCGCCGACTTTTTTCTTTTGCGTCTGGTCATAGTCCCCCTCCTTAAAAGGGTACATTCGGTCCCGGCGCAGGCCGGGGCCGGTCTGGCTCACCCGACCGAGGGGGTAGCCGGGGAGCCAGCAGTTTAATGTTCACCCTCCCGCAGGTTCAGTTTCTAACCTGCGGGAGGGTAGCCGGGTAGGTAGTTACTCCTGGAGAGTGAAAGGTCCTCCGGCCTGGTGCTTATCACTACTCGCTGGAGTGACTACCCGCCGAACCTGTTTCCACAATAACGGCCACGGGTTCTGGAGTGCCGACCTCCATGATCGGGGAGCTGGGTTCCGGCTGCGCCTCGGTCTCCGGCCTGGTGGTGGTTATGGGAGGCAGCAGGGCCGCCTGCAAGACCTCGTCAATGGTATCTACCAGGACAAAGTGCATCTCTTTCTGCACTTCCTGGGGCAGTTCTTCCAGGTCTTTGGCGTTCCAACGGGGCAGGATCACCGTATCCAGGCCGGCGCGCCGGGCAGCCAACACCTTCTCCTTGATGCCGCCCACCGGCAGGACCCGGCCGCGCAGCGTGATCTCGCCGGTCATGCCCACGTTGCTCCGCACGGGGCGGTTGGTGAGCAGCGACACAATGGCCGTCGTGATGGTCACGCCGGCCGAGGGGCCATCCTTGGGCACGGCACCCTCCGGGACGTGCACGTGGATGTCGCTCTCCTCGAAAAAGTCCTCCGGGATGCCCAGCTCCACGGCTTTGGAACGCACATAGCTCAGGGCCGCCTGGGCGGACTCTTTCATCACGTCGCCCAGTTGGCCGGTGAGGCTGAGGCCCTTCTTGCCCTTCATCCGCGTGGCCTCCACGAACAGGATGTCACCGCCGGCCTGGGTCCAACTGACGCCAGTGGCTACGCCGGGCACCTCGGTGCGCTCGGCGGCCTCAAAGTAATAGCGCGGTTTCCCCAGGAACTCGTGGATATTGGCGGCGGTGACGACCACCGGGCCATCGAGCGTCCCTTCCGCCTTTCTCGTGGCGACCTTGCGGCAGATGGTCCCGATCTCCCTTTCCAGGTTGCGCAGGCCGGCCTCACGGGTATAATCCCGTATGATGGCCTGCAAGCCCTCGTCGGTAAAGACCACTTCATCGCCGTCCAGCGCATTCTCCCGATACTGGCGCGGAATGAGGTATTGCTGGGCGATCTTGACCTTTTCTTCCTCGGTATAGCCGGATAGGAAGAGGATCTCCATGCGGTCCCGCAGCGGGGCCGGAATGGGGTCCAGCAGGTTGGCGGTGGTAATGAACATCACCTGGCTCAGGTCAAAGGGCACATCCAGATAATGGTCCCGGAAATCGCGGTTCTGCTCCGGGTCCAACACCTCCAACAAGGCTGAGGCCGGGTCGCCCCGAAAATCGGTGCCGATCTTGTCCACCTCGTCCAGCATAAAGACCGGGTTTCTGGACTCGCACCGCCGCAGGGACTGGATGATGCGTCCCGGCAAAGACCCAATATACGTGCGCCGATGCCCCCGGATCTCAGCCTCGTCCCGCATCCCGCCCAGGCTCATGCGCACGAATTTGCGCCCCAAGGCCCGGGCAATAGATTGCCCCAGACTGGTCTTGCCGGTCCCTGGCGGCCCCACGAAGCACAGGATCACCCCCTCACGCTCACGACGAATCAGATCGCGTGGCTCCTCCGTGGCTTCGCCTTCGGCGGCCTTGCGTTCGGCCTTTAATTTGCGCACGGCCAGGTATTCCAGGATCCGGTCCTTGACCTTTTCCAGGTCATAGTGGTCTTCATTCAGGATCTGCCGGGCGCGGGCAATATCCAGTTGGTCCTCAGTCGCCTTTTGCCAGGGCAGGCTCACCAGCCAGTCCAGATAGGTGCGGATCACACCGTATTCGGCGGCAGCGGTGGGCAGCTTGCGCAGCCGGTCCAGCTCGCGGCGGGCCTCCTTCTCTGCCTCTTCGGGCATGCCGGCGGCGGCGATCTTTTCCTCAAACTCCCGCACCTCGATGGCCTGCTCGTCCTCCTCCCCCAACTCTTGCTGGATGGCCTTCAGTTGCTCGCGCAAGAAATACTCGCGCTGCATCTTTTGCATCTCGTCCTGGGCCTGGCTCTGGATCTTTCGACCCAGTTCCAAAACTTCCAGTTCTTGATTCAGGATGGCGGTGAGCTTTTTCAGCTTGTCGGCCACCCGATCCAGGGCCAGGATCTCTTGCTTGTCCGCCGTCTTGACCCGCAGGGACGTGGCGATCAGATAGACCAACTGGCGGGGGTCTTCGATATTGATGGCCGCCATGATCAATTCGTCGGGCATGTAGGCCACCAGGCTGACCATGCGCTGGAACAGGTCCACCACATTGCGCATCAGGGCCTGGACCTCGACGGTATTCTCTACCACGTCCTCGACTTGCTGGATCCGGGCCACCAGATAGGGCCGCAACTGGATGAACTCCAGGATGCGAAAGCGTTCCAGGCCCTGCACTACCAGCCGGACCGAGCCATCCGGCACCTTGAGCAGCCGATGGATCACCGCCGCTGTGCCGATCTCGTACACATCTTCGGGGCCAGCCTCGGCGACGTTCTCATCACGCTGGGCCACCAGGCCCACCAGCCGGTTGCCCACCACGGCCTCGTCCACCAGGCGGATGGACCGCTCCTGGCCTACCGCCAGGGGCACGAACATGCCCGGATAGACCACCGTATCCCGCAACGGCAAGATCATCAGTTCATTGGGCAGTTGAGGAGAACTTTCTTCCATATAGAACTCACCACGCGCTTCACTAACAGCCACTGAGTCATGTTCCTTTACTATTCAGCCGCCACTATCACTCGATGGGCGCGGGCTTTGGCCAGGCGGATCGTCAGAAACCCATCCTGATAGACAGCCTCTATCTCGTCATGAGCCAGGGCGATAGGCAAACATACCTCGGTCTCAAAATCCCCATACTGGATCTCCATGCGATGGTAGGCGACTTTTTCATGCAGCAGGGGATCGCGGCGCTGGCCGCTGATCACCAGCGATAGTCCGCTCAACGAGATCTCCAGATCGTCCTCATTCACACCCGGGATCTCTAGCTGGACCACCACGGCATCCTCGGTTTCGTATACATCAGTGGGCGGCGCCCATACCCGGCGCGAGACGATCACCAGGGGGGCACTGTAAACGATCAGGCTGGGCGATAGGGTCGGCTCTCGCCAGTCACACCCCCCGATCTGGTAACGAACACGATGCTCACTGCCATGTACTTGCATGGGCTTTCCCTCTCGTCACAGGCCGATCAAGTTACGAAGCGATTGTAACATAGTTTACTATTCTTGTCAAGTATAGACCAACTGACATCCGTGCGTAATTAGACGCACCAGGGCACTGCCCCGCTACCCACTTCGCGTCCATTCGGGAAGGGAAAAGAAGGCCTGGTAGGGGTTTTTGCGGCGGCGAAGCCGCCGCAAAAACCCCAGAAAGGCTTTCTCGCCCCTGACAGAAGTTATGCACGGATGTCAATAGACCAAAAGCCCCGACACGATGAACGAGCCTGCGCCGGGGCCGGGTGTATACCGGCCAGAGCTCAGCCGGTAGAGGTAACTGCCGGCCCTCCCGCCGGTTGGAGGGTTCTAACCGGCGGGAGGGTACAGGGTGATCAAACCAGGGGTAAGATGGGGAGCAGGGTCTGTGGACCTATAGCTGCCAGGCTGCCCAATACCCCCAGAAAGGCCATTAGCAACATGATCACTGCGCTGATGGCCATCATCACCAGATAGAATACGAGCATCGCCAACAAGAATCCGCAACCGAATTTGAACCCATCGCCAACGCTCAGACCTGCTTGCATGTGATTCCCTCCTAAGTATAAAATCATGGTGCGTGAATTGAGGCGATCCGTGGAGCTGGTTCCCCGCCGGGACTCATTCTACCCTGGCCGGTCTATTATACCATACCAGGCCCCAGCAAGCAAATGATGATAGAGATATTGCGCGACATGACCGCGCCGGAACCGGCTCAAGAGCATCAGGCTGCCCGGCTGGCCAACCACAATACCAGGCCCAGAGCCACCAGGCCCACCGGCAAGTCGCAGCACGTGCCACCCGGGCCAGGGGACCCGGACCGGCCCGGCGTATATGACGGCATCACCGGCGTGCCCCGGATCGGCGACGCCTCCACCGGCAAGCCCAGGCTACGATGCCATTGGGCTTCCAGACCCTCGGTATTCACCCCCAGGGCCTCTTGCAGGGCGTCATCATAGTGGGCGCCGCGCTTAAAGATCTGCAACAGTTGCATCACCTTATCCTTGCCGTGAGCCTCCAGCATGAAGGTAAAAACACTCAGGCTCTCGGCATAAGACAGATGGGCCTGGTCAGGGTCGGCCGGGAAGCTAGAGACCAACGCCCGCAGGGAGATGAGCCGGCGGTTGCGGATGGCGTTGTCCAGGACGGCACGATACGAGTCCTCCATTGGCCCCTCGGCATACATGGCCAGGCCCTCATCCAGCCAGGTGGGCAGCCCGCCCAGGGGGTTATCCGTGGCCTGATGGACGATGGCATGGCTCAACTCGTGGGCAATGGCTCGTTTGCCCCATTCTTTGTTCGCGGGCGAGATGCCGATGAGGATCAGGCCGCGTTTGGAAAAGCTCACGCCGCCGGTCCACTCTTTGGCCTGCTCCTCCAACGCTCCGTGCAGGTCTTCGTAACTGCCGTAGATGTAGATCTTGATGGGCTTGAGAGCCGTCAGGCCCACGTCGTGCTGGAGCCGGGCAGCGGTCGCTGTCATGTGGTCGAACATCTGCCGGCCGAACTCATCACCACCACGATACCAGTACAGGTGCAACCTGTCCTGGGAGAGGAGACTCCACTCATAGCGGGTATCCTGGTAGGTGAAGGTGGCAGGTTCGGTTTTCAACTCGGCGCCGGCCTGGTTCCTGATCTCCCACCAGTACTCCACCTCGATACCAGGCGGGTAATAGACCTTGCGCATGTCCCAGGTCCACTCAGCGGTGATGGCTGGGCCGGGCTTCAGGTCGCCGATGGGGACCTGGTTGGAGGCCACATCGCCAACGATGCGATAGCGCAACGTGACCTGGTTGATGGGACTGCCGCTGGTGGCCTCCAACCGGAACACGATCTTGAGGGGGAAATCCGCCTGGTGCGTGCTTTTGACCACCGTGATGTCGCCCTGGGCGAATGCCGAGGGCGTCAGCAGCAGCAATAGAATACCTATCAGGATCGTTCGGCGCATGGGCCTCTCCTCACGTCAAACGTCAAGTGACGCCTGACGCCTGACGCATGACGCATGACGCATGACGCATGACGCATGACGCATTTACACTGAGTTGACTCCTAATGCAAGTACTTGACATGGTGTGATATAATGTTGCCAGGAGGAGTCAACATGAATACCGCCATAGAACGATTCGAGAGCTATCTGCG
>DAOTYG010000083.1:0-9662 GCA_034435155.1 Anaerolineae bacterium | reverse complement strand
AACCGGCGGGTGGTGATCAGCAACCGCCAGGAGTGCAGCCGTCGTTAGCCGAACAACTTGGGTATCTGGAGCGCTACCTGCGCGCCGCTCAAGGAACTGGCGTGGGGGTTGTAGCTTGCTTCCCCTCCTTCTTCGACAGTGCTTTGCGGACAGCCAGGATCGAATCGCCGGGTCAGCAATTTGGGACCCAACGGCCTCAGATCGAGCAATGGATGGATACGCTGCTGGCCAATCAGGAACGGCTGATGCGCGTGGTCTGTGACCGCTTTGCCGATGATCTGGCCCTGGTTGTGGTTCATGACAGGGTGGCTGATGACATAAGTCTGCGCCTTGATCCCGGTACTCTCCTGGAGACATTTGTCCCGCGCATGAAACGCCTGATCGCCCCGGCTCAGGAGCACGGCAAACTGCTGCTGTTGTATAGCCCTGGCAATGTGGAGTGGGTGTTACCGGCACTGTACGACATCGGTTTTGTTGGTGTACACCCCGCCGACCCGGAACTAAATGACTTGGTGGCGATCAAGAGGGAGTGGGCGGGCCGGTTGGCCCTGGTCGGGGGGATTTCCACTGCCCTGCTGGCCCGCGGTAGCAAGGAAGAAATCGAAGATGTGGTGCGCCTGGCCTGCCGCACCCTGGCTCCCGGCGGTGGCTATGTGCTCGGCTCTTCACGAGGCATCCCCCCAGAGGTACCTCCGGAGAACCTGGTAACGATGGTGCGCGCTGTTCATCACCACAGTTACTACGAACGATCCCAAACTCCGTCAGGTCTGTAGAGAAGGAGAAACAAAGTGAATATTCAAACATCTGAGCATGACCGATCGGATGTCAACCGCTTGCTCAAGGCGTTCCGCCATCAGGAACCTGACCGACTGCCGCACATCGAGCTGTGGGTCACTAACCGGGAAGTGTACGAATATGTGTTGGAACGCAAGCTTGACTACATGATCGCCGACGCTGCCGAAGGGGGACAGTCGATCACCCCTGAAGACGATGTCGAATTTGCCCAGCGGTTGGGGCAGGATGCGGTGCTATGCAACTTTAACTGGCGGCCCAACAATGTTTTCCGCACAGCGGCCGATGGCACAAAGCACTACGTCGATGGCTCGATCAAGACCTGGGCTGACCTGGAGAGCAAGCTAGACCCGCCTCCATCTCTGGATGCCCAGCTCCGTCACTTGGAGCGTTATCTGCGTGCCGCTCAGGGTACCGGTGTGGGGGTAATCGCTAACTTTACTTCTTTCTTTGACAGCGCTATGCTGGCCGTGGGCCTCAACGATTCTTTTTACATGTTCTACGATAACCGTCCCCTCCTCGAGCGACTGATGGATATCCTCCTGGATAACCAGGAAAGGGCTATGCGCACTGTCTGTGATCGCTTTGCCGATGACCTGGCCCTGATTATGGTCAATGACGACATCGCCCACAATGCCGGCCTGATGATCAAGCCCAGCATGTTCCTGGAGATCTTTCCCCAGCGCATGAAACGGCTAATCGCCCCGGCCAAGGAACATGGCAAATTGGTGCTCATGCACACCGATGGCAAGGCCGACTCGTTCCTGCCGATCCTGTACGAGATCGGCATTGACATTAACCACCCTGTTGAGCCTGAATCCAACGACATTGTTCAACTCAAGAACGAGTGGGCGGGTAAGATGGCCTTCATCGGCAACATCCCTACTGTGCTGCTGGCCCACGGTACCCAAGACGAGATCGAGGAAAAGGTGCGAGAGTATTGCCTCAAGCTGGCACCTGGCGGCGGCTATGCCCTCGGCTCCTCCACCAGTATCATGGATGGTATCCCGCCCGCCAACTTTGTCGCTATGGTCCAGGCCGTGCATAAATATGGCCGCTACAACTCACTAGGAAAGGAGGCCTAGCCAGTGTCCAGCAAGATGACCTCACGAGAAAGGGTGCAGGCTGTCTTCGCACACGAAGAACCAGATCACGTACCGTGTTGGCTTGGTGCCTCGCCCGAGTTCCGGCAATTGGCCCGCGACTACCTGGGGCTTCCTGACGATGAGAGCCTCTCTGTCTATATTGGCGATGATTTCCGTCGCGTCTATGCCAGGTACAATGGGCCGGCTGACTTTAGCCCCGACCGGAACCTGAAATATCCCGGCGCTACCTACCGAACTCCTTTTGGCGTGGAACGGCACGGCTACGGCTACGGCCAGCCTCTTGAGCATCCTCTGGCCAACGCCACGCTGAAGGAGGTTCATGACTACCCATGGCCCGACCCAACCTGGATGGACGTCTCACACATCCGAAGAGAGGCTGCTCAGTGGCGGGGGCAATACGCCATCCTCGGCGGCGACTGGTCCCCCTTCTTTCACGATATGATCGATCTGCTGGGCATGGAAAATTTCTTTTACAAGATGTACGACGATGCGGAACTGGTTGACGCCATCTTGGACCATTTGGTGGATTATTATGCCGGCGTATCACAGCGCATTTTCGATGCCGCGGCCGACGTGCTCGATATCTTTTTCATTGGCAACGACCTGGGCGGCAAGACCGGGCCGCTTCTGGGCGAGAAACAGTTCCGGCGCTTTATCCTGCCCCATCTCAAAAGGCTCGTGGATCTGGGGCATGATTATGGGCTGAAGGTGATGATGCACTGCTGTGGCAGCTTTGCGCCCCTGATCCCAGCTCTGATCGAGATCGGCCTGGATGGCTTACAGGCCCTTCAACCGTCTGTGCGGGGCATGGAGCCAGCTCGGCTCAAGGCCGAATTCGGCGACAAGATCGTGTTGAACGGCTGTATTGACACCCAGGAAGTGCTGATTGAAGGCACGCCCCAGTTGGTGCGCCAAGTGACCCGTGACATCCTGGAAATTATGAAGCCTGGCGGCGGTTACATCTGCTCGCCCAGCCACGACTATCTGCTGCCAGAGACGCCGGTCGAAAACGTCCTCGCTATGTACGAAACTATTCGCGATTATGGAGACTATTAGCCCCTTGGTAATCTTGGCACGGACAGAAAGGAGCGCGAAATGAAAAGATATGGTCAACTCATCGGCATTCGTCCAGAAAGATTCGAGGAGTACGTCAAGTACCACGCCAACGTGTGGCCGGGCGTGCTCGAGATGATCCACGAGTGCAACATCCGCAACTATTCCATCTTTCACAAAGATAACATGCTCTTTGCCTACTTCGAGTATATTGGCGACGATTTTGAAGCTGACATGGCTAAGATGGCCGCCGATCCCGAGACGCAACGTTGGTGGGATATCATGATGCCTATGCAACAACCGATCGACACCCGCGCCGAGGGGGAATGGTGGGCCAACATGGAAGAGGTCTTTCATACCGACTAGACCTGGTATCTGAGACAGGAGCGAGAGATATGGAACGAACTGCAAATTGCCTGGCAAAACTGGACCGTATGAACAAGACGTTGCATCACCGGGAAGCGGACCGTGTCCCTGTGAGTGACTTTTACTGGGGCAGCTTTCTGGAGCGTTGGCGTAAGGACCTCGGACTGCCGGCAGGCACCGATATCTACAAGTACTATGACCTGGACTGGATCGTTACTATACCCAACATGGATCCCCACATCAAGCAATTCGAGATCCTGAGAGAGACAGATGAAGAAGTCGTTGTTCGTACCGGCTTTGAGGCGGTCATCTGCAAAAAGTTCGCCGATCCGATGCCTGCCTTCCTCAAGTTCGAGACCGATACCATCGACAAGATGCGAGCGTTCAAGTTCGACGATCCGTGGGATGACCGTCGCTACTTTGGCATCGGCGATAACCAAATCGCTGGTGTCGGCGACGGCTTTGCTCGCAATCTTCCTCCCTGGGTTGAGAGCGTAAAGTCACTGTACCCCGATTTTCCTGTCTATGGCAGTGTATGCGAGGGTCACGAGATGCTCTGGCGCATCATCGGCTTAGAAAATGTGATGCTTTGGATCGGGCTTTATCCCGAGGAGGTGGGGCGTTTTGTAGAGCGGATCAACGAATTTGCCCTCGGCATCACCCAAGCCCAGATCAAGGCCGCCGCTGGCCTGCTGGATGGTATGGTCATCTGGGGTGATGTGGCCTACAAAAAGGACCTCTTCTTCCCACCTGACTACTGGCGCAAGTATTTCAAGCCGGGCGTCAAAGCCATCGTGGACGTGTGCCACGAACACGGCTTGCCAGTCATCTATCATGGGTGCGGCAATGTCAAGCGCATATTTGAGGACTTTATCGAGATCGGCATTGACGCTTACAACCCGCTGGAGGCCAAGGCTGGGTTGGATGTGGTCGATCTCCGGAGAAAATATGGCCATCGTATCGCCTTTTGCGGCAACATGAATGTGATCGAGTGGGCCGAGTGCAGCCCGGAGGAACTTAAGGCCATCGTCCTGCGCAAGCTCAACGCGGCCAAGGGCGGCGGCTGGATCTTCCAGTCGGACCACTCAGTACCTAGCAATGTTTCGGGGCAAAACTATGATTACGTCGTCAACCTGGTTCGCGAGTACGGCCGCTACCCGCTCCACTTGGGTGACTATGATCTCCCGGACCTGAACTAGCTTGAGAAGAGCGCAAGCTCATGCATTTGCAACACTTGCTGCCCCATCAACTAGAAAGGGCCATCGGCGAAGGCTGGCCGCTCCTTGTGCCTGCTGGCTGTATCGAGTACCACGGGCCACATCTGGCCTTAGGGGTTGACACTTTGCTCGTCGAGGAATTGTTGGTGCGGGTGGCCAGGCGTCTGAATTGTATCGTTGCCCCACCCTTTTGGTACGGACCGACCGGCTATGCCGTTGCCGGCCCCAGCCAGGGCACCGTCGACGTCTCGACGGAACGGTTTGGCCGCCACGTCAAGGACGTACTGGGCAGCTTCTGGGATATGGGTTTTCGCTGGATCATCGTCGCCATTCATCACCAGCAGATGGACGGACCAGAGGCGTTGGCTATCCGCCAGGCAGCAGTTGAAGTCATCTTTGAGAAGACGCACGCTGATCGGGGCGATGCCTGGTGGGGTAAGGCCCCTTTACTGCCAGGTGACCACGTCTTCGAACGGATCCAGGTCTGGCCGTCAGTGCTACCTGCTGCTGAAAAGGTCGTGGTCATGGCTGATCACGCTGGCTACTATGAGACCTCGCTACTGCTGGCGGCGTGTCCCGATCTGGTCGAGCTGGATCGGCTGAGTGCGGAGTCGCCGTGGTATTGTACTACCACCAACAGCAATGCATGCGACGCAAGCGGTAAAGCAGGGGCACTTATGTGGGAGGCAATGGTCAATGCCTGGTCGGAGAGATTGAGTGCTTTTGCCCACCCCAAGCGTCCCACACCGAGCCAGTTGACCGTGCAGGGGCTTTTCTAGAATGAAGTTTAAGAAGCTGAAGGGGGGATGAACGAAAGATATCCGATTCCGTACTATCTCTCACACGAAGAGAATCCACCAATTAAGTACAATTAAGTAAAGTCTTTTAAGTAAGGAGGAACTTTCCAATGTCTGGGGAAAAGAAAATCTCGCGTCGTGAGTTCCTGAAGGTCACCGGTTTGGCTGGGGGTGCCATTGTGGCGTCTAGCGCCCTGGCAGCCTGCGGAGCTACACCTACACCCACTGTAGAGGCAACCAAGCCAGCAGAAGTTAAACCGACCACAGCTCCTGCCGTCATCGGCAAGCCGTTTGCGGGCAAGACGTTGCGCATGCACGCCATCACTGGTGCTAACTATGACGAGCTGTACAAGCTCATCCCCGCCTGGGAAGAAAAGACCGGGGCCAAGGTCGAATTCGTCTTCAAGGGCAATGGCTTCGAAACTGACAAGCGCTTGGTTCAGGACTTTTCCGCTGGCACGGTAGACTATGACGTGTGCTGGGACCACTCCAGCTTTTTCTCCCAGTATGTCAAGCTAGACGGCCTGGAGCCTCTGGAGAATTACTGGAGCGAAGATGAACTGAAGGACTTTATTCCTCGGCTGGTGGATGCTACCCGCCGTGATGGCCACTTGTGGGTGATACCCCGCCATTTTGATATCTCTTGCCTGCACTACCGCACTGACTTGGGCATTACCAAGCCGCCCGAAACTTGGGACGAGTTCAAGCAGATGGCCATCGATATCACCAAAAACAACCCCGGCGTCTTTGGCACCCAGTTTGCTGGCAAGGAAGAGGCGATTTCGGGTCGCTTCTACGAGATCCTGACTGCTGAGGGCGGCAACCTGTTCAACGACAAATGGGAACCGACCTTTAACGAGTCCCCTGGTGTCAAGGTAGCCACCATGCTCGCTGAGTTGTACGCGGCTGGGGCCATGCCACCCGACATGACCAACTTTCTATGGGAAGATGTAGCCAAGCAATGGGTCAGCGGCACCATCGGCATGTACACCGAATGGTACGGTTGGTACAGTTACTTCCAGGACCCCGCCAGCAGCAAGGTCGCAGGCAAGTTCGATCTGGCTCGCCAGCCTATGGGCAACGGCAAGATCCACAGCGGCTGGGCCGGGCATCATGGTTTCTCCATCACCAAGGCATCCAAAGAGAAGGATATGGCCGCCGACCTGATCAAATGGCTCACCAGCCCCGAAGGCAATGAGCTTGAAGCCAAGCTAGGTTTCCTTGTCTCGCGCCAGAGCGTGTGGGACAAGCTCATTGCCGAAGCGGCGACCGCCACCGACCCGCTGGCCAAAAAGCGCCTGGAGCTGGCCTTGTTGCAAGCCCAGGAAGACTTTAAAACCCCGCCGCTGATCGCTGAGTGGTTGCCAATGTCCAATATCCTGTACCCCATCCTGCAAAAGATCATTCTCGGCGATGTCGATCCCCAAAAGGGCCTGGACGACGCGGCCCAGCGGGTCTACGATATGATGAAGCAGGCAGGTTATTACGCCTAACCCGTCGTTATCGACGGGACGATAGCCATTCCGCCGGTTGGGTGGCCGTAGGCGGCCACCAAACCGGCCCGTGAGGAATGATTCAGTATGACTACACAGCCTATTACTACCAGCAAGCAGCTCGGGTTCAGCCTGTCGGAGAAGCAGTTACCGTTGCTCCTGCTGCTGCCTGGCATCCTGATCATGGTGTTTGTCATTGGCTTCCCGATGCTCTATTCGCTCTACCTCAGTTTCACTAACTTCTCTCTCACCTCGCCTACCCACCAATTCATCGGCCTGCAAAACTACGCCAAGTTGCTCTTTCACGACTCACTCTTCTGGGCCGCCTTGGGGCGCACGGTCCTGTTCATGACCCTGGCAGTAAACGTCGAATTGCTGGTGGGGCTGGCGATCGCCCAGCTTATGGCCAACGCTGCCCGAGGTCAGGGCTTCTTACGCACGATCATGATGATGCCGATGATGTTCGCCCCGATCCTGGTCGGCTTTCAGTTCAAATGGTTCTTCAACGCCCAGATCGGGCTGGTCAACAACATCCTCTATACCATTACTGGACAGCCCCATTTTATCCCCTGGCTTATCCAAAAACCCTTGGGCTTTATTACCATTTTGCTCGCCGAGATCTGGATGGGCACCCCGTTCATGGCCATTATCCTTGAAGCAGGTATCCTGTCCCTACCTGCCGAACCCTTCGAGGCCGCCGAAGTAGATGGCGCTTCCGGCTGGCAAAAATTCCAGATGCTTACCCTACCTATGCTTATGCCATTCATCTACACTGCCATGGCCATTCGCTCGCTCGATTTGGCTCGTGCTTATGATGTTGTGTCGATCATGACCGGCGGTGGCCCAGCTAACCGTACTGAGCTTATCTGGACTTATGTCAATCGACTGGCCTTTGGTGAACACCAATTTGCGGCTGGGGCCGCCATGTCATACCTCACGGTGATCTTGAGCTTCGCCTTCACCTGGTACCTGTTCCGTAATCTGTTACAAGCCCGCTGGGGAGGAGGTAGGGGATAATGGCAGCCAAAATCAGTCCTTTCAAATCGTATCGCCGCACTGTGAGGACGAGCCGCCTTGCACAGAACATTATCTTATGGGCGATTGTTCTCTTCTGGTTCCTGCCCGTTTTCTGGATCATCCTCACTTCGGTGCGCATCCGCAATGAGATCGATGCTATGCCCCCCGTCTGGATCCCTAGTGGCTTTTCCTTTGATTCTTACAAGATCATCTTTGGCATGCCTACGCCCGAGGGGGCCTTCGGTCTGGGCGGTTCCATCCCGGTGATAAACTATGCCCGCAACTCACTCGTCATCGCGTTTTATAGTGCCACCTTTGCTATCGCCATTGGTACCATGGCCGGTTTTGCCTTTTCTCGTTTTGCCTTTCGGGGCAAGAACAATCTGTTCCTGGGCTTTATGCTCGTCCGTGCTATTCCGGGCATTGCCCTGAGCCTGCCGCTATTCGTGCTCTTTGCCCGGCTTGGCCTGTCGGACACCATCGCTGGCATGGTCATCACCTACATTGCTCTGAATGTGCCCTTTACTACTTGGTTGATGGATGGCTTTTTCCGCTCCATCCCTGAAGAACTGGAAGACGCTGCTTGCATTGACGGCTGCTCGCAGTGGAGCGCGTTCGTGTGCGTGGTGTTACCGTTGACATTGCCTGGTATCGCCGCTACCACCATCTTTGCTTTCCTCACTTGTTGGAACGAATTCGCCTTGGCCAGCGTCATCACCCGCACGCCAGCCTCTCGCACCTTCCCGCCTGCTCTGTTCGAATTCACCGGCCAGTTTGTCTCCGACTGGCGAGGTATGACAGCCATGTCGGTCCTGATGCTCATCCCAGCGGTCATCTTTGTCGCCCTGGTGCAGCGCCAATTGATGGAGGGGCTTACCTCTGGCGCAATAAAAGGCTAACAATAGATCCCAGACACCCCGAGAGTCCTTAGGACCCGTGGGGAGGTGATAAGAAGATAGGAGAAGGAACCATCAATATATCCGGAGGAAAAATCATGACTCTTGAAACTGTCTACCAAGCTATTCTTGAAGGAAATGCACTGGACGCTGCCAGCCAAGTCAAGGCAGCTCTTGACGCTGGCATCCCAGCCGCCGACATCCTGTCTAAAGGATGTATTGCTGCTATGAGCGAAGTCGGGCGCCTGTTCGAAGAAGGTGAGCTGTTCGTGCCCGAGATGCTCATCGCTGCCCGTGCCATGCAAGCTGCTATGAACGTCCTCAAGACGCATCTGGCAGAGGGTGAGATCGTCTCTGCCGGCAAAGTGGTCATTGGTACCGTGGCTGGTGACCTGCACGACATTGGCAAGAATCTGGTCGGTATGATGATGGAAGGGGCCGGATTTGAAATCGTCGACCTGGGCACCGATGTATCGCCTACGGCCTTTGTCAACGCTGTCCGCGAGCACCGACCGGCCATTGTTGGCATGTCGGCCTTGTTGACCACGACTATGCCGGCCATGTCGGCCACCATTGAGGCGCTGAACGAAGCGGGCTTGCGCGATATGGTCAAGGTTCTCGTCGGTGGCGCGCCGGTTACCCAGGCTTTTGCCGACAAAATTGGGGCTGATGGTTTCGCCCCTGACGCCAGCAGTGCTGCCCGCCGCGCGAAAGAGTTGTTGGGTATTGCCTGATGGCCGGTACAACCCAAAAGACGTGGCAGGTCCACTGTACCGCATGAAAACTTGTCGGATCCTGGACGAGTACTATGGGTGTTCGAAGCAAATCCCAATCCAGGAAGGGAGTCGAGGCTTTAGCCGGCGCAAGCGCGGCAAAAACCGGCTGAAGTACCCCTACCTACCCGACTCCGGGCGGGAAAAGCGGC
>DAOTYG010000082.1:0-3808 GCA_034435155.1 Anaerolineae bacterium | reverse complement strand
GGCTTCAAGAGAAGCGATCCGACTAAGCAGGACTTCTATTTCCAGCAATTGTCTGGCCATAGCCATAGTTTAGCACATTTCCCGCAGAATGGGAAATGGGTAGGTAGTTACTATTTTTCATAATCACCGCCTTATTACATGCCCGGTCAAAAGGGTGTGGTCACTCCGTTCAGTGTGGATGAACCTGCTGCTCCCACAACAGGGGAAAGGGTTTTTAGGGGTGTGGCGACGGCTCCGCTTACCTGGCAGTCAGGCTACCCGCCTGACCAGTCGCGTCTCACTGCTCCCATCCTCGTAGGTGAGGAAATGCACTTCATCCATGAGCCGCTGCATCAGGTAGATGCCCAGGCCGCCCACGCGCCGGTGTTCCAGGTCTGAGGTCAGGTCCGGCGGCGGAATCTGCCGCAGGTCTGGCGGCGTGCCGCAGTGCCGGATGGAGAGTACGACCCGCTCCCCCTCGCGCCACACGTGGACGGCGAACGTCCCTTCATCCGATTCCCCATAGGCGTGTTTGATCACGTTGGTGACGGCCTCATCCAGGGCGGTGAGGACTTCGTAGCCCAGTGAGACCGGCACACCCAGATCGGTCAATGCCCGCTGGGCAAAAGCGATAACCTGGGGCAGGCAGCCGATCTGGGAGGCAACCCTCAGGCTATGCGCCGATGAGGGGATGGGTGGTGGCGTGGTCAACCTCATGTGGCTTGCTCCACGGCGCGCACGACCATCAGGGTCAGGTCGTCGGCGGGCGGTGTGCCATCCATGAAACGCGCAACTTCCGCCAATACCGCGTCCAGGAGCGTCTGGGCCGACCCGGATCGCGCCTCTTGCAGACAGGCCCGTAATTGTCCGATCCCAAACTGCTGCCGGGCCTTGTTGGTGGCTTCGGTGACCCCGTCGGTGTAAAGCAGGAGGGTATCGCCCGGGTGCAGGATCAGTTCGTGTTGCTGCCAGGGGCTGTCTTTCAGGATGCCCAGGGCCAGGCCGCCGGCCGGTAGCATGGTGAAGGCCTGGTCAGTATATAGCAGGGGTGGATTATGGCCGGCATTCACGTAAGTGAAGGTGCGTCGGGTCGGGTCCAGCACCCCATAGACCAGGGTGACGAACATATTGCTGGAAGGGGTATTGTCCAGGATGAACTGGTTGGTCTGACCCAGAGTCTCCAGGGGCGTGGATTGTCCACCCAGGGCATAGACGCGCAACAGGCTACGGGTCAGGGCCATGAACAGGGCGGCCGGCGCGCCCTTGTCGGAGACGTCGGCCACCACCAGGCCCCAGCAACCATTCGCCAGGGGGATGAAATCGTAGAAATCGCCCCCCACCTGGCGGGCGGGGACGGTGACGGCGGCCAGGTCGTAGCCGGGGACCTGGGGCACCACCTCGGGCAGGAAGCACCGCTGGATGGCGCGGGCCGTATCCAGCTCGCGTTGCACAGCAGCATAGAGTCGGGCATTCTCCACGGCCAGAGAGGCCAGGTTGCCGATGGCGACCAGACGGTTCATCTCATGCGCGGTAAACCGGCGCGGCGTGCGTGTGGCCAGGCCCAACACCCCCCGCACCTCATCGCGCGCCACCAGGGGCACGGCCAGGAGCGACAGGCCGGCTGGCGGCTCGTCGTGGGTCACGGTGACGGGGGCACAGGTCCGGGCCACGCGCGCGGCCAACTCTTTCAGCTGGCCCTGCGTTTCCTCATCCTGGCGCAAGGCCCGTACCAGGCGGAGATGCAGGTCGCCGGCATGGTCCGCCAGATAGACAAAGCTGGCCTCCGTGCCCAACAAGCCGCAGACGCCATCGGTCACGTGATCCAACACCGCATCCAGCTCGATGGACGAGGAGAAAAGTTTGGCCAGTTCGTGGAGGAAGTAAAGATCGGTGAGGCTTTCAGAGGGGGTGAAATCAGTCATGCCTCGCTACTCCTCCCCAAACAAGGGCACAAACTCGAACCGGGTCACGTCCACCAGCCCCCTGTCCGTGAGCTTGAGGGCCGGGATGACCGGCAGGGCCAGGAACGCCATGGCCATCATGGGGTCGCGCAGGCGACAGCCCAGGTCCCCCGCGGCCCGGGCCAGGGCCTCGTTACCCGCCCGTACCTTCTCCAGCGGCTCCTCGCTCATGAGGCCGGCGATGGGCAAAGGCAGCCGGGCCAGTACCTCATCGTCGGCCACCACCGCCTGACCACCGCGCATCCGCACCACCTCGATGCAGGCGGTCATCATGTCCCCGTCGTTCGCGCCAATGATAACGATATTATGGGAATCGTGGGCCACAGAGGAGGCCATAGCCCCCCGCTTCAGGCCCACGCCCTGCACGAATCCCAGGCCGACGTTACCGGAGGCCATGTGTCGTTCCACCACCGCCATCTTGAGGATGTCATGGTCCACGTCAGCCACCGCCAGGCCATCCTGGATGCGAGCTGGCAGCACCAGCTTCTGAGTGACGATCTGGTCCGGGATCACACCGATAACCTTGATCCGGTCCCCCTGGGCCGGGATGCGAAAGTCAAGCCCCAGCCAGTCCACGTTCATCGAGCTGCGGATGGGGATGCGCCGGGCAGCAGTTATGGCAGTGGGGAGGAGCACGCCGTTTTCGGCCACCAGCCGGCCGGCCTTGTAGACCTGGCGGACCACCGGCGCTTGCAGGTCGTCAAACACCACCAGGTCAGCGACGAAATCCGGGGCCACGGCCCCGTGGTGGTGCAGGCCAAAGTATTCGGCCGGGTTGAGGGTGGCCATCTGGATGGCGGTGATGGGGGGGCAGCCCAGGCGGATGGCCTGACGGATGATGGAATCTATGTGCCCTTCGTTTAGCAGGTCGGCCGGGTGACGGTCATCGGTGCAAAAGGCGCAGCGGCGCGCGTTGAGTGGCGTCACCAGGGGTAAGAGCGGTTCCAGGTCCCGGGCGGTGGTTCCCTCGCGGATAAAGATGCGCATCCCCAGGCCCAATTTCTCCTGGGCCTCGGCCACGGTGGTGCATTCGTGATCGGAGCCGATGCCGGCCACCACGTAGGCGTTCAGGTCCTGGCCGGATAAGAGCGGGGCGTGGCCGTCAATGGGCCGGTTGCCGGCGACGACGATCTTTTCCATGACTAGCGGGTCACGGAACAGGACGCCGGGGTAGTTCATCATCTCGGCGATACCCAGGACCCGGTCGTCGTGCAGGAGCAAGGCCAGGTCACTGGCAGAGAGGACCGCGCCGGCGGTCTCCAGGTCCGTGGCCGGCACGCAGGAAGGGGCCATAATGTAAACGTCCAGGGGGAGGCCGGCGCTGGACTCCATGATGTAACGGATGCCATACAGCCCAAACACATTGGCGATCTCGTGGGGATCGGCGACGACGGCCGTGGTCCCCTGGGGCACCACGGCCCGGGCGAATTCGGCCGGGTGCACCATGCTGCTCTCCAGGTGCACGTGGGCATCCATGAAGCCAGGGCAGACGTAGGAGCCATCCAGGTCCACCACCTGCCGGGCCTGGTAGCTCTCCCCCGGTCTGGCCAGCCCCACCACCCGGCCGTCATAGACCGCCACATCTGCGGCCATGACTTCGCCGGCCAGGGTGTTGACCACACGCCCGCCACGTAGCAGTAGATCGGCCGGCGCCTCGCCCCGGGCCACGGCGATGGTGTCTTC
Source organism: Anaerolineae bacterium (assembly GCA_034435155.1). GTDB lineage: Bacteria > Chloroflexota > JAHJIN01 > JAHJIN01 > JAHJIN01 > DAOTYG01. The sequence goes on along the minus strand of DAOTYG010000082.1, from coordinate 185 downwards.
CAGCATGGCTTTCTCCTCCGAAAATAGCCACCGGCCTTACTGCTCGCGGTGGGGTTTCAAGTCCCGCACGAGCTTGCTCGCACCCACGCTCTGCGTGGGTGCGAAACGCCGGGTCGCGCGGTCAGGGCCGTCTCGTCTGCCTCGTGCCCACGCTGAGCGTGGGCACGAGGCAAGGGGTGGCACAC
>DAOTYG010000081.1:0-4181 GCA_034435155.1 Anaerolineae bacterium | reverse complement strand
ATGCCCCTGTTTCCCCGGCCAGCACTGGGGCCAGGCGCACTGCCAGCACAACCTGGAATAGCTTGACCAGCACAGTGAACCTGGCCTCTGTGGGGGTTTCCAGCTTCATCACCGGCTTCAGCAGGGCATCCAGGTGCGCCTGGCGTTGCCGGGCCGGCAGGTCCGGCAACATGGTCTGGGAAATATCCCACAACTCACCATAAAGCGTCCAGGCCGCTTCATGGTGTACCAACGCCGCCTCCACTTCCCAGGCGCGCACACTTTGGATGGCCGAACCGATCTCCAGGAGAGCTGGCACTCCACTCAAGAGCAACTGCTTCAATACGTCCGCTTGCTCCTCCAGCAGTTCATGGAGGCTCACACTGGTCACAGAAGCTGTCGCCAGGGCAGAGGCCCACCGACTATGGTGACGGGAGGTGACCTTGCTTTCCAGGTCGGTCAGGTACAGGTAAAAGTCGCCGGCCACCTGGCGGGCCCGCAAGGCGGCCTCCGTGCCGATGGCTAACAGTTCCCCTTGCAGTTGCCACAGGTCGGCCGGCGTGGGGTCGGTCAGGACCCGCTGTAGCGTGCTACTGATATCGTCCATGCTGTTTCCTCCGGCCCCATTATATTATAAGCTGAGCGAAGGTTCAAGCCCCGGTGCGCGTTCCGCATTGGCCCGCCACCCGGAGTCGAAGCTTTAGCTGGTCTACCCGCCTGAAGGCTCAACCCCAGCGCGCATAATGCCTCCGCCGGCTTCTCGCCCATGTCCCCAATGTGAACGCTCCCATTCCCCCTGACATCCGTGCATAACTCCTGTCAGGGAGGGAACAAGGGGGAAAAAAAGCCTTTCTGGGGGTTTTTGCGGCGGCTTCGCCGCCGCAAAAACCCCCCTATAAGGCAGTCTTTCCCCTCCCCAAAGAGACGCGAAGCGGGGCGGGGGGGGGCGGTGCCATCGTGCGTTTAATTTACGCCCGGATGTCAAATCCCCCAGGCTGACATCTGCGTTCTCGTGTGGTATAATTAGCTCAGAAAAGCCCCGAAGGGGTCAGGAGGTAAGATTATGTTGGAGAAACTGGCCGAGATCGAACGACATTATGAGGAACTGAACACATTGATGGCCGACCCGGAGATCGCCCTGGACCATCGGCGTGTGGCCGAATTGGCCCAGGAGCAGGCCGAGATCGAGGACGTGGTACAGGCGTATCGTCGCTATCGCGCCACGGAGCAAGAACTGGCCGAGGCCCGGGAGTTACTGGAGACGGAGAAGGACCCGGAGATGCTGGAACTGGCCCGGAGCGAAGTGGAGCGGCTCCAGGAGCGTCTGGATGTGCTGTATGAGGAGTTGAAGACCCTGTTGTTGCCCTCGGATCCTAACGATAAAAAGAACGTGATCATGGAGATCCGCGCCGGGGCTGGTGGTGATGAGGCCGGCCTTTTTGCGGCCGACCTGTATCGCATGTACAGTCGTTACGCCGAGGATCGCGGCTGGAAGGTCAACCTGTTGGATGCTCATGAGAGCGGGATTGGCGGCTTTAAGGAGATCATCTTTGAGATCGAGGGACGGGGCGCGTACTCGCGTCTCAAGTACGAGAGCGGCGTCCACCGCGTGCAACGGGTCCCGCTCACCGAGGCGGCCGGCCGTATCCATACCTCCACCGCCACCGTGGCCGTGCTGCCAGAGGCGGAGGAAGTGGAGATCGAGATCCGGCCGGAAGAGATCCGCGAGGAGTTTTTCCATTCCAGCGGGCCGGGTGGTCAAAACGTCAACAAGGTCACCACGGCGGTGCGCCTGGTCCATCTGCCCACCGGCATCGTGGTCACTTCCCAGGACGAACGCTCCCAGCTCAAGAACCGCCTCAAAGCGATGGCCCACCTGCGGGCCAGGCTCTACGCCCTGGAGGAAGAAAGACGACACAAGGAGCGCAGCGATGCCCGGCGTGCCCAGGTGGGCACCGGCGACCGCTCCGAAAAAATCCGCACCTACAACTTTCCCCAAGACCGCGTCACCGACCATCGGGTGGGTTATACCCGCTATAATCTCCCCGCCGTCCTGGACGGCGACCTGGATGAAATCATTGATCGGGTGGCCACCTATGACCAAGCCGAACGCTTACGAGAGGCAGTAGGCCAGGTTGACTGATCAAAAGTCTGATGGTACTTTGTTCCTATTGCATACAGGTCACCTTCTTGATACAATATGTTCGGAGGGGTTGACCACGAATTGCGGAGAGAAATGGGAACGTAGTGCCTGGTGGGAGGTCAACGGATGCCCAAACCCAAAATCCTGGTCGTGGACGACGACAAAAACGTGGTGCAGATCATCGCTGTGAATTTGCGCTACGAAGGTATGGAAGTGATCGAAGCCTACGATGGCGAGGAGGCTTTGCTCAAAGCAGAAACCGAACGACCAGACCTGATCCTGCTGGACATCATGATGCCTTCTCTGGATGGTATTGAGGTCTGCCGACGCTTGAAACGAATCCCTGCCCTGGCCGATGTCCCCATCATCATGCTCACGGCCAAGACGATGGATGAGGATATGCTGGCCGGGTGGGAAGCCGGGGCCGACGACTATTTGACCAAGCCCTTCAATCCCCTGGGCCTGATCCAACGGGTCAAGATCCGCCTGCAAGAACGAGGGATCAGCCTCAATTCCTCTTCCAGATAGTGGCGGGAGATTCATCCATAGACCAGCCTGATTCGGGCTATGGTAAAAACACCTTGCCGGTAAGGACAGGTGTTTTTTAGTGCCTTCTATTCACTGCTGCTGGCTCTGACTCGTGGCCTCGAACCGTAGATCCCAGGTATAGGCTGGGTGGTTCTGGCCCCGGCCGTGCGGCGCGGGAGGGTAAAAGCCTCGAGGGGGTTTTGCGTCGGCGAAGCCGCCGTAAAACCCTCCACAGAGGTCTTTCCTTTCTCCTCCGCCTGTGGCGGATAAGGGGGCCGGAAGGGGGAGAAGATGCCCGGCTGACACGATAAATAAAACAATTGTTGTACATACTTTATGTTTTGCAACTTGAAAGAACCCTGATGATTCAATTCATGCACTTGCCAAAATACGTCAGGTGTGATATAGTTGGCTTTTGTGCGAAGATAGCCCAACCGGGCCGATAACCTTTCTGCCCCGGATACGACGCTCAGTAGCCACTCCGGCGAGTAGTCAAGCCCTCGGCACCCTACCCCCAGGGGGCAGGTTTGACGACAACTCCACCGTCGCCAAACCTGATGTGGAGCAGCAGGTTGAACGGAGTGACCGCCTGACGATCAAACCTCGGGGCAAACCCATAGAAAGGAGCCTGACAATTGAACGAATACGAGATCATGGTCATCATAAACCCCGAGCTGGACGAAGAAGGAGTCGCTGCGGAAATAGAGCGTATTCAGACCCGTCTGACCGACCTGGGCGGTCAGGTGCAGAAAGTAGACCGGCTGGGCCGACGTAGGCTGGCCTACCCCATCAACAAGCGCGTGGAGGGTTATTACGCCGTGCTGCGGTTCCAGTTTCCGGTAGCTAATCTGGCGGAACTGGAACGCTGGCTGAAGTTGAACGAGAACCTGTTACGCTACTTGAACACACGGCTCGATGAGTAACAGACCCAGGAGCAAATCCCCGTGGCCGGCCTGAACAAAGTCATGATCATCGGTAACCTGGGTCGAGACCCAGAGTTGCGCTATACCTCCGCTGGCAACCCGATAGCAACCTTCAGCGTGGCTGTTACCCGGGTCTGGACCAACGCCGAGGGCGTGCGTCAGGAAAGCACAGAATGGTTTAACGTGCTGGCCTGGAACAAGCTGGCGGAGACTTGCCATAAGCTGTTGCGCAAAGGGCACAAAGTCTATGTCGAGGGGCGGCTGCAAACCCATAGCTGGGAGGGCGAAGATGGCAGCCGCCACTATCGCACCGAGATCGTGGCCCGGGACGTGGTGTTTTTAGATCGCTCACGGGACCTTGACCGCCTGGAATCTCTGGCGGATTCATGGAACGACGAGAACTAGCTTCCAATACCTTTCAAATAACGGGATGGTTCAATTTTCTGGGGAAATTGGTTTACACTTTACGGGCGTTAAAATCCTCACCCCTCTCCCTGCCCCTTCCCTCTCCCGCTCGCCTGGAACGGCAGGCGAGGGGAGGGAGTGGGAAGCGTATCCCCCCTCTCCCCTGGCCTTGCGGCCAGGGGGAGAGGGGGGACAAAGGGGGG
>DAOTYG010000080.1:0-27094 GCA_034435155.1 Anaerolineae bacterium | reverse complement strand
CCCACGCAGAGCGTGGGCACGCCCCGCGTGGGCACTCAGCAACCCGCCTCCCCCTCATGCCCACGCTCTGCGTGGGCACGCTCCGCGTGGGCACTCAGCGACCCGCCTCCCCCTCGTGCCCACGCTCTGCGTGGGCACGCCCCGCGTGGGCACTCAGCAACCCGCCTCCCCCTCATGCCCACGCTCTGCGTGGGCACACAGCAGACAGTTGTAACAGGCCATCGGTATTGCCCTCTGGGGTGTGGGGTGCTATAATGGGCCGGGGATAGGCGTTCACCGGCCCTCTTGATACGCCGGGGAAGAGTGCGCGAATGGATGATCCCACGCCACCAACCGTTGACGAACTCGCCGCCCGTTGCCGCCGCGAGAGCGGTCGCCCGCTGCCGGCCGACCGCCCCAGCGCGTGCTGGGAGCTGTTCCGCCGCGCCGTAGTCGAGAATGACCAGCAGGCGTGGGCGGCGCTGCACGTCCAATACCGCCGGCTCATCGCCCAGTGGGGCGCCGGGACCGGGCACGACCTGGATGATCTGGTCTGGATCGTGTTGGACCGCTTCTGGCGCGGCGTGCGCGACCATGACTTCCCTCACCGCTTCCCCAAGATGGCCGAGGTGATGCGCTTCCTCAAGTGGTGCGCCCGCTCGGAGGCCATTGACCAGGCCCGGCGACGCGACTACCAGCGGCGGGTGGGGGAGAAGCTGACCGAAGCGCGCTGCCTGGACCGCCCGGCGCCCAACCCAGAGGCGCAGGTTTTCGCCGGCGAACTGCGCGAGCACCTCTACAGCCTCCTCCAGGGTGAAGACGAGCGACTGGTATTCTACCTCTCCTGGGAGCTGGACCTGAAACCCCACGAGATTGCCGACCAACATCCCCGTCGCTTCGCCGATGCCCGGGCCGTATCGCGCATCAAGGAACGCATCCTGCGCCGCCTGCGCGAGGACCCCGTGGTGCAGGAATGGCGCGCCTGAAGCTACCTGCCACGAAGGACACGAAGGAACACGAAGGCTTCTTTTGGAACTTGCCCTTGCAGGCCTTTTGTGTCCTTGTCCTCTGTGGTTTCAGAAAACAGGTTTCTGCGCGCCGCGTAAAACGCGCCTTTGGGGCGTCTATTGGGTTGGACTTTGGCACACCACAAGGAGTAGAGGCTTTAGCCGGTCGTGCCCACAAGACCTGAAGGCTTGACTCCAGAATTATCAAGTCCGGTATTGGAATGAGGAGCACGTGATGATCGCATGTATCAACCCGACCGAGATCCAGGAAGGCGATCTGCTGGACTATGCCACCGGCCGGGCCAGCCCCGCCGTGCAGACCCACGTGCGACGCTGCGCGCACTGCGCGGCCCAGGCCGCTGCCCTCGGCGACCTGGACCACTGGCTGCTGGCCGGGCTGTACCGGGCTTCCTGCCCCGCGCCCGACGCCCTGGCTCGCTGGCAATTTCACCTGCTGCCAGCCGCCGAGGAGTTGGCCGTGGCCGCCCACGTCCGCGCCTGCCCCCACTGCACCCGCGAGCTGCACGAGCTTCAGGCCGTGGATGATGGCCTGCTGGCGACGCTGCTGGAACGGCTGCCGGGGGTGAGCCGCTGGCGAGAGGCGACGCTGATCGCCGCCGTGCCCCGGCCGGCGGGCCTGCGCGGCGTGCTCCCGCCCCAACGCCGCTACCAGGCCGACGGGCTGGAGATCTTTGTCGGGCCGCAGCAGACCTCCGACGGCCGGCGGTTGTTGCGCGGGCACCTGGTCGCTACGCGCCCGCCCGACCAGCGGGTGGCCGGCGTGGAGGTGTGGCTGGCCCAGGCCGGGCAGGTGTTAGACCGCCAGATTACCGACGAGCAGGGCTACTTTGTCTTCCAGCCCATCGCCCCGGGCCGCTACGACCTGGGCTTCGGCTGGCAGGGCCAGGCCGTGCTCGTGCGCGACGTGGAGGTGTGAGATGACCAGCGAGCAGTGGGCGGCCGAGTTGCTGGCGATCACGGACGACGCGGCGCGCCGGGACTGGCTGGCGGCCCATCGCCCGGCCATCACCCGGGCGCTGCTGGAAAACCTGAAGGCCGCGGCCGAGCAGCTCATGCTCTCCGATACCCGCCGCGCCCAGGAGATCGCCGGGGTCGCCCAGGAGGCGGCCTCTTTTGCTGACCCGCCGGACCCGGTGCTCACGGCCCTGGCCCGGTGGACGCAGGGCAACGTGCTGGTCTACGCCGGCGATTTCGCGGCCTGTCTCGCGGCCTACCAGGAGGCCGAGGCCGTCTACGCCGCGCAGGGAGACGGATTGGCCGTGGCCCGGCTCCAGAGCAACCGCGTCTTCGCCCTGGTCAACCTGGGTCGGCACCGCGAGGCCCTGGCTCTGGCCGAGACGGCCCGTCAGGGGTTGGCGGCGGCCGGCCAGGCCGATAGCGTCTACGCGGCCACGCTGGAGATGAACGTGGGCGTGGCCCAACGCCAGAGCGGGGATTACGCGGCGGCCCTGGCCGCCTGCGAGCGGGGCCGGGCCATCTTCGCCCGGCTGGGGAACGCGGTCCAGGCGGCGCGCATGGACATCAACCGGGCCAAGGCCCTGGAGAAGCTGGACCGTTTCCGCGAGGCGGCTGCGCTGCTGGAGACGGCCCGCGTCACCCTGGCGGAGCACGGCGTCGCGCTGGACGTGGCCCGGGCCGACCTGAACCGGGGCTACCTGGCCTTCCGGCGCGGACGCTACGGCGAGGCCGTGGCGCTGTACGAGCGGGCCAGGGCCGGCTTTGCCGCGTTGGGCAACGAGATGGAGCAGGCCACCGTGGACTTTGGCCTGGCCCAGGTCTACCTGGCCCTCAACCTGTTCAGCGAGGCTCACGCGCAGGCCAGCCAGGCCCGGCAGGTGTTTGCCGCGCGCGGGATGGCGCGCTACGCCACTCAAGCCACCATCTGGCAGGCCGCCGCTGCCCGGGGGCTGGGGGACACGGCGGAAGCGGCCACGCTGTTTGACCAGGCCCGGGCCGGCCTGATCGCACGCGGCGAGGCGGTCGAGGTCGCCATCCTGGACCTGCAGCGGGCCGCCCTGCTCTACCAGGATGGTCAGCCGCACATCGCCCTGGACGCGGCCCGGTCGGCGGCGGAGGTGCTGGAACGCCACGGGCTGACCGTGCGGCTGGCCCAGGCCCAGCTCACGCTGGCCGATTGCCTGCTGGCCCTGGGCCGCGCAGACGAGGCCCAGGCCCTGTATGCCGCCGCCCTCGCCGTGGCCGGGCGGGAAGAACTGCCCACGCTGGCCTATCGCGCCCGGTATGGGTTGGGCCAGATCGCCGAAGCGCGCGGCGCTGACGCGGTCGCGGCCGACGAGTACGCGGCGGCCATCGCCCATCTGGCAGCCATCCACCGCCACCTGCGACTGGACGAGTTCCAGGCCAGCTTTCGGGACGACAAGCTGACGGTCTATGAAGCGGCGGTGCGCCTGGCCCTGCGGCGCGGCGACGTGGCAGCGGCCTTTGACTACGTGGAGCAGTCCCGGGCCGGCGCGCTGCTCGACCTGATAGCCCGGGGCCTGGAGCCTCTTACTACCGGCGACGCAGATGACGAACTGCTGCGCCGGCTCCAGGCCCTGCGCGAGGAGTGGCACTGGCACATCAGCCGGCTGGAAGGCTACACGCCAGATGAGGCGGACCAGCCGGATCGCGCCGATGAGGTGCGGCTGCGGGAGACGATGCGCGCCGTCGAGGGCCGATTGGGTGAGACCTGGCGGCAGTGGCGTCTGCACCAGCCCGGGGACCGGCCTCTGGGCGAGGGGCGCCGGCTCTCGCTGGCCGAGGTCCAGGCCCGCCTGCCGGCCGACGACGCCCTGGTCGAATACTACGCGGTGGACGGCGAACTGCTGGCCTTCCTGGTGCGTCCCGATGGCGCGGACTTGGTGGAGTTGGGCGCGACGGTCGAGGCGGTGGAGACGCTGGTGGGGGCCTGGCGCTTTGACCTGGACAGCCTGCGCCTGCTGCGGCCGGAGCTATCGCCGGACCGACTGGCCGCCCTGGAGGTCGAGCAGCGGATCCATTTGCAACGGTTGTACCGGGCGATCCTGGCGCCGCTGGCCGGGCAACTGGCAGATTGCCGGCGGCTGATCGTCGTGCCGCACCGGGCCATCCACTACCTGCCCCTGGCCGCCCTGCACGACGGACAATCGTACCTGGTGGACCGTTTCGAGTGCAGCTACCTGCCGGCGGCCAGCCTGTTACAAGAACTTGCTCTCAGCGGGTCTGCGACCCGCGCCGCCCCCACGGACCCAAGTCGGCCCCAGTGTTCGTCGCGGTCTCCTGACCGCGACGCCGGGGCGCGGTCAGGCCTGTCCCCGTCAGGGGGAGACCACGCCTATCGCGCGGGCGCATTGATCCTGGCCCACTCCGACGGCGGGCGTTTGCCGCACGTCCTGGACGAGGCCCGGCAGGTGGCGGCCATCCTGGGCCAGGCCCGGTTGTTCGTGGAAGAAGAGGCCACGGAGGCCCGGCTGCGCGAGCCTGGCCCGGCCTGCGGCCTGCTGCACCTGGCGACCCACGGCGCGTTCCGGTCCGACAACCCGCTGTTCTCCTGGCTGCGGCTGGCCGGCGAGGCCCGGCTGACCGTGCGCGACGTCTACGGCCTGCGCCTGCCCCATGCCGCGCTGGTCACGCTGAGCGCGTGCGAGACCGGCCTGGGAGGGCTGCGAGGCGGCGACGTGCTGGGCCTGAGCCAGGGCTTCCTGGCGGCCGGGGCGCGCTCGCTGCTGCTCAGCCTGTGGGCCGTGGATGACGCCTCCACCGCGCAGTTGATGACGGCCTTTTATCGGCGCTTGGTGGCCGGGCAGGGCCGGGTCGCCGCCCTGCGCGAGGCGCAGTTGGAGGTCCGCGAGCAGTATCCGCACCCCTTCCACTGGGCCGGATTCGTGCTGGTGGGGGAGAGCGGCAAACTGGCCGCGGAAAAACGGGAATTGGCGCGTCTATTGGAGTGAGCGAAGTTGGTTTCTACTGGGGCACACGCCCGCGAAAGGAGGGTCTTTCTCATGACCACGCGACACCGATTCCTGAGCCTGTTGTTGACAGTCGTGCTGCTCACGGCGGTCAGTTCATCTGCCCGGACCTGCCCGGCAACTCGGGTCCAGGCCGACGGTTCCCCGCCAGAGCCGCTCCCCTTCGAGTGCGGCGGGGTCACGCCGCCGGTCTGCTGTATCTACGGCTACGTCTACTACGACGGCGCGCCGGTGGCCGGGGCCAGCGTCCACCTCGCCAGTCCCCACGGCTCCCTGGACACCACGACGGCCAGCGGTCCGCTCAGCAGCTTCCCCTACTACACCGCCGACCTCAGCAGCGCGCCTCTGTCCGTCTCCGCCGGCGAGACCATCACCATCACCGCGTCCTATAGTGGCATGGTCAGCCGCCGGACCTGGACGGCGCGGGACAACGGGCAGCACGTAGACCTGGGCCTGGTGGCCGGCTATCAGGCCCCGGGCCTGGCCCTGGCCGGGGACCTTCCTTCCACCGATGTGGGCGGCGTCATCAGCACCGACACCACCTGGACCCTGGCCGGCAGCCCCTACATCGTCGTCAGCAACGTGCTGGTGCAGAGCGGCGTGCGGCTGACCATCGAGCCGGGCGTGCAGGTGCGCTTCAACGCCGGCCGCTCCCTCCAGATTGACGGGGAGCTGATCGCCCGGGGCACCAGCGGCAGCCTCATCACCTTCACCTCCAACGTGGGGACCAGCCCCGGCGACTGGGGCTACATCCTGTTCACCGACAGCAGCGTGGACGCCGTCTACGACGGCGGGGGCAACTATCTGAGCGGCTCGATCATCCAGTATGCCGTCATCGAATACGCCGGGGGGACGGGCGTCAGTGAAAATGCCGCCCTGCGGATCTCGGCGTCGTCGCCGTACATCAACCACACCACTGTCCATTACAGCGCCAGCGCTGGCATCTGGGTGTTCAATGACGGTGCTCCCCGGATAGTCGGCAACACGATCCGCCACAACACAGATTACGGCATCCGTGCGTTTGGCCCTGTGGAGATTCGCGGGAACACCCTCAGCGACAATGGCGGCGGGCTCTACCTGGGCGGTGGGGTCTACACAACCTACATGGTCATCGCCGAGAACACGATCTCTGATAATGATGGGCCGGGCATTGACTCCAGCCAGGGAAGTGGCACCGCCGCGATCAGCGGGAACACCATCACCGCTAACGAGGGATATGGCATCGGGTTCACTCATGGACCTTTCTCTGGCTGGAATGCCGAGATCAGCGGGAACACGGTGGCGAACAACGCCAGTGGCGGCATCCGTTGGAACTCGGGCAGCGTGACCATCACCCAGAACACCATCGCCGGCAACCTGGGAGGTGGTGGGGTTTTCGCCAACAGTGGGTATGTAACCATCCGCGAGAACATCATCGTCGGTAACTCGGCCTCCTTCGAGGGTGGTGGCATCGGGGTGTTTGACACGCCCTATGAAATGCTGATGGCTGTTACCATCATCCACAACGTGATCGCCGAAAACACCGCGACGACGCAGGGCGGGGGCGTCTACGGCGGCGGCGCGATGAGCTACAACAGTCTGATCCGTAACCGGGCGGGGAACGGTGCGGCCGCGAACTTTGTCCGCCTGTACTATGGCGCGGATGAAGGTGATCTCAGTAACAACACCATACTGGGCAACGTGCCCACCGGCAGCGGGGTCTTGCGCGCGGTTTCTATTTCCGGTCATCCCCCGTTCAATGCCAACAACATCTACGGCAACACCGGCTACGCCCTCTACAACGCCAACGCCCAGGGCACGGCCAACGTGGACGCCGAAGACAACTGGTGGGGCACGGCGAGCGACCCCGCCATCCAGTCCCTCATCTACGACTGGCTCGACGACTCGAACCTGGGCCTGGTGGACTATACCCCCTATCGCACCAGCCACAACACCGCCGCGCCCATCTCGCCGCCGACCGGCCTGACGGCCACGCTCGCTGGCACGTCCATCGCCGTAAGCTGGTCGCCCAACCCGGAGAGCGACCTGGCCGGCTACAAGGTCTACTGGGATACGGATTCCGGCTACCCCTATACCCACAGCATGGACGTGGGCAACGTCACCGCCTACACGATCACCGGCGTCACCCCCGGCGTCCGCTACTACGTCACCGTCACCGCCTACGACACCGCCGCCGACGGCAGCCATGATTGGACGGACGGGAACGAGAGCTGGTTCGCCGGCGAGCTTGAGGTCCAGGGCGTCGTCAGCCCCCAGGCCGCCTTCACCGCCGCGCCGCTCTCAGGCACGCCACCCCTCACCGTCACCTTCACCGACCAGTCAACCGGCGCCATCACCACCTGGGACTGGAGCTTTGGCGACGGCGGCGCGAGCACGCAGCAACACCCCACGCACGTCTACACCGCGCCCGGTTCCTACACCGTCACCCTCACCGTCAGCGGGCCGGGCGGCGCGGATAGCGAGACCAAGACCAACTACATCACCGTGGGCTACGCCGCGCCCATCGCCGCCTTCACCGCCGCGCCGCTGGCCGGCACCGCTCCGCTCACCGTCACCTTCACCGATCAGTCCACCGGGCCTATCACCACCTGGGACTGGAGCTTTGGCGACGGCGGGGTCAGCGGCGCGCGCCACCCGGCCCACATCTACGAGACCGCCGGGACCTACACCGTCACCCTCACCGTGACCGGCCCCGGCGGGTCTGATACCGAGACCAGGCCCGGCTACATCACCGTCAGCCCCTCCGGGTTCGCGCCCCCCACCGCGGTCATTGACGCCATCACGCCGGACCCGGCCGTCCAGGGCCAGGACACGATCATCTTCAACGGCTCCGGCCATGATAACGACGAGAGCGGGGCCTACCTGGTGGCCTACCAGTGGCGCTCCAACCTCGACGGGGTGCTGAGCAGCCAGGAGGATTTTACTGCCCAGGCGTCGGAGCTATCCGTCGGTACCCACACCATCTACTTCAAGGTCCAGGATGACGAGGGCGACTGGTCGCCGGAGGTCAGCCGCAGCCTGGTGGTGCAGGCCGCCCCGGCCGACGTGCGCACCCTGATCCTGGTCAACCGGCAAAAGCTGACCGCGCTCTACAGCTCCGCCGAGGCCGACCAGGTGCTGAGCAAATTGAACGCCCTGGCGGCCCACACCAGCGTCAAGGGCCTGGTGGTGCAGGTGGAGACCGACTCTGCCGTAGCGTCCGCCTACGCCGCCTGGGACGCCGACCCCACCAACACCACCAAGACCAACGCAGTGACGGCGGCCATCCGCAACCTGGTGCTGGCCCAGTGGAACAGCCACCCGAACCTGGAATACCTGGTACTCGTGGGCGACGACCGGGCCATCCCCTTCCGCCGGGTGCTGGATCAGACCCGCTACCCGGAGAGCAACTACACCCTCGTCGCCCCAGGCAGCACCACCGGGGCTGCGCTGCGCGCCAACATGACCCTCACCGACAACTATTATTCCGACAAGACACCCACTGTGCCCGGCGGCGCCGGCTGGGACGGCCACGACCTCTATATCCCGGACCTGGGCACGGGCCGGCTCATCGAGACCCCGGCCGAGATCATCGCCCAGATTGACACGTTCCTGGCCGGCGACGGGGTCACGGCCGGCGGGGCCATCGTCACCGGCTACGATTTCGTCAAAGACGGCGCGCAGGCGATGTGCGGCGCGCTGACCGGCGACGGCCTCACGACCGACTGCACCCTCATCGGCACGTCGTGGACCGCCAGCCAGTTCAAGAGCCTGGTGCTGAACACCCGTCACGACATCGTGTCCATCAACGGCCACGCCAGCCATTACCTCATGGGCACGCCGTTGGGTAATGTCACCTCCAGCGACGTGGCCGGGGCCGCCGCCGATCATACCCGGGCCATCTTCTACACCCTGGGCTGTCACTCGGGCCTCAATGTCCCGCCGGACAACCCCTACACCCCCCTCGATCTGGCCCAGGCTCTCGTGAGCCGTAAGGCCAGTTACGTCGCCAACACCGGCTACGGCTGGGGTTCCCTCACGACCGTGGGCCTCTCGGAACAACTGATGCTGGACTTTTCCGAGCGGCTGGTCTACGGCCAGTCGGCCACGGTGGGCCAGGCCCTGACCGCCGCCAAGCACGAATACTACCTCAATAAGAGCGGCTTTGACTACTACGACGAAAAGATCCTCATCGAGAGCACCCTCTACGGCCTGCCCATGGTTCGCTTCACCACCCCTACGGCAAAGGTCGAGCGGGCCGGGCCAGCCGTGACCACGGTAAAGGGACCCCTCACCGCGCTGGGCAACGGCCTGACGGTCAACAGCCTGTCCTACTGGTTCCCGGCCCTCACCGCCGAGAGCACCCCCGATGGCCGGTACTACGCCCTGGGCGACCTGGTTCACACCGGCCACGGCGAACCCATCCAGCCCCAGTACGTCGCCGACCTCTCCTTCCCGCAGACGCAGGCCCACGGCGTGGTATTCAAGGGCGGCGTCTACACCGACGTGGCCTCGTTCAACCCGGTGGTGGACCAGGCCGTGACCGAGACGATCCCCCTGGCCGAGCCGGCCTTCAGCGCGCCGGGCTGGTATCCCGCGCTGCTGCCCCAACTCAACCGTCTGGAGCGCGGCGACCGGCTGGTGACGCTGTTGGGCCAGTACCATCCCGGCAGCCAGACCGAACGGCTCTACGACCGGCTGAGCTTCGACGTGTACTACCACACCTCTGCCAACGACTGGACCGCGCCATCCATCACCGGCATGAGCAGCAGCCTGGGGGCCGGCGCGGCCACCATCACGGTGCAGGCCAGCGACGCTTCAGGCATCCACGCCGTGGTCATCGCCTACACGGATGGCACTGGCGAATGGTCGAGCGTCAGCCTGGCCCAGAGTGGCGGCGCGTGGACCGGCAGCTTCCCGGCCAACGCCAATACCGGGTTCTTCGTCCAGGCCGTGGACGGGGCGGGCAACGTGGCGGTGGATGACCACCAGGGCAGCTACTATCAGCCGGGGGATCACCTGGAGTATCGGCTGTTCCTGCCCCTGATCCTACGCCAGTTCCCATAGAATCCGGGTAACTGCCTACCCTGAACCCTCCCGCAGGTTAGAATTCGGACTTGGTTGGCGATGACCACTTTAGCCGGACGAGCGCAGGACGTCGAACAACACCCAGCCGCCGATGGCGACGAACACCAGGCCGGAGGCAATGCGCAGATAGCGCGGCGGGATCACCTGCACCAATGCCTGCCCAAAGACCGCGCCCAACAACGTCACCGCTGCCAGCGCCAGCGACGCGCCCAGGAAGACCATCACCGGGTTGCGGTGCTCCGTCACCAGGGCAATGGTGGCGAGCTGGGTTTTATCGCCCAACTCCGCCAGAAACAACGTGCCAAAAGTCAACAGAAAGACGCGCCAGTCCATTGTCTCCTCCGCTGCGAAATCGGACGAATCATAGGGGAGGTGAGGGAAAATGTCAAGCGCGGCGAGGGACTTGGACAACGGATTGCCGAACGGATAAACGGATACCGCAAGGGCCGGCAGCATGCTGCCGGCCCTGCTCGTCCTGGAAAATGCAGGTGTCGGGCGATTCCATCTCATGTCTGGCCGGCGCGGCGTCGGATGCGCGCCGCCAGGAACGTGAGCCACGGCGAGGGCTTCTTCTTGTCAGCAAAGTCCCAGCCCTTCCAGGATTGGTACATGGAGCCGGCGGTGTAACGGCCTTCTGAATCGGCCTGGGCGGCGATGGTTGCCGTCATCTCCTGGAAGCGGGGATCGGCGCGGACGAAGGGGAACCGGCTGAGCACGTCGGTCACGTGCAGAATATCATACCAGACGAAGGGGTATTTGAGCTTGCGGAAGTCTGTGCCCATGCCGAACAGGTAGAACTTGCACTCGTGCTGGTGTTCCCAGTGGCCCAGGAGCATCTCGGCCCCGGCGTGCGCGGCTGGGCTGTCCAGCAGCTCTGGCGCCTGCGCCAGGGCCTTCAGCGCGTAGACGTTGGCGACGGGGCAGGGGTCGGCTTTGCGGCCCGGCCCCCGGAACCGGCCCAGCTCCGGCGCGCAGACGCACCGCCAGCCATTGTCGCTGACCAGGCTCACCAGGTGGTCCACCGCCCGCCGCACGCGCGGGTCGTCCGCCAGGCCCAGCGCCAGCAAAGCATAGAGCAGTGTGGGCGCGTCGCAGGCGATCCACGTCCACTGGTCCTCGCCGGTCCCGCCGAACGTCTGGGGGATGTTCACCAGGCTCTGGAACGCCCCCTCCGGCGACTGGTGGGCCAGCACGGCCTCGACACCGGCTTCCAGGCCCGGGTCATCCGCCCGCACGCCGAAATCCGCCAGGGTGGAGAGCTTGTAGATGGCGTGGCCGGCGTCGTTGTGGCGCTTGAAGGGGCCGCCGGGCCACGCGGCGGCCGCGGCGATGAGGCCCTGCACCTGGGGATGGACCAGCAGCGCGGCGCGAGCAGCGCGCACATCGGGATCATCCTCGGGCCGGCCCAGCAAGTCCACCAGGGTACGGTAGCGGGTCCAGGGTTCGCCCGCTTCCAACAGCCATTGGATCGGAGCAGTTGCCATAGGGGACCTCCTGGTTGTAGGGAGCTTCGGCGCGAACCGGATCGGGGATGGCCCACGCCGAAGCTCAACTCCCGGCCCGCGCTTTAGTACTACAACCGCATTTCGTCATTCTGAGGAGCGAAGCGACGAAGAAACCCGTTATTGTGGTAAAGAACCGCCTGCCAGGAACGAGATTCTTCGCTCCCTTCGTTCGCTCAGAATGACCACTTTGGCCAGATGTCCCAGCCTACCCTCCCGCAGGTTGCTTGGAACGGTGTTTCGGGATTGCATTTCGTTCAGGAGTGTCGTTTTCAGCCAAGAGAATGTCCAAACCTGCGGGATGGTTTCATCCACTACTTTCCCTCGCGCCAGGCCCGGATCTGCGCCGCATGCTCGGACTCGTGCTCCCAGGCCACTTGCAGCCAGCCGGCCAGGTGATCCCAGTACGGCCCTCGGAACGATTCGTCACGGAACAGGGCCTCGTCGGATAGGCCGGCCAGGAGCTCCAGCAAAGCGGCCTGGGCGTCGCGCATCTCCGCGAGCACCTGGGCCAGCGACCAGCCGCTTCGCACAGCGACCAGGTCGGCGTTGAAGGTATCCACGTCCCGGATGGCGGCAAAGTCGGGAGGCTGCCCGGCCACGATGCCGCGAACCCCGGCCAGGTCCCACGCCGCCCAGCCGCCGATGTGGACCAGGACGTCACGGATTGTCCACGCGCCGGCCACCGGCTGCGTGGTCATCTCGACCTCACTCAGGCCCGCGATGGCGGATAGCAGATCGGCGCGCGCCCCGGTCAGGCGCTCCAGCAGCGCTCGTTTGTCCATGCCAGCATCTACCCTGGCGCGCCGAACGCCTGCTCGCTTACCGCCTGGTCCACCTGGTAGCGGATGTCGGCGTAAACCACGCCGCGCCGTGCCCGGTCCTCCTGCTCGTCCAACCACTGCGCCAGGCCCACGGCTTGCAGACGCCGGTTGTCGGCGATGAGGATGGGGTAGATGGCCCCCAATGCCTCGATGCGGGGACAGGGGAAATCGGGGCACTGGCTGCACAGGTCCAGCGCCCGCTCCCGGGCGCAGTGGCGGATCTGGCAGAAGGGCGGGCCGCCGCCCGCGCGACAGCCGGGGCAGCCGCCGTCGGTCAGGCCCTCCAGGAAGCGCCAGAACGGGTCAAAGCCGGGGATGTCGGCCCCCCAGTCGGGCCAACCTTCCTCAGCCATCGTCTCCCGCAACGCGGCCGCTTGCCGGGGGATACGGCTGCGCGATGAGCATAGCCCACAGTACAGGCCGCAGTACGTTACGAATTGCAGTTGTTCGCTCATGTTGGTTCCACACACTCCAGGGGCACCCAGCCCCGCCGGCCGGTCGGCGAATCGGCCAGCAGCCAGCCGCTCTCGGTGAGCACGCCGTCCAGCACGTCGCCCGGCGCGACGGTCAATTCGGTCGCATCGTAATCGCGCGCCATCACGCCGGCCTCGCCGGTCCGCTCGACCCACGACTCCGGCACCCAGCCGGTCCGGCCGTCCGGCGCGGCGCACCACAGCCAGCCCGCCCACTGCGTCTTTCTGCGCTCGCACCGGAGCCGCTCGCCGCGCGCGACCACGAGGGGTTCTGCGAATTCGGCGCGATGTGGCTCGATGACTCGGAATCGCCGGGTCATGTGAATTTTCTCTCTAGTAGCCTGTCGGAGAGGGGCATGCCACCCCCAATATGTAGGGCCGGTTTCCACGCGCAGCGTGCCACTAGCTGGCGGGTAAGAAACCCGCCCTACGGGGTTCTGCGTCACGCCAAGTTTCTCTCTAGCTCGCCCCGCGCCAGGCCAGGCCATGCCGGGCGGCGATGGCCCGCGTGCGCGCCAGCAGCGCGTCGTGGTAGGGTTCCCGGTTGCGCGCCAAAACGCGATAGTCTGCGACCAGGTGGGGATAGTGCGCCTCAAGCACCCTGGCGATCCGGCCCCGGGCCGCGCCGCACAGGTTCAGGCTATCCACCAGCACGTACCCCACGCCGGCCCGCTGCAACTCGCCAAAGAGGGCGTCTATCTGCGCGTCGTCGTCCGAGAGGCAGGGCAGGAGCGGCCCGCAGAAGGCCCAGGTGCGGACGCCGGCCCCGGCGAAGGCGCGCAGGGCGTCCAGCCGGGCCGGGATGGGCGAGGCCCCCGGCTCGAAGCGCTGCCGGATCGCGTCGTCCAGCGTGGTGATGGTGAAGGCCACCTCCACGTCCCGGAACCGCCGGATCAGGTCGAGGTCACGCCGGACCAGGGCCGATTTGGTCAGGATAGAGACCGGGAAATCGTGGTCGGCGAGCACCTCCAGGCAGGCGCGGGTGACGCGGTACTGCTCCTCCACGGGCTGGTAGGCATCTGTGACCGTGCCGAAGGTGACGTTGCCCGGCCGGACGCGCCGGAGCTGCCGGGCCAGCACCTCGGCCGCATTCACCTTCACGTCCACGAACGCGCCCCATTCCTCCTTGTGGCCGGTGAACCGCTTCATGAAGCCGGCGTAGCAGTAGGCGCAGGCGTGCCCGCAGCCCACGTAGGGGTTGATGGCATAGTCCACCGCTGCGATACCGCTCTTGGTCAGGATGGATTGGCACTCGATAGCTTTGACGATCATGACGGGAAAACCTGTTACAACGCGGCCCGGACCCCGTCCAGCACCCCCCGCGCGGCCGGCACAAAGCCGAAAAAGCCCACCAGCTTTTCGCAGACGTAGTCGGCGCAGTGGCCGCAGTTGACGACGCCGCGCGCCACGCCGCAGGCCCGGATGTCGCACTCGGCGCAGTGGCCGCACTTGCGCGGGCCGGTCAGGCAGCCGTCGCAGAGGACGGACTCCACGGTGATGTTGGGCGCATTGTACTCCTCGCGCCATTGCGCCGCCACGCGCTCCAACGCGGCCCGGTCGTCCGCCTGGGTGGCGATGTAGGCCGGGCAATCGGTGCAGATTAGCCCGCAGTACGCGATGATCTGGTCCAGGTGTTTCCTCCTCGTTTGATTTTGGATTTCGGATTTCGGACTTCGGATTTGGGATTTGGGATTGGGGGCGTTCACTCTGTGTCGTGCTCTCGGCACCAGGCCGGTGATTTGCCCTGCAAGCTCTCCACGATGTCGGCGACGAGCGATACCACCTCGTCCAGCTTGGCCGGGCTGATCCACTCGATGGTGTCGCCGGGCAGGTGGCCGTTGTTGACCCCCACGGACGTGATGGGGATGCAGGGCACGCCCTGAAAGAAGAACGCCGTGTGGTCGCCCTCGTACCAGGGTTCGATCTGGACGACGCCGGGGTAGCGGCTTTTGATCTCGGTCACCTGGTCGTGCAGGGCCGTGGCGCCGCCCATTACGGTGATGCTGGTCGCGCTCGCCCACTGCCCCACGCCGTCCACGTTGATGGCGACGAGCGCCTGGCCCAGCTCGTCCCCCAGGCGGCGCAGGTACTCCGCGTTGCCCACGCCGCCGGCCTCCTCGCCATTCGTGATGAACCATTCCAGGCCGGTCGCCAGGTCTTGCGGCGCGAATCGCCCGGCCAGGGCCAGGAGCACCGCGACGCCGGCACCGTTGTCGCAGGCCCCGGGCGTATCGGCCTGGGTGTCCAGGTGGGCCAGCAGCACGATGCGCCCCGGCTGCCGGCCCGGCTTGCGGGCCACGACGTTGGCGAACCGGCCCGGCGTCTGGCGACCCTCGATTCGCAGATGCACGATCGGGTTCTCGCGCTGCAACAATGCCCGCCCAACCTCCGGCAGGACCGTGGCCGAGGGGATGGGGAACTCCCAGTCGCGGATCAGCCGCTCCGGGCAGCCGGGTGTGGGGCTGACGGTCACGAGCGCGGCCGGCCGCTTTTCTTCCAGCAGGCGCACGAGCTGCTGGTGCTCCTCCGGGAAGTAGAACGCGCTCCGGGCGCCCAGGCCGATGATCTCTACGTCGAACGGGCAGCGCTCCTCGCAGTCGCCGCACTCGACGCAATCGGAGGCTTTGGCCGACAACTCGTCGTAGTCGGCCCGCCCATCCTCGCCGATGCCGTATCGCTCTGCGGACGCGAGCAGGCGCATGACCCGGGCGATGTCAATGGTCGCCGAGCAGGGCAGGCAGTGGTTGCAGTAGACGCACGTCCCGGCCAGGCCCTGCCGCAGCTCCTGGAGGGCGGCGGAGAAGTCCTTTTCCTCGTCGGCCGCGTCCAGGAACCGGAGATTGGCCTCCAGCTCCGCCAGGTTCTTGACGCCCATCAGGGCCAGGGAGACGCCGGGCTGCGCCAGGGTGTAGCTGAGGCACTGGACCGGCGAGAGTGGTTTCTCGCGCTGGAAGATCGCGCCCCCGGCGAAGGGCTTCATCGCCACCAGGCCCACGCCGAGGTTCGCGCACGCCTGGGCCAGCCCCTTCGGCCCCGGCTCCGCGTCGCCGAGGATGTGGACGGGGTGCATGACGACGTCCAGGTGCCCGCTCTGGACCATCTTCAGGGCCATCTGCGGGTCGTGCCCGCTGAGGCCCAGGGCGCGCGTCTGGCCCTCTCGCTTCAGGCGCAGCGCCAGGTCCAGCACTCCGCCCGGCGCCGTGACTTCTTTGTAGTCCCTGGGCGCGTCCAGGTTGGACAGGTGCAGTACGTCCACGTGATCCGTGCCCAGTCGGGTCAAGATATCGTGGAATAATGCCTCGCACTCGTGCGGGTCGCGCGTCCGGCGATACTGGCCTTTGGTCTGGGCCGTGCTCAGGTGGGCGGCCAGGATCACGCTATCGCGGCGGCCTTTCAGAACCTTGCCTAGAACGCTCATGACCTCCGGGACCCAGATCATCAGGTCAATGTAGTTGATGCCCTGGTCCAACGCCCGGCCGACGACCGGCGCGATGTTGTCCGGGAGTGGAACCATGTGCTCCATCCCCAGCCCGATGACACTGACGTTCAGGCCGGTCCGGCCCAGTTGGTTGGTGTTCACGTGGCGACCTTCTGTGTCGTTATGCACGGCTCTGGTGAGCCAGTAATCCGCTGACATCCCTATTCTACCACAAAATCATGACAGATCATGTCAAATATCATGCAGTGCCAGCGCAGATTGGCCGGCCCAGCGGCAAAGCAAAGCGGAGCTGGCGTTTCCGGTACGACTGTTACGCCGGGCAACGCTCCCACGTCCACCAGCAGGCTCAGACCTTTATTTCGTCCACGAAGTATGGTATAATACTCCTGGAGCCCAAGCGAGAAAGGAGATACACCGATGCCCAGATTCCTCAAGGGCACGTTCCTGATCCATGCGGTGGTGGCGCTGGTGGTGGGGGCGCCGCTTCCTGCATGGGAGGTCTCGGTGCTGAAGAAAAGGTATTTCACGGCCTTGGTGTTAGTGACCGTGACGCTGATAACTGTCGTGGCGGCTTGCGACCTGCCGCCGACCATCACCTTCACCAGGCCAGCAGCCAGTCCCTCTCCATTGCTGCCCCTTTCCCCGGGCACAGTCGCCCCTACCGCAACATCCACGCCGGCACTGCCCACATCCACTCCCACCTCCCCAATGACGCCGACCTGGGAGCCGCCGGTCACCTCGGCAACGGCGACCAAGATCGAGATCATCGTGGATAACCGGGACCCGGCGTTCTCCACAACGGGAGCGTGGTTTATCGGGAACGGCAGGCAGAGCTACAAGGGCGATTGTGCCTGGGCACCACGCGGTATCGGTAGCGTCGCTTACGTGCGACCCCACCTGCCCATGGCCGGCGCGTACGAGGTTTTCGCCTGGTGGTGTGGCGATCCCGATCACGATCGGTCTCAGCGTGCGTGCATCCAGATCCATCAATTGGAGGGGCGGATCGCCCCGCACCAGGTCTACGTAAACCTGCAGGAACGCGCCGGGCAGTGGAACAGCCTGGGCACGTACTACCTGCACCAAAACGGTTTCCTGACCGTGTCCAGCTATCTGGACGGCAAGGTTGTGGCGGACGCATTTCGATTCGTGTATCGCTCGCCGGAATACGTCGTCATCCCCCCCACTCCACTGCCGACGTCGATCCCGGACACGCGTCATCCACCCACCCCCCTGGAGCAACTGACGTCTGGCGATCTCGTGGCGCGGCTGGGCCTGGTAGATCGCTTCTACGAGAGCGTGCCGGTGATCTCGACCGAAGCCGCCACTTTCGACGATTGCCAGGCCTTCCCGCGCGACGGCTGCGGCGGCACCCGCGCAGGCTGGCGCGTGCAGGTGCGATACCAGGACATGATCGTGTCATATCGCGTCTCGGGCGATTACCGATTCGTGGCCATTGAGCCGCCGAAGGAATTGGCCAGCCGCCAGGTGCTCTACCTGTATGGCAGGCGAGACACACTCTTTTTCCGGGTAGATCGATACCCAGACGATACGTGGCACGTCGCCGGCGCGGATTTCAAGGGCACGTTTGCGATCCAGTTGCCACTGGACGCCGAAACGTTGAACTCGTTGCTTTCGTTTGTGCAGGCATATGGCTCGGTCACGTTCCAGACGCCTGATGGGATCGCGCTGCAGTTATATGGCCTGGGCGAGCGCGTTGCGCTCTCCGAAGTGGACCGGGATCGGCTGGCGACGCTGGCAACCGAGTTGTCCGCAACTGTATGGTAAAGCCACCACAGTGAGCGGACCTCACTCCCCCCAAGATAGAGTTCTTCCATTTTGTGAGATGTGTCCGAATATGCAGGGAACATCAACTTGACTACCGATTGAAATCGGGCCTATGGGGCGCTGCCGCACCGGGCGACTGCCCGAAGACCGTCTGCCGCGCAGCGGGCAGACGGCCAGCGTCGCAGGCGCTCCCCAGGGGCGACTTGCCGCAGGTCCCTGTGGGCAATCGCTAATCCTTGCGGCGAGATTGTCTATCCGCAAAATGAAAGAACCCTACTCCCAAGAGGTGAAGAATGGCAGGATTTTCAGGCTGAACCCGATCATCGCCTTTGATTTTCGTGTTCCTCGGCGTGTTCTGCGTGGGACCGGACATAGGCGTGCCGTTCTTTTGCATCCTGCTGGGATTCCCGACCGGATGGTACGCGGCCCGGCGGGCCATTGCCCTCACCCTCGCGGGCGACGTGAAGGGCATGCTCTGCAAAGCCCTCGTCTACGCGGATCATCACCTCGGCATTTACGTTCGTGTTGATGGGAGACCCTTCGGGTTTTGGAAACCCGAAGGGTCTTTGATTGCCCGGTCTCGGTTAACCCGCATCGCACGGTGAATGCGGCGCCCCTACCGCACCCGCTCCCAGGAACTCGCGCACGGTCAGGAAATGGTAGCACAGGCCCCATCATGCACAATGCCGCCCTCGCTTGCCCTCACCAGGGCGACGAAGTGTAAATTCTCAAGAAAGGAGGAAGTGTACTACACGTCGCGTCGCCCCGACTGTAGTATACAAGGGCATTGAGACCGGCGGTGTGCGAGCCAGCGATGTCGCCGGCCGCCTGGCCGGGTTGGTAGACGATAAAAAGCGCGTCGAGCGGGAACTCGACGCGCTGAACCAGCATTTCATCCCCTCTGCAACTGTTTGTAAAAGCAACTGGTGCCGAGGAGGGGACTCGAACCCCTACAGGCGTTAATGCCCACCAGGCCCTCAACCTGGCGCGTCTGCCAGTTCCGCCACCTCGGCGTGGCGTTATTATAACAACAGTGCCCTATCGCTGTCAACTGTCCGCAGCCTGACATCCGTGCGTAACTCCTGTCAGGGAGGAAACAAGGGGTGAGAAAGCCTTTCCGGGGGTTTTTGCGGCGGCGAAGCCGCCGCAAAAACCCCTACGAGGCATTCTTGCCCCTCCCCGTACCGCGTAGCGGTGCCCGCATGCCGTTTAATTACGCCCGGCTGTCAGTCCGCAGCAGGGCAGATTGACCATCCGACCTGCCCGCCTGCGGCTCAGACAGATGCGCTCAATCAGCGAAACGTTCCTCCGTCCAGGGATCCCCGCGCGGATGATAGCCATACTGCTCCCAGAAACCCAGCCGCTCCTCGGCCAGGAACTCCAC
Organism: Anaerolineae bacterium; assembly: GCA_034435155.1. Classification (GTDB taxonomy): domain Bacteria; phylum Chloroflexota; class JAHJIN01; order JAHJIN01; family JAHJIN01; genus DAOTYG01. Next base: position 7,666 of record DAOTYG010000080.1, on the reverse strand, counting down.
GCCATGCACCCATTTGGCGCTCTTCCAGAAGTAGAGGTGGGGAACCACCAGCCGTAGCGGCCACCCGTGTTCCGCCGTCAGCTCTGTCCCGGCGTACCGCCAGGCGAACAGGTTCTCGTCGCGGATGAAATCCTCCAGGGTCAGATTGGTGGTGAACCCCTGGGCCGCATGGACCAGGACGAAGCGGGCCGCCGGCCGGAGCCGCACCCGGCGTAGCAACTCCGGGACCGCCACCCCTTCCCAGACCGTACCGAACTTGGACCAGCCGGTCACACAGTGGATATCGCACTCGATGCGGGTGGTGGGCAAGGCGATGAACTCCGGGTAACTCCAGGTCACCTCTTCTTCCACCAGACCCCAGACGCGAAAGCTCCACCCGTCCAGATTCACGCGGGGCACGCCGCCATAATGTAGCACCGGGAAATGGCTGACCAGACGCTGGCCGGGCGGTAACCGGTCGCGCTCCTCAGCCCCTCTGCTACGCCAGGGGTTCATGCTCTTCGCTCTCGCCACGGAACCGGATTCCTACCATACCCTGAACCCTCCCGCAGGTTAACGCCTGAACCTGCGGGAGGGTGGGCAGTTATGCCTTATGGGATGTAGATGCGTTGGCCCACGTAGATTATATAAGGATAGGAGATGCCATTGGCCTGGGCCAGGGCGTGCCAATCTACCCCGTACCGGGCAGCGATGCTGGTGAGTGTATCACCTGCCTGGACCGTGTACCAGACGCCGGGTTGGGGACCCGGCGGCGTCGGCTGGACGCCGGTCTGCCGGTTCCAGAAGGTGTGTACCGCCGGGACACCGGTAACCTTGAGTTCCAGCGTGACCCTGGCCGCGGTCACCGGCACCCAGCCAGACTGTGGCCCCTCCGAGACCTCGTACCAGCCCGGGGCCAGGTTGGTGAACTCCACCCGGCCGGTCCCGTCCGTGACCTTGCTCTGCGGCGCGCCACCATACCTGGGCTGGATAGTGATCGTCCAGCCGGGCAATCCCACCTTGCCGTTCCAGTCTTTCTTGTAGACCACCAGCATGGCCGTGCGCGTGCGGTTCTTGAACAGGACCTGCTCACACGGGGCCTGGCGACTCACCGGCACCTCGACCTGCGCCGGCGTCACCGGCTCCCAGCCGTCCTTCTGCTCCTCCCAGAACGTCCAGGGGCCAAAGTCCAGGTTGTAGAACGTGGCATAGCCGTTCTGATCCGTGATCTGGGTAAGCTGCTTCCCACCACCGTCCCGGGCATAGATGGTCCAACCCTCCAGGCCCTGGTCCAGGGTGTTGATCTTGCGCACCCTCACGCAGCCGCAGGGCTTGTTCTGAAAGACCACCGGCACAGCCTGACCCGGCTCTGTCAACTGGACCGTCACCTGAGTTGGGGTCATGGCGTTCCACTGTTGCCGTTGGGCAGCGGTGGGGTGCTCCTCCACGATCCAGGTGCCAAAATCCAGGCCCTTGAAGACCACACACCCATCGCGGCCGGTGGTGCCATAGATGGGTGGGCGGGTCCCACTTTCTGGTCGGACACTGATCCGCCAGCCGGCCAGGCCCCGGCCCAGCTCATCCAGCTTGCACGCCCGGATCTGTGGCGTCGTCACCTGGTTGTTGACAAAGTTGATCACATAGGGTGGGGTGTGGGCCTGGGGAGAGACCAGGGTCAGGGTGTGCTGCCCGCTCGCCGGCGAGTAAGGCTCCCAGCCGACCTGTGGCTCTTCCCGGAACGTCCAGGTCCCGGGGATCAGGTTGGTGAACTGGAACTGTCCCAGGCCGTTGGTGGTGGCCGTGATCACCTGCCCACCGGGGAGATGGGGGATGGCCGAGATCACCCACCCGGCCAGGCCCATCCCCTGTTTGCACTCTGTCTTTTTGCCGATGACGGTGACCAGGCGTTCGTTCTTGAACCGCACCTGGGCACACGGCCCGGCCCGGCCATCCACCGTCACCTCGAACGTGGCTGGTGTAACCGGCTGCCAGCCCTCCTGCAGATCCTGGCTCAGGGTCCAGGTGCCGGCCACCAACCCGCTAAAGACGAACCGGCCCCGGGCGTCGGTCACAGTGGTGTATTGCGGGCCACCGGGGAGCGCCAGGGCAGCGTGGACCGTCCAGCCGGGGACTGGGGTATGGTAACGGTCCACCACCGTGCCCTCGATGCAGGATTGGCCCTGGGCCTGGGCCGGTACATCCCCGGCCGGTTTCGCCGCCGGGGCCGCCAGGCCCGTGCCGCCAGCGGATAACCAGGTCTCGGCCCGGGCCGCCGGTGGCTGCGCGGCCGGCCCCAACAGGTAGACCAGACCCAGGCAGACTGCCACCAGCAGGGCAACGAACATCACCGCGCCAACACGTGGCCATTTTCCCTTGCTGTTCATGGTTCCCTCCTTCGAAAATGTAGGACAAATTTCAAATTTGTCCTACGTTGTCCATTTTCATCCGTCGTGGCGGGCGCGTGCGCCCATGAACAACTCCTTAACTTATGGGATCGCCGCCCGATCCGCCGTACCACGACCTATTATACCACCTTTGGAACATTTTGGCAAGACTTCCGGCCCGCGAGTTAGCAAGTGGCCATTGTAGGTCCGCATTCCTGGCTATAGGAACACTATATGTTGTGGTATAGAGAGCAATAACCACAAGATAACCGGTAGGCCGGTTCGCCGCATTTTGATGGCGTGGCGGGGGCGCATGGCGGGGCGCGGGAGTGGCGTTACCCCGGGGAAAAAAACAGACCTGCCGGGCTTATCCGCGCCGGTCAGGTCTGCGCCAATCCGCCATGTCGTCGTGCTTCACCCGCGACAGTGGTCGCCGACCGCCTTTGAGCGGCGAGTTTTAGCCCTCACAGACGGTGGCTCGGCCCCCATACCTTTCAAATAAGCCCCTGGCGGCGAGGCTTTAGAAGCGCCGCCTGAAGGCTGGACTCCGGACCGTTATTTGAAAGGTATTGGCGTTAGCCCTTCACGCCACCGACGGTCAGGCCGGCCACGATGTATCGTTGCAGGAAGAAAGCCACGATCAGCGGCGGGATCGTGAACAAGATGGAAAAGGCAGCAAAATCGGACCAGGGGGTGGAGGTGCTGTACTGCCCCTGCATCCCATAGAGCACCATGGATAACGTGAACTTGGAGGGGTCTTCCAGGAACGTGATGGCCAGGATCACCTCGGTCCAGCCGCTCATCCAGCCAAAGAGGGCCGTCACCGCCAGGCCCGGCAAAGCCAGCGGCATCATGATCCGCAAGAAGGTCTGGGAGGGGCTACAGCCATCAATGAGGGCGGCCTCCTCCAGTTCCTTGGGGATGGTATCAATAAAACCCTTCATGTTCCAGATGGCAAAGGGCAGCGTGCCGGAGGCATAAGCGATGATCAGACCCAGCAACTCCGTGCGTAACTTGAGGGCCTGCAAGATGACGAACAAGGGGGCCAGGGTAGCGCCGGCTGGCATCATCTGCAAAAAAATGAAGAACAACATGCCCAACTGCCGTCCCGGGAACAGAAACCGCGAGAAGGCATAGGCTGCCGTGACGGCCAGGACGATGGAAAACAAGATCGTGCCCACCGAGACAATGATGCTGTTGACGAACAACTCGTGAAAGGCCACCGGATTGGGCGAGGGTTGTTTCAACACGCGGATGTAGGCATCCAACGTGGCTCCAGGGGGGATGAGCGTCAACTCTGTAGGCCGGTCAATGTTGCGCGGGTCCAGGCTCATCGAGACCACCCACAAGATGGGAAAGAGCACGATGAACACCACGATGATCAGCACCAGATGGATGAGCAATTGGCCCAGGATGGATTTCCATTGGCTAGACATAGTACGCCTCCGTGGCCCGGGAGATGCGATTGGTGATCAGGGTGATGATCAGCAGGATCAGGAACACGATGATGTTGAACGCCGAGGCCAGACCGTACTTGCCCTGGGGATTCACGAGCTTGAAAGCCTGGGTGACCAGGATCTCGGTCATGCCGAACGGCCCACCGCCCGACACGAAATAGATCACGTTGAACTGATTAAACGTCCAGATAATGCTCAACATGATGGCCGGGACCATGGCCGGCCGCAGCAAGGGCGCCGTGATGCGCCAGAACTGCTGCCAGCGGTTTGCTCCATCCACCCGGGCCGCCTCGTATAATTCCAACGGGATGCTCTGTAAGGCCCCCGTGGCCACCGTCATCATGAACGGCCAGCCCAGCCAGCAGTTGACGATGAGCACGGCAAAATAGCTCAACGGTAGCACCAACAGCCCCCCCAGGTTCACGATGGGGTCCGGTTGATAGAGCCAGCGGATCTTGACCGCCTCGTAGATGGGCACCAGGCCAAGGTCGTGAAACGTTCGCGCGATGATGCTCAGGAACTGGTTGATGGCTCCGAAATCAGTGTCGAACATATTGCGCCAGACCACGGCCACGATGAGGCCCGGCATGACCCAGGGAATCATATACAGGGCGCGATAGACCCTCTTGGCTAGAAGCCCCTTGTAGTTAAGCATCAAGGCCAGGATGATCCCGGTGGTCACATGGATGGCGATGTTGGTAAACGTCCACACCAGGTCGAACACCAGGATGCGCCAGAAATCAAAGTTCTCGATATAGGTCTGGTTGGTGGCGATCTGGATAAAGTTATCCAGGCCGATGAGTTTTGGGCTGAACTTGGGGTTCAGGTGGCGCACCGAATAATCGGTGAAGGCCATGTAGATCTGAAACAAGAGCGGGCCTATGGTGATAATAGCCATCACAATGGCCGCCGGGGCGATGTACAGGTAGGCCAGCCTGGCTTTAGCCAGACGCACTGGCAGGTCCGCCAGTGCCTGCCTGAGGCTGATGGACGGGACTGGTTTAGTGGTCACGCTCATGACCGACTCCTTTGCAGAAACCGAGGGATTCACCCCGCCCGTTCGCGGCGGGTCTGCCAGGCCCAGGCCTGACTGGGTGACCCGCCGCCGGCGCGGGGTCGCAGACCCCACGCGAGCACACCGGCGTATTTTCGTGCCACGGGGTGCGCCCCGCGCGTGCGGGTCTCCTTTGCAGAAACCGAGGGATTCGGAAAAACCACCTCTTCGCGCCTCGCCCTGTCAGGCGGGGAAAGGGTCTCGTGGGTCAAAACGAAAACGAGGTGGGCAGCAGCACTGCCCACCTCGTCACCGGGTCACAACTTACTTCTTGTTCGCGCCGTTGATGAGCTTGACGGCCTCAGCCACCGCTTCCTCCGGCGTGGCCTTGCCTTCCAGCACCTTGTTGATCATGTCGCCAGCAGGCCCCCAAACCGCGCCCATCTCTGGCACGGCCGGGATGGGCACAGCGGTCTTGGACTGCTCGGCAAAGGCCGCCACAGCCGGGTTCACCGCGGTATCCACGGCGACGTTGGCCGGCACGCGCCCGGCCCGCTCCACAAAGAGCTTACCCTGCTCCGGGGCCAGCACGTGGGCGATGAAGGCCATGGCCGCGAGGGCTTCGTCGTTGGTGGCGTTGGCACTGATGTAGATGCTCTCCACCGTCATGAACGGCGCCGCCGGGTTCTTGGCTGCCGGCAAGGGCACCACCCCGACTTTATCCGCACCCAGGGCCTTCTTGTAATCGCCCAAAGCCCAGATGCCGTCGTTGATCATGGCGACTTTGCCCTGCTTGAACAGGGCACCCATGTCGCCTTCCATCGTCACGCCCTTGGTCTCGTTCATGGTCTTCATGAACTTCAAAAAGTCCACCGTGCCGGTGCCCTGGTCCAGGATGCACTTGTAGTTGTCGTCAAAGAGCTTGGCCCCAAAGGCGCCAAAGTAGCCAAAGCTGTGGTAGAAACCCTTGTTCCAGCCCAGGCCGTAACCACCTTCCGGGGCCACTTCGGCCGCCATGGCCAGCATCTCCTCCGTGGTCTTGGGCGGCTGCTTGTCCTTCAGCAGGTCCTTGTTGTAATACAGGGCCACGCACTTGTTGGACTCGGGCAGGGCATAGAGCTTGCCCTTGTAGGTGACCGCGCCCAGGGAGGCCGGGTTGATCTGCTTCAACAGGTCCGTCGGCGCGATGTCATCCAACGGACGGATCAACTCGGCCGCCACAAAGTCGCCCAGCCAGTCATGAGGGCCGATGATGATGGTGGGGCCACCGCCGGTCGCTGCGGCGGTCTGGAACTTGTTCTTGAGCTGATCGAACGGCACATACAGGGGGATCAGCCTGACGTTGGGGTACTTTTTGATATAGCCGTTGATCAGTTCCACCAACACCGCTCGCTCGGCCGGGTCCCAGCCGTGCCACAAGAAGATGTCCACCGAGGGGATCTTGGTGGGCACCGGCGGCACCGTCGGCTGTACTGCCTTGGTCGGTTCCGGGGCCTTGGTCGGCTGGGGCGCCGTCGTCGGGGTCGCTGGCGGGGGGCACTGGGCTGCCAGGAGACCCATCACCACCACCAGGGCCATCAATCCAAATAACGCTTTCTGGTTCATGGTTCCTCTCTCCTTCGTCAAAGGTTTAGTTAGAGCGTGTCAAAAGGACACGTTCAGGCTGGTCTGTCGCATACGGCAGATCACATGTGGGACTACGGTCCCGTAATAGCATAACGTTCTGCACATCACCCCTTTCTCGAAATTACTAATGCCGCCGACAACCACCACAAGTGGCGCGACCATAAACCAAAGGGATGTAATTGCTCAGCCTCAAACCGGGGGTTGCTCACCGCAGAGCACGGAGGGCGCAGAGATTTTTTACTCCCGGATGCCCGGCGATCCTGGCGGTGGAATCTTGCGCCGCGCAGCGGGCCGATGCTGGCACGCAATAAGCGGTGGCAAACAGCCGGGCAGGCAGCTACCTTGCCTTAGCGGAGCGTTCCGGCGCACCTCGCTGATTGAGCAGCAGAAGGATGAGGACGGTTACGGCATCAAAAGGTCGGGCATGATGATCCAGGTATTGCCTGGATTGAGGTTACCTTTCTCCATGATTTCAACAAGGTGGATGCCGGCCGCTCCCAAAAGGAAGGTGGAGAAAGGAATAGCGGTTGCCCACCAAAATCGGTCTCGTATCCAAAAGCAGAGGAGGCCAGCGATGCCAATACCCAGCGATACCCACCCCAGCTCCTGCTGGAACCCATTGGATGTCCACCCAATACTTTGGGCGATCTGTTCGGACATAAGGGGGTGACCAATAAAGTTCCACAGACCGAATAGCCCTATGCCGACGACCAGGTGGTCCACCGTGAGGCTTTCGATAAATGAGCGTCTGCCTCTGGCATAGTAATAGGCGATCCCGGCCACCCAGGTATGAATGATAAAATAAAAGTGACCCATTTGATCACGAAGGTGATCATCGAAAAGTGACCCACCCGGTCAGATTTCCGGTATACTGAGGACAGGTGGCGGCAATGCCATACTCTCGGTATAACGGAGAAGGAGATGATCACTGTGAATGAGAAAGAACTGATTCGTCGCGCCTACTACATCGAAGGTAAAAGCATCCGTCAAATCCAGCGCGAGACAGGGTACCACCGGCAGACCATCCGTAAGGCCCTGGAGGACGGCAAAGTTCCTCGCTATACCCGCCAGGAGCCGCGTCCCTGTCCCGTGCTGGACCCGGTCAAGCCCATCATCCAGCGGTGGCTGGACGAAGATGAGGCCAGACCGCCCAAACAACGCCACACCGCAAAACGCATCCACGAACGTTTAACAACCGAACATCACTTCACCGGCGCCGAGTCCAC
>DAOTYG010000079.1:0-9261 GCA_034435155.1 Anaerolineae bacterium | reverse complement strand
TATCCCCCCTTTCCCCCGGCCGCAAGGTCAGGGGGAGAGGGGGGACAAAGGGGGGTGAGGGGCAATGGAGGCCTTCGGCCACAAAAGTGTCAACCAATTTTGAACCATCCCGTGTTCTTCGTGTCCTTTGTGGTGAGATCGTTAGCCCACCGGGCCAGAATTTCACTGGCAAGTGCCTATGATTTCCTCGCGCCCATGATCGCGCATGAGCCGCCTCATCAACTGGACCGTCGCCTTAAGCGTCTGGCAGACCTCTGGTACTCATCAAAGGCCACCGCGCCCAGGAGGATCAGCCCTCGCACGATGTATTGGGGATAGGTGCCCCAATTGGCAAGCTGCATGCCGTTCCCCAGTACGGCCAGGACGAACACCCCGGCGACGAGCGCCGGCATGTTGCCCTCTCCACCCATGAAGCTGATCCCACCGACCAGGGCCGCCGTCAGGGCGATGAACTCTGTGCCTGGGCCAAACGAAGAGTGGGTGGTGTTGGCCTTGGAGATCATGACCATGGTGGCAATGGCGGTCAAAAAGCCGCAGATCGTATACAGCGCGACCTTCATCCTCCGGGTGTTGATACCGGCCAACCTGGACGCCTCTTCATTCCCGCCCAAAGCCATGACCCTCAAGCCAAAAGTCGTCTCATAGTAGACCAGGCTCGCCAGGATGACGATCACCAGGGTCAGAAAGACATCGAATGGTATTCCCAGCACATTGCCCTTGGTAAACAAGAGGAACTCTTCCGGGTAATTGCGGTACGTCTTGGACTCGGAGATCATGTACGAGATCCCCTGGAAGATCACGCTGGTCGCCAGCGTGGCGATCAGGGGGAAAATCTTGATCCGGGTCACAATGAGGCCGTTGATCATGCCCAGCCCCGTGCCGAGCAACAGGCCCACGGTCACGGCGAGCCACACCGGCTGGTTATGCACGACCATCAGCATCGCCGTGACTACGCCGACCAGGGACATCTGATAGCCCACCGACAGGTCAATCCCACCCCCGATCATCACGAACGACAGGCCCACGGCCACGATGATAAAGTAGGTGTTCTGGGTGACGATATTGGTGAGGTTGCGCAACGTCAGGAAGTATGGGCTGGTGAGCGAAAAGAGGCCCATCAGCGCCAGGAGCACAAACAGGACGGTGTATTTTCTCAGGCCGTTCCATGGAATTCTCGACATTGGCTTTATCCGAAAGATCGGTATTCGACAGATGGAGCTTGCACGCCGTTGCGATCCTTGCCCCGGACGATCATCGTCACCACATCATCGAGTGTCACCTGACTGACATCCAGGACCGCTTGCCTTTGCCCGCCTTTCAGGACGAACACCCGGTCAGCAATCGCCAGGACATCCGGGATACGCTGGGTGATGAGCAGGATCGCAATCCCTCTGTCTTTCAGGTTCCTGATCAGGCCCAGCAATTTGCCGGCCTCCGTTACGCCCAACGCGGCTGTCGGCTCGTCCATGATCAGGATCTTGGATTCGAAGGCGATGGCGCGGGCGCAGGCGACCATCTGGCGCTGGCCGCCGGACATCCGGGCCACATTCAGCCTGACCGAGCTGATATCCACACGCAGTTCCTGGATCAACTCCTCGGTTTTCTTGTACATACTCTTCTTGTCCAGCAACAACCCGAAAGGGCCACGAGCGCATTCCCGGCCGATAAAGATGTTCCTGGCGACATCCAGGTTGTTGAACAGGGCCAGGTCCTGGTAGATCATGCCGATACCCAGGTTGAAGGCATCCTGAGGGCTTCGGATGTGCGCCTGCTTTCCATCCACATAGATCTCGCCCTCGTCTGCCACGTAGGCCCCGGAAAGGATCTTCATCAGGGTGGATTTGCCGGCGCCGTTGTCGCCGACGATCCCCATGATCTCGCCGCGCCGCAGCTCCAGGTCCACGCCCTTGAGAGCGTGGATGCCGCCGAAGCGCTTATGTATGCCCTTCATCTCAACGATGTAGTCTGTATTCATTCTCAAACCCCCAACCCGGTTGTCCAGTGTAGGGGTGCCCGGGCCAGTGTGTTGTCCGGGGTTTGCAATTCCCCATCGCGCCGTGCGGGAGATCAGGGCTGGGGAGAACCACCCTGGTTCAAGAACCCAGCCCTGTCCCCTTACCATAGGAGGAGACCCTCGTGCGCTGGGCGTATCCCGCTTCGCGGCACGAAAGTCGTAAGAGATACACCGAAACGGGCACGAGGCCCTACACTACGGGCCTGGCTTGGAGCCTATCCGAAAAAAGTTGTGGGACAGCCTTTCCAGGCTGTCCAGGCAGGCTGGAAAGCCTGCCCTGCAGTTTTTCGGATAGGCACTTGGTGCATTGCCCGCTGCTTAGGGTGTACCACTGATGACGCCGGAGTTGGCCACCGGGACGACGGAAAGCTTGCCATCCACTGCGGTCGCCAACGCGAGCGGGTCCCAGGTGACCTCGGGATATGGCTCCCCATTGAGCATCTTGGCGGCAATACTCACCGTGGTCCCCGGCAGGTCTCCGCCGCCAAAGGCCACCGCGCCTCGGAAGACGCCCTTGCCCTGGGCGGACTCGACGATCGCATCGCCTTCAGGGCCGAACATGCCCACCCCAAAGACGGCGACCTTGCTCAGATCCTTGATGACGCTGTTGGCGCCCTTGGCGTACTCGTCCATGATCGCCTTGGAAGCGCCCACACCGCCATCCGAGGCATAGGCAATGACGAGCTTCACGTTGGGGTTGGTGGTCAGGACGTTCTGCATCGCCGTCTGGCCGGCCTGGAACATCTCGGCCGTCGGCGTCTGGACGATCTTTACTGCCGGGCAGTATACCGGGTTCGGGACCCTGTCCGCCTCCGATTTCCCGGGCAGATAGTTCCCCTTGGTGTCCGAGATGGGGTTCCCGGCGGCATCAATGTACGCGCCCTGGCTGTTCTTCAAGTACGGCTCGCTGATCATCAGCAGGCCATTGGAGCGATCGATCGCCTCTGGGTTGAGACTGGAGAGGAACACGGCCGTCTCGATCGAGCCGGGAGCGGCGTTCGGATAGGTTTTCTCCACCCACCTTTTGGCCAACAGAGCCGCGTATTCGCCTGCCAGGAACTGGTCAATCTTCATGACGGCGTCATGCCCTGATTTGCCGGGTTCACCGCCGGCCACCATGACCAGGATGCCGGCCGCCCGGGCTGCTTCAAGCCGGGGCAGCAGGCTGCTGGCCTCCACGGCCATCACGAACATGAACTTGACCTTCATGGCCGTATAGTTCTCGACCTGGGTAGCCTGCGTGTTGGGGTTGCCTTCGGCGCTGGCGACTTGCACGTCGTACTGGTCTTTGAACTTGTTGACGAAAGCGTCTCGCAACGCCAGCATCAGGGGGTTGTCCAGGGCGGGCAGACACACAGCGATGATCCCTTTCTTCGCTGCGACCGTGGGCGCTGCGGTGGCCGGGGCCTGAGTTGGTGGTACTGCGGTGGCTGCCTTGGTTGCCGACACCGGGGTTTCCGGCGCGGCTGTGGGTGACACCGGTGTGGTAGTTTCGCAGGCCGCCACCAATAGCATAGCTGCGATCATCACGACTGCCAAAGCATTCGAGAGGGTCTTCATCTTTCTTCTCCTTTCCTTACCTTATTTGGGATTGGCGCAGTAAAAGTTCGCAGCGTCGTTCGTATCGCCGCTGCCCTTGTACACTGCCTGCTTTGGATACACGCACAACGGGCGGGTAAAGTCCACCTTGCCGGCTGTCAGATGTGAGCCGAGGATCTGATCCGGCGCGATACCCTTCTCCACCCACTGCTCCAACGCCGCAAGCATGTTGAAGCTGGTGGGACCGGGTCCTCCGCCGCAGTGTCCCATCCCCGGTATCAGGAAGAGACGCAAGAACTCCTGCGTTGCGGCCTCACTGCCCATATCCGCTACCACGCTCTCGTAGTAGTTGATGCTGTTGCGCGGGGCGATGTTCTGGTCTGCCCAACCGTGCCACAGGATGAGCTTGCCGCCCAACTCCTTGAAGGCACTCAGGTCCGGGTCGGTCGCATTGAGGATCGGCCCGTAGCGGGCGTCGGCGTCGTAGAGAATGGCAAAATCCTCCGGGTCGGTAAAGTCGAAGGTCTTCCAGTCCCATGCCGGATTGTCAAAGACCATGGCCTTGAAGTAGCCTTGAGGGATGATGAATGGTTCGCCAATGTGACCGGGCCAGCCGAGCTCGCTGCCGGGCTCATAGCCAGGCCAGAACTGCTCGCCTGTGGTCGGGTCCTTCAGCCCACCGTAGATCTTCTGCACCGAGTCCACCTGGGCTGCGGTCAGGCAGTCGGGGGCGTCCTCTCCCTTACACAGCAGCGTTGCCGGGTCGAACTTGCAGGTTCGCGGGTCGGTGATCAGTCCGTCCTTGACGGCGTCGTTGGCATCACAGGCAGCGAGGACTGCGTTGTGGATCAGCGGCAGCTTTTCCACCGGGATGGCGTTGGCGGCAGTCCGGTGCGTCACATAGGACGGCCATGTTTCGCCGGGCCACATGCGCGTCGGGAAGTTGGCGGGTGCGCCGACGACGATGCCATCGTAGTCAGCCGGATAGCGTTGCGCCTCGGCCAATCCCTGCTGCCCTCCCCCCGAGCAGCCGATGAAATAGGAGTATTTGGCCGGCTTACCGTAGTAGGCTTTGATGATGGACTTGGCGCTCCGGGTCATATCGTGGATGGCCCGATATCCAAAGTCATCCCACAGCTCCGGGTGGTCCTGCATCCAGTCGCCGCTCACGATCGAGGCGCTCGTGTGGCCGCCGTTGGTGCTGGCGACCGCGTAGCCGGCGGTGATGGGTCCCACCATGGCCGGGTAGTTGATCCCACCTGCCAGGGCGCCGTTTCCGACGCCGATGAATTTGCCGTTCCAGTCCTCAGCCGGCGGCAGCCAGACCTCAAAGGTCATAGACGGGGCTACTGTGCCCACCACCCGGCAGAACGGCACACTCACGGAAGCCTGGCCGTGGGCAGATTTCGGCGACTTCCAATCGGGGCCGTAGACGATAATGCCCGGCTTTGTTTCAGTGGGCAGGTTGATGATGAACTGGGTTTCCGTGATCGTCGCCCACGGCAGCTTAAGCGTTTTGATAGCCTCACACGCCGGGTCGGTTGTTACCGGCGCAGTAGTCGCCTGAGTAGCGGTCTGCAAGGTTGCACCCTGAGCGGCGGTCTGCAAGGTTGTACCCTGGACGGTGAAAGTGACAACCAACAAGCAGAGTGCCACCATCGCGAACCAGAATGTGTGCTTCATGGTGAGTTTTCCTCCCTTCTTAGTCTGTTTCATTCTCGAAAAAAGGCCTGTAGAGCTGCGTTCCCGGATTTCACCTCCTTTCCCCAGCAAAACCTGACGCACCCACCGGCTCGGCCTTTGATATCCGGCACAGCGCGGTGCGCAGCGGGTACGAACCCATCTCGGGATTGCAGTGGTCCGGGTCATCGCTCAGGCACACGTTGATGTTGGACTCGAAGACGCCGTGAAGCGATGGCTCCGGCCCCGGCATCTCCGGATACCACCAGCCGTGCTCGGCGCTGATGATTTTGGGATCCATCTTGTCAAAGAGCTGGACCTTCTGGCGCACCCGCCCGCGCCGGGTCTCGATCCAGATCCAGTCTCCGTCGGCGATCCCCTCGGCGCGGGCCGTCTCAGGGTGGACTCTGACGATCGGATCGGGATAGTGCTTGCGGACCGACTCAACTTGCCTCCACTCTGCATGGTAGTAGTACAGGATCCTCCGACCGGTAATCAGAATGTACGGGTATTCCCTGGCCAGCTCGGGGTCGCCCTGCGGGCTTTCCGGGGGAACAAGGTATTTGGGCAGCGGGTCGTAGCCCAATGCTTCGAGCACGGTGGAGCGCAGTTCCACTTTCCCGGTGGTGGTGGCGAACCCCTGCTTCTCGTACTTTTTCTCCACCACGGGACGCACGATGACCCGGGGGAAGGTCTTGAGCGTGTAACCCAGCGGTGCCAGCCGGTAGTCGAGGACTTCTTCCAACGTCTCCCAGGGCCAGTCTGCTTCCTGGCCGAGCCTGATCCCCAGTCCGCGCCAGATGTCATAGTCCCGCCAGTGTTCGTAGCGGCCGGGAACGATGTGGGGCACAACGGCTTCGCGCGCCCAGATATAGCTGCCATAGTCGCTGAACGCCCATATATCGGGCCGCTCCAACCACGTCGCGGCCGGCAGCACGTAATCCGCCAGTTCGGCGCTGGGTGTCATGAAGAAGTCAATCACGACGTACAACTGGAGGTTGGGGCTTTTCAGCGCCTCGTAGACCGACCGGGTTGCAATCTCGGTGACCATGGGGTTGCTATGCGTGGTGAAGAGAGCCGTGAGCGGGTAGGGCTGGCCGGTGATGATCGCGCGATAGGCGCTCGGCGTGTGGCACTGGCACTGGTGGAACATCTCGTTGACCGGCGCGCCCCAGACGCGGGTGATGTTCCGCATGAGCATGATCTGCGCCTCGTAGCTGGACAGGCGGAACCGGTCCGCCCCGATCATCTTCTGCCACTGCGACTTGGGCAGCCTATCCCAAAGCTCCATATCCCGCGTGGGCACAATGCCTGGCGGCCCCATCTGGATCTCGCCGCCCTTCACATCAATGTTCCCGCAGATGGCCGCGAGGATCCAGCGCGCGTGGAGGGCCTGGGTTGAAGAGTAAGAATGCTCCAGCCCCTCGCCCTCGATGCAGCACGCCGGCCTGTTCTGGGCATACATCCGCGCCGCTTCCCGGATCAGTTCCGCGGGCAAACCCGTGATCTCCGACACCCGCGACAGCGGGTACTCCTGCAGCCGCTCCAGCAGGTCGTCGAACCCGTAGCACCATCGCTCGACAAAGTCCTTGTCGTAGAGTTCTTCATCCACGACGACGCGGATCAGGCCCAGGAGCAGGGCAGAGTCCGTGCCCGGGCGCAGAGGCAGCCATAGATCGGCCATGGAAGCCGATCTCGTTTGGCACGGGTCAACGACGATCAGCCTGGCTCCGCGTTTCTTTGCTTCCAGAAGGGCGGCCGCAACCATCGGCCGCGCGACCATCGGCTCAGCTCCCAGGAGGAGCACGCAGTTGGCGTCCCTGGTCAGCGCGTAGTTGGGGAACATCCCGATGATGGCATCGGCCATAATGGAGCGCGGGCCGAAACAGATCCTCTCCTGACCGAGCAGGTTCGGCGAGCCAAACAGGTTGAAGAAGCGAGCGCGGTACTCGTCGTGGGTGCGGGCCGTGCCGCCCGACGCCCCCAGCGTCTCAGCGCCGTAGCGATCCCGAAGTTCGTCGAGCTTGTCGGCGATCTCGTCCAGAGCATCCGGCCATTCGATCCGCTGCCACCGGCCCTCGCCTCGCGCGCCGACCCTTTTCAGGGGATAGTTGATGCGCCCGGGATGGTAGAGGTACTCGGCGGCAGCCTTGCGTCGCACGCAGCCGGCTGTAGGGGGATAGCACTTGATCGGCCACGCCGGGTCCTCTTCGAGTGTGAGAAGCACACCGTCCTTCACGTGTGCCAGCAGGCCACACTCTGCCTTGCACCAGAAGCAGACCGTGGGCTTGACCTCAATGCCTGATATTGGGGATGGCATGGCCCTCTCCTAGGCACCTTTCTTCTTGTCTGGCGAGGAAGGCTTACCCAGGTAACGGCTCCACTCCTGCTGCACGTAGTGACTGTGGATCGTTTTAAGCTCCTCCAACGCGGCCTGGGTTTCCTTGTACAGGCGAGCATTCTCGATGGAGTTTGCGATCTGGCCGGCCATGATCTCCAGCACGGCAATGTCCTCCTGGCTGAAAGCGGCTTCCTGGGAGGATTGGATGGTCAACGCCCCGATGACCTCACCGTGACTGATGAGCGGCAGGGCCAGCTCGGAGCGCGTGTCTGGCAGCAGCGGGTTGGCAAAGCGCACGGTCTCCATGTCGGTGTCGAGCGCGATGCGGGGCTTGCCCTCGGCAATACACCGCCCGATCATCGAATTGCCGCCTACTCTCAGCCGGTGTCTCTGCTTCAGCATGGCCTGGCCCGCCTCACCCGTGGCGGCCCGCAGATAGGCCCACTCACCCGGTTGGCTGTATAGGGTGAGGGTCTGATCCACCAGGAATAAACCCACGTAGTACAGGTCAAACCGCTCGCGGATCAGGTCTACGACCCGGTGCATCAACTCGTCTGGGTCTACGATGCTGCTGGCCGCGTGTGCCACCTCGGCGCCGGTCTGAAGTTGCATGGCCCGGCGCGCCAGCGTCTCTTCTGCTCGTTTGCGTTCGGTGATGTCCCGGACCAGAGCCAGAAACAGCCGGCCGGCGCCGGACTCGATGACCCCGAGACGAACCTCCACCGGGAAGGTGGTGCCGTCTTTGCGCCGGTGGATTCGCTCCACTGTTTCAGCCTGCCCCGGAACCATTTGCCGCCACGCCGCCAATCCTCCAGGGTCAAAGGCGGGGTCGAAATCCTGGACGGACAGGTTGAGTAGTTCTTCTCGTGTGTATCCCAGGCTCTCACAAGCCCGCCGGTTCACGTCCAGAATCCGGGCGTCGGCATCGTGCAGGAAGAAGGCATCTGCGGCCTGCTCTACCAGGAGACGGAACCGTTCCTCGCTCTCCCGTCGGGCCTCCTTTACCAACTCCTGCTCGGTGATGTCCTCGACCATCTCGACGAAACCGACAGGGGTACCCTCGGCGCTGAACACAGGAAAGGCCTGAATGCGGGCAAAATTGACGCTGCCGTCGTCCCTGATGCCTGTGGTTTCGGCCATGGCAGGTTGCCCGGTCGCAATGGCCTGCACGCCGGGGCAGTGGGGGCAGACCGCATCCCGTTTCTCGAACTCCTCGAAGCATCTCTTGCCGATGAACTCTGCCGGTGGCTTGTGGAATATCCGGCCCTGCACGGCGTTGGTCAGGATCACCCGGTGATCCAGACCGATCAGAGTAAGCCCAATGTTGATATTCTCCGCGAGAGAACGGTAGCGTTCTTCGCTCACCCGCAGCGACTCTATCACCAACTCGCGGTCAGCGGCTGCAGCCTGCAACTCGTCAATTCGACGGCGCGCTTCCGCCAACTCATGTACGAGCTGCTCTTCGGACCTGGTTGATTCGCCTGCATTTGGCACCTTGCTCATTCCTCGTATCCCCGTAAGAGACTCCTTGTGGATGCGGCGATGGCCGACCGGTCATCGTCCACGATCCTGTTCACTACCGGACACTTTTCAATCACGAATGATGCGAATGGACGAATGACACGAATTGGTATGAAAAACATTCGTGAGATTTGCCAGATTCGGGTCATTCGTGATGAAACTTGCG
>DAOTYG010000078.1:0-2588 GCA_034435155.1 Anaerolineae bacterium | reverse complement strand
CGGCGTCTGGTCTGGTCGTTGCGCCCAAACCTGCGGGAGGGCAGGTAGTATACGAAAGCCACGAAAGGGCGCGAAAGGCGCGAAGGGCAGGCTCCCTTTCGTGGGTTTCGCGGGGCTTTCGTGGAGTTCGCGGTCCAGTTCCCCGCTGGCTCCCGCCCCGAGGCCGCGGCGGGACACCGTTGCTGGCGGGACAATGGGTGCCGTGGGCCACGCTGCCCTGTCCACAGGATGCCACACAAAAGCGCTGGCATTGACAGGGCTTTCCCGCCTCGGCACTTCGCGCAGCACCCTGCGGGCGGACCGAGGCGCGCAAAAAGCCGGCCCTGGGGCCAGCTCTCCATTTGCAACGCAGCCTTGATGAGCACAGCCTACCCCACGTGCTACTCCACAGTCTCAAGCCCCAAGACCAATTTCTCCATTGTTACATCATTATCCCTCTCAAAGGTCTCCAGGCAATTGATAAGCACATCCAATGCCTGGGTTGAGCTGCTGCCCATGTCCACCTGCCATTCCACCAGATTCTCGTCGAAGCCAATGCTTGACATATGGTGGAAGTAACCCCCGAAACCACCGTACAAGCCCACCAGAAACCAGGCTTCGATCAACTCGCGTAATCCGTTTTCCAGTTCTACCTGTTTGAGCGGTTGGTCCAGGTAAAGCGTGAAGGCCAGTCCGTCCCATGAACATTCCCTGGTCTTAAAGACTTCCAATCCCATTGCCTCCCCTCCTGTTAGCGAACAGCCCATACGCTGGTACTTGGTGAGTTATGGTGGGACTCTTCACCCTGAAGCCCACACGCTACGCCTACTTGGGCAAGAGCGGATCTAAGTATTTCTGGAGAGCAGATAGTGCATCATCCGGAACATCATCCAGGTCTGCGGTCAATTGAAGATAGGCACGTTCTTCTGGGGCAGAGAGATTTTCCACCAAGTAACAAGGGGCCTCCTGCTCGACTCGTGCCATGCCGCCAAGCTGGGCGATGTGTTCAGAACTCAACAAGTTGCCCCAATAGTACCCCCGTAGTTTGCGATGGAAATCTATCTCGTGAAATTGATACGCCAATCCCGCGCTCTGTTCATAGGGGCTGCACCAGGCATTGCCCCCGCCAACTGTGATGTACCCATTGACGCCGTTCAACTTTTGAAAAGCGGTGCGGGCTAACTCCACCCACTGCGATTGTACTTTTTCATTGAAACCGCTCTTGTAGTAGGCGGGCTTGATGCTGCACGTGAAGAACCGGGGTTCTTGTAAATTGTGCAAAATTCGTGGTATCTCCAGTATTTCTAGTTCGCCGCAAGTCACGCTGCCCTCTTGTTCATCCTCATACCAGGAGAACAGATGAAAGTATTCCAACAATCCTTCTAACAACTCCCGTCGAAACTTGGCCCAGTTCTTCTCGTTAAAGACGAACATGCGGTTGCGTTGTCCCCCGCGAGGATTCCCCATCATCAAAGCCGGGTGATCGAGATGGGCAATGAATTGGTTGTAAGCCAGCTCGACGAGATCCGCCAACACCGGCCCATATTGTGCCAGGTCTTCATACATAGCAACTTCCAGGTAGACATCTCGCTCATCGTAGAGGCTCATCAAATCATCTCCACATTGTGCTCATATCCGCAACGGGTGAAATGACCAAAACTATTGGCCGTATACAAAGTCCGGCGCAAGACGTCCACCCCTCAAACCTAGTTGGGAACCCAAGTAGGCGCCACCAGCCAATGCGCTCCAGAACGTGACATAGGTAGCGACTTGGGACATGACTGGCTCGGGTTGCCCTGAACGATTGCGCGGGCGGTAATATAGCATCCCTGCATCGGTGGGGTAGCTGGTCACTACCAATTCCTGGCCCCCAACATAAGGCACTACAAAGTTGTGTGGGCCACCAGGCTGGGCAGGATACCCGGCGGCTCGCAAAGCACCAATGTATCTCCACAGTTGCTCTCGGCCGGGTTTGTGCCACCATGGTTTGTCCGGCTTTACTTCCCAAACATCGCCGGTGAACAGGTTGTACAAATCCGCTCGTCCCTGATTCGTTCCTGATGGACCTGCACCTGGAATACCGACCTCCATGACAGTGCCCCAACTTCTGAAGAGGCAGAAGTATATCTGAACAGCCAAGTGCTGTGCAGTATCGCCTTCCCATCCACTATCCTTCAACGCAGCGACGGCTGCTCCCACACTGGGGAGGTATCCATTGAAGGTATTCTCGCCTTGCACTGGCAATGCCGGTGAAGAATCCGCGTCTGGTGTCGATTTTATGCCTGGGGACTCGAACTCACCTTGGTCCGGGTCATTCTCGAAAATCCAATGTCCACTTGGGTCCGTGTACCGCAGGGGATTGTTCAGGACGTAGGCGTAGCGGTTGAGGGCCTGGGGGTTGCCGGCCCCAGGCACCACCGTGTCCGCGCTGATGAACCGGCCCAGCAGCGGGTCATAGAACCGCGCGCCGTAGTCATACAACCCTATTGTAGCGTCCTTACATTAACTTGACCTCCGTAGTCAACTACTACCCTCGTGGCGCTCCTGGTGGTAGAATGGTCCCCGAATCCTGCCCGGGTTCGGTCCCCCATCTCACCACCAGGAGGCGT
>DAOTYG010000077.1:0-12057 GCA_034435155.1 Anaerolineae bacterium | reverse complement strand
CGGCGTCTGGTCTGGTCGTTGCGCCCAAACCTGCGGGAGGGCAGGTAGTATACGAAAGCCACGAAAGGGCGCGAAAGGCGCGAAGGGCAGGCTCCCTTTCGTGGGTTTCGCGGGGGGTTCGTGGAGTTCGTGGTCCAGATCCCCGCTGGCTCACGCCACGAGACCGGGGCGGGGCGCCGTGGCTGGTGGGCGGTGGGGCCGGACGTGGCGCGCTGTTTGGTGGTTTTCAGACAGGCTCTTACGCCGGGCGAGTGAGATAAGCAGTCGCTTTGTCTGGGCATCCGGCCCGGCCAAAATGCATCGCCAGCTCCTCGCGGTGAGCGGCCAGGTCAGCGGAGGTGGTGAGGAGGGTCTCCAGGCACTCGCCGATGGCCCGGTGCAACAATTGCCGCTCGGCCCGGGGCAGGCTATCATAGAGGGTCTCCTGGGTCAGGCCGTGGGAGAACGCATACACCCTTTGCTCCTCGTCCGCAACAACTATGAACTGCATTCGCGCCAGGGTCGCCAGTCCATCCTGGAAATCCGACCACGACATGATGGGGGTCAAGAGGCACTGTAGCACGTCGTGCCGGAAGCGGCGACCGATGACGGCGGCGGTTTTCAGGATGTGCTGTTCGGCCGGGGGTAATTGGTCTATACGGCTGAGGATCAGGCCGCTGACAGTGGTTGGCAAGGCGGCCTGGCCCAGAGTGGGCCGGACTCGCAGATGACCATTGACCAGACTCAGATAACCCTGTGCGCGCAGGGCCTGCACCAACTCGATCACGAACAAGGGCTGACCCTGGCTGCGGGCGTAGACCAGTTCGGCGACCGGATCAGGTAAGCCGGTCACGCCGAGGAGTGTCCGGGTCAGGTCAGCGGTGGCAGTCAGGTCCAGGTTGCCCAGGTGCAGTACCTGCGCTAAATCCCCCCGTTCTAACGCCCGCACGCGCTCGTCCACAGGCGTCGTCCCTGGTCTTACCAGCACCAGGGTCAGGATCGGCCAATTGGACAGTTGCGGGGCCAAATCGATCAGCAACTCCCACGAGGCCGGGGCCATCCACTGGGCATTCTCCAGGATCAGGAGCAGCGGCTGCCGGGCGGCGTAGCGTTCCAGCACCGTGGTCACTCCCTGGCGCACTCGTTGGGCACGCCGGGCGCTGACCCGGTCTTCCAGGGTGTCCAGCCCGGCCGGTTGATGCTCCTGCACCCGCTCGCCGGCCAAAGCCCAGAGGTTAACTGTTGAGTCGCCGGGTGGGGCAGGGACCGCGCGCTCAACGGCCCGTAGGAACAGGCCGTCACCGGCAACTGGCGTGGGGGTTGGCGCAGCCGGGCTGAAGCCCAGCACATCGGCCAGGGCCAGCCGGGTATCGGCCTCCTCCAGGCGGTCAGCCAGATCAGCCGGCGTCTTCACCTGGAGCAGCGCGGCCAGCAGTTCACGCCAGAGGTCATAAGGTGGTGCTTCACCGTAACCACGGGCGGCTCCCCACAAGACCAGGAAACCTCGTCCCTCGGCCATGGTCCCGATCTCGGCCGCCAGGCGGGTCTTGCCGATGCCGGCTTCACCGGCCAGGATCAGGATCTGCCCCCGGCCGACAACCACGTCATCCAGGATGTCCTGGACCACGGCCATTTCTTCGTGCCGGTCACACAATGGCCCCGGTCGGGCCGGATGCCATGAGGCAGGGCGGATGCGGTATCCCCGGGCCTCATAGATGGGGATGGGTTGAGCTTTGCCCTTCACACGAATGGGGGCCAGGGCCTGTAGCAGAAACCGGGACCCGGCGCGCTCCTGGACCCGCTGGCTGAGGAGGATCTGCCCATATTCAGCGGCAGCCATGAGCCGGGCGGCCAGGTTGACCTCGTCGCCCATAACGGTATACTCGCGGCGGTTGCGGGTGCCGGCCTCACCGGCAAAGATATGACCCAGCGTGATCCCGGTGCGGTGGCGAAAGATCGGTTCATCGGCCGGGGTCTCAGGGACGGAGTGGACCTGTCCCCGGCCTGGCGCAGCACGGCCGGCCGGGATGGTGAAACGGGCCAGGGTGGACCGGGCCACTGCCTCAATAGCCGCCAGTTCTGTCCGGATCGCCAGGGCCGCGTCGAGGGCACGCTCTGCATCGTCCTCATGGGCCACCGGCGCGCCAAAGAGCACCAGGAGCTTGGACCCCTGGCTATATGGATCAATGCGGCTGATAATACCCCCGCGCTCAGCGATGATGCGGTGTACCCGGGTAAAATAGAGGTCCAATATGCTGGTCAACAACTGGGCTCCGTCTTCCCGATCCTGCCAGGCAGTGAAATCGCGCTCCGGGCCAACAAAGTTGCCAAATAACACGGTGGTGGCTCGATAGGCACTCTCAATGTGCCGGCGCTTGCCCCCGGTCACGAGCTGGCTCACCAACTCCGGGGCCAGATAGGGGGCCAGGGCCTCCAGGCGGTCCAGCTCCCCGGCGATCTGGTGCAGCAGGGTGGCAGCCTCACGCGCCGGCCAAACGACGCGCCGACGTCGGCTCAAGGTGGCGATCTCGAAATCGCCCAGGTTGGCAGAGGCTGGCTCCACCACTCTGAAGCCCGCCGGTCCCGGCCGAAAGGGTGTCATGGCGCTGGCCCTGGACTGGACAGAGCGGCTACCGAGCACCTGGCCGGCCTCGGCCTGCCCCTCAGCCGCCAGGGCCTCCTGGATGGCTGGGCCGGTGACGATCAACTCCATGCGCCCGGCGACGCCCACCTGGGCGGCCAGAAACCGTCCGCTGGCCAGGCCCACCTTCATGCCCAGCGAGAATCTCCCCTGGGAGGTCTCCACCGCCTGGAAGGCGGCCATAGCCCGTTGCATCCGCCAGGCCGCGCGGACGGCCCAATCGGCCTCGGTCTCGTGTCCGCGCGCCAGGGCTGGAAAATAGACCAGCAGGGCATCACCGGCGAACTTGAGCAGGTCTCCCCCGGACCAGGCCAGGATGTCCAGCATCTCGCCAAAGTAGCGGTTGACGATGGTGGTTAGTTCCTCGGCGCCGGCCGGCCCTTGTTGACCCAGCCGTTCTGCCAGGGCAGTAAAGCCGCTGATGTCGGCAAAGAGGATCGTGCCGTCCAGGAAGTTCCCCCGGGTCACACCAGGGGTCTCCACCTGTTCGGCCAGATAGCGTGGCATATAGGTGCTGAGGGTATGGGCCAGGGAATGCAACGCGCTGACTGCCTCAGCCAGGGTATCCAGGTCCGGGGCCGGGATCGGGTCGGCCTGCAGGCGCAGGCGAGTCTGAAGCGCGGGGGGCAGAAAGCGCACCAGACGCGGCCGCAGGTTATCCAGAGTGGGTGGGAAAGCCATAGACACGCCGGTCCTGGTAGACGTTGAGCCGCCGGGAAAGCTCCGGCGCTGGCTCCTTACACGCCAGAGATGATCCAAGTATAACACAAGAACTGGAGAATTGTCTAGCTGTTTGACAATTGATCCACTCCCCACTTCGTGTCTCTTCGGGGGAGGGAAAAGAACGCCTCATAGGGGTTTTTGCGGCGGCGAAGCCGCCGCAAAAACCCCAGAAAGCTTTCTCTCCTCTTGTTCTCTCCCTGACAGGAGTTATGCACGGATGTCAGGTTGAGGGAGCGTTACACATTGGGGACACGGGAAACGGGCCCCAGTAGCGATTATGCGCGCTGGAGTCGAGCCTTCAGGCGGGTCTTGCGGGCACGAACCGGCTAAAGCCTCGACTCCAGAGCCGTAATCTGTCTCTAACGCGAAACGCTCACCTGTTGACAATCGCCGCATTTTGTGCTATACTGGTATTGTCTGGTATAGACCACTATAGACAGGAGCAATTATGGCCCGGCTCCGTCGTGAAGCTCCAGACCCGCTGTATCTCCAGATCAAAGACCGGTTGCAGGCTGAGATCACCTCTGGTCGCTACCGGGTCCACCAACGCCTCCCCTCTGAACGCGAGCTTGCCGCTCGTTTCCGCGTCAGCCGGATGACGGTCCGGCAGGCCCTGCTGGAACTGGCCCACGACGGTGCGATCTATACCCGGGTGGGCAAGGGTACCTTTGTCGCCGAACCCAAGATCGAACAGCAGTTGCGCACGTTGACTGGCTTCAGCCAGGATGTGCGGGCCAGGGGCCGGGTGCCATCCAGCCGGGTCCTGGAGGCCCGGGTGGTTCCGGCCACCCCCGAAGTGGCCACGGCCTTGCGCCTGCTACCCGAGACGGAGGTCATCGTCCTGGCGCGAGTGCGCCTGGCTAACGGTCTGCCCCTGGCCGTGGAGACGGCCTACCTGCCCTTTGCCCAATTTCCGGGCCTGTTGCACCATGACTTTGCCACCGAGTCTCTTTACGATGTGTTGGAAAACGACTACAGGCTGGTGTTGACCCGGGCCGAACAGAGCATCGAGGCTGCTCTGGCCAGCGCCCGTGAGCTGGAGCTTCTCGAATTGACGCCCCCGGCAGCGGTGCTCAGGATGCAACGCCTGACCCTGACCGACGACGGCGTGCCGGTGGAATACGTTCTCTCCACCTATCGCGGTGATCGTTACAAGTTCCATTCGATCTTGCAACCCCGGATCGCCGATTGATGGCCTCCTGGACGTTAAGCGGGCGCGTGCTGTTGCCCCCAGGTCATTTTGCCGAGGCGACCGTGCAGATCGCCCAGGGCCGTATCAGCCAGGTATGCCCGGGCTGCACGCCCCACGCCGACATCATCAGCGCGGGCTGGATCGGGCCAGGGTTCATCGATCTACAAATCAATGGGGCCTGGGGAAAGGATTTCTCGTCCAATGGGCAGACGGTGGCGGAGGTGGCGGCGTCCCTGCCGGCCACCGGTGTGACTGCTTTCCTGCCCACCATCGTCACATCTCCCCTGGCCGCCTATCCCGGCCTGGTGCGTACCATCCGGGAAGCCGCCCAGACGATGGCCGGCCCGGCGGCACAGGTCTTGGGAGTGCATCTGGAAGGGCCATACCTTAACCCACTTCGGTGTGGGGCCCACGACCCGGCCCTGCTGCGGTCTATAGATGTAGCCGAGGTAGCGCAATGGGCTGGTGACCCTTTCGTCAGGCTGGTAACACTGGCCCCGGAGCTGCCCGGCGCAGCGGAAGCCATACGGGTCTTGTGTCGCCAGGGGATCATCGTCGGCGCGGGCCACTCAGACGCGACTTTCGACCAGGCTTGGGCCGGATTTGCGGCCGGCATCGCCTGGGGCACGCACCTGTTCAATACCATGCGTGAACTGGGCCACCGCGAGCCGGGGCTACCGGGCGCGTTGTTGGCCTCTGATGTCCCCTGCGGCCTCATCGCCGACGGCATCCACGTTCATCCGGCGATGGTGCGACTGGCCTATCGTGCCAAAGGCGCCACCGGCCTGGCCCTGGTCACCGATGCGATGGCGGCCATGGGGATGCCGCCCGGCCGCTACATGCTGGGCGATGTGGAGGTCGTCGTAGACGAGACCGGGGCGCGATTGGCGGACGGCCGGCTGGCCGGCTCCATCCTGACCATGGACCAGGCCGTGCGAAATGTCATGGCCTTCACCGGCTGCTCGCTGGCCGAAGCGTTGACCATGGCCGCGACCACCCCGGCCCGCGTGCTGGGACTTTCACAAAAGGGCCGCATTGCCCCCGGCTGCGACGCCGATCTGGTGCTCCTGGATGAAGCGCTGCGCGTGACGCATACGTTCGTGGCGGGGGAGTTGGTCTATGTGGCGTGAGGCGTGATTCGTGTTGCGTGAGCTTGTGACCTGTGACTTGCGACCTGATGGTTAAGACCGGACTGGACGTTCTCATCCACGAACGTCCGGAGCTGGTGCAGGGCCGGCGCGTGGGGTTGGTGACACATCCGGCCGCCGTGTTGCCGGACCTGACCGAGGCCCTGGATGCGCTGTTGGATGCCGGCGTCCACGTTGTGGCCCTGTTTGGGCCGGAGCACGGCCTTGACGGGACCGCCGCCGATGGCACACTGGTGGGCGACTCGGTGCATGAGCGCACCGGCCGGCCGGTCTTCAGCCTGTATGGTCCGACGAAAGAGCCGACCCCGGCGATGTTAGACGGCGTGGATGTACTCGTCTTTGACATGCAGGACGTGGGGGCGCGGTTCTATACCTTCATCAGCACGCTGTTTCACGTGCTGCGGGGGGCGGGACGGGCCGGGCGGCCGGTCATCGTACTGGATCGGCCCAATCCCATCAATGGTGTGAGCGTGGAAGGCCCCCTGGTGGAACCCGGCCAGGAGTCGTTCGTGGGGATCGCGCCCATCCCCATCCGGCACGGGTTAACCATCGGGGAACTGGCGGGCTACTTTAACCGCGAGTTTGGCCTGGGCGTTGATCTGACTGTGGTGGCGATGAACGGTTGGCGGCGGGAGATGTGGTTCGACGAGACCGGCCTGCCGTGGGTGCCGCCGTCGCCAGCCATGCCCCACCTGGCCACGGCTATCGTCTACCCCGGCACGTGCCTGGTAGAGGGCACCAACCTCTCGGAAGGGCGCGGCACACCCCTGCCCTTCGAGGTGGTGGGCGCACCGTGGCTCGACGGGTACGCGCTGGCGCAGTCACTCAATCGCCTGGGCCTGCCGGGGGTGCGATTTCGGCCCACCGGTTTTGTCCCGGCGGCAGGCAAGCACGCCGGGCAACTGTGCCAGGGGGTGCAGCTACACGTGAATGACCGCCAAGCCTTCCGGCCGGTGCTGACCGGCCTGCACGTCATCGCGGCGTGCCGGGCGCAGCGGCCAGACTGCTTTGCGTTCCTGCCGAACAGTGGGGAGGGACACTTTGACCTGCTGGCCGGGACGCCGCGCCTGCGCCGGGGCCTGGAGGCCGGCGAGCCGGTGGCGGCTTTGGCCCAGGGATGGGTGGCGGACACGGCGCGCTTTGGACAGACCCGGCGGGCGTGCCTGCTGTATGCTTGAAAGGGTGAGACCGTGAGTGCGATCACAGCTTTACGTAACCTGCCCAATACGGCGTCTGGCCGGGCGATCCGTCTGGGCCGGCGACTCGTCGCCAACTACGTCCTGCGGCGGCTGATCAAGGCTCTGATCACCATCTGGCTCGTCGTCACGGCCACGTTCTTTATCATCCGCCTGATGCCCGGCAGCCCGGTGGAGATCTATATCCAGGAGCAGATGAGCCTCTATGGTATGTCCTACGACGATGCCCGCGCCCAGGCCAGCGCCATGTTCGGCATCGGGCTGGACCGGCCGGTGCTCTTTCAGTATTTCGATTACATGGGTAACCTGCTGCGCTTTGACATGGGCACGTCTTACAAATCCTTCGGCACACCGGTGATCAGCATGGTCGCCAAGTTCTTGCCGTGGACCCTGTTCAGCGTGGGTCTCTCGCTACTGCTCAGCTTTACGTTGGGGATGCTCCTGGGGATGATCACCGCCTACCGGCGCGAGTCGCTGTTGGATCACGTCCTCTCCACTTTGGGGTCCATATTCAGTTCCGTGCCCAACTACCTGGTGGCGATGGTGATCATCGTGCTGTTGGGGGGCTACTGGCGCATCCTGCCCATCGCCCAGATGCGTGGCTCGATGACGCCGGGTATCGAGCCGGGGTTCACCCCGGAGTTCATCGGCGACATCCTCTTCCATGCCTCCATGCCGGTTGCCACTTATGTGCTCACCACCGTGGGTGGCTGGATGCTGACGATGAAGAGCAGTACCATCGCCACCCTGGAGGAGGACTATGTCACGGCGGCGCGGGCGCGGGGCCTGCCGGATCGCCGGATCATGACTGCCTACGTGGGCCGCAACGCCATCCTGCCCCTGGTCACGCAACTGGCCATCAGCGTGGGATTCATCGTGGGCGGATCGGCCCTCATCGAGAACATCTTTGTCTATATGGGCGTGGGCAAGCTGCTCATTGATAGCATCAACCAGCGGGATTATCCGGTGATGCAGGCCGTGTTCCTGATCATCACCGTGGCAGTCATCCTGGCCAATCTGCTGGCTGATTTGCTCTATAGCCGGCTCGACCCACGTATCCGCACGGGTGGAGGAGGGGAAGCATGAGCATCCTGACTCGTGCCTCTCGCAATGTCCTGTATGACCTGGGGCGAACGCTCAAGCTGCTGACGCACAACCGGGTGGGGTTCGTGGGCTTGCTCGGGTTGATCTGGTTTATTCTGCTGACCTTCGCAGGCCCCAGTCTGGTGCCGCTCTCCCAGGAATCGTCCATGACCGAGATCTACCAGCCGCCATCGCTGGCCCATCCGTTGGGCACCGATTTTCAGGGGCGCGACATCTGGGCTCAGATCGTCCACGGAGGCAAAGACGTGCTCATTGTGGCCTGCATCACCGGCCTGATCTCCACCACCATCGCCGTCATCCTGGGGTCTTTGAGTGCGGTGTTGGCTGGCATCTTTGACTCGTTCATCATGTGGCTCACCGACATCTGGTTGACCATCCCGCATTTTCCGGTATTGGCAGTCCTCGCCGCGTTCGTCAAGTTAGACAATGTGTGGCTGTTGGCCTTCATCCTGTCGTTCCTGTCCTGGCCCACGCTGGCCCGGGCCGTGCGGGCCCAGGTGCTATCCCTTAAGCAGCGCGATTACGTGGAGGCGGCCCGCGCCCTGGACCTGGGCACCCGGCACATCATCTTCTCCGAGATCCTGCCGAACATGATGAGCTACCTGGCCATCAGCCTGGTCTTTTCGATGACCTCGGCCATCTACGCCCAGGTGGCGCTGGTCTACCTGGGATTGGTGCCGTTCGCCACCAACAACTGGGGCGTGATGCTCAGCCTGGCCTGGACGCGGGGGGCGATCTATTACCGGGATGCCCTGCTCTACATCATGGCCCCGGTCATGGCCATCGCGCTCTTTCAGTTGTCCCTGGTCTGGTTGACCCGCTCGCTGGAAGAGGTGTTCAACCCGCGATTGCGAACGAGCGTCTGAAGACGGGAAAATGAATCTTCATCCTTCATCCTTTATCCTTCATCCTTCCGAAGACCAGGTCGTGCTGACCGTGGATGACCTGTGGGTGGAGTATGCCGCCCGGCGTGGCGTGGTCAAGGCTGTGCGCGGGGTGTCATTCCAGGTGCAACGAGGTGAGACCGTGGCTCTCATCGGTGAGTCTGGCTCTGGCAAGACCACCCTGGGCCTGGCTCTCATCCGGCTGTTGCCACGCACGGCGCGCATCCCTCGCGGGCGAGTGCGTTACTATCGGGCCGGTGGGGAGTGTGATGTATTGACCCTGTCACCTCAGGAGTTGCGCCGGTTCCGCTGGCAGGAATGTGCGATGGTCTTCCAGTCCGCGCTTAATGCCCTCAACCCCGTTCTGCGTGTGGCCGATCACTTTCGTGATACCGCCCAGGCCCATGGCTCATTGGACGGGGCCGAGGCCCAGGAACGCGCCCGCGAACTGCTCCGGCTGGTCCAGTTGGAGCCAGACCGCGTCTTGCGCGCCTATCCGCATGAACTTTCCGGCGGGATGCGTCAGCGTGTCCTCATCGCCATGGGGTTGCTCCTGGCCCCCCAGATCATTATCCTGGATGAACCGACCACGGCTCTGGACATCCTGACCCAACGAGCGGTGATTGACGTGCTGCGCAACCTGCGTCAGGAGCTAGAGTTCTCGCTCATCTTTATCTCCCATGACCTCTCGCTGGCAGCAGAGCTGGCCGACCGCGTGGCCACCATGTATGCCGGGGCCATCGTCGAGATCGGGGATGTGTATGAGATCTTTGAGCAGCCACGCCATCCGTATACACGGGGACTGATCCACGCCGTGCCCACCGTCACCGGGGACCTGGAGCAACTGAGCTCCATCCCTGGCTCGCCCCCGGACCTGATAGACTTGCCGCCAGGGTGCAAGTTCGCGTTGCGTTGTCCTTATGTTCAGGCCCGCTGCCGGCAAGAAGAACCAGTGCTGGAGATGGTCAGCCCGGGCCATTTTACCGCCTGCCATAACTGGAAGCAGATAGATGAACACTGACTGCCCGATGATCGAATTGCGCCAGGTCAGCCGGACCTTTCGGGTGGGCAAAAAGACTGTCAAAGCGGTGGATAGCGTATCGCTGAGCATCCGCGAGGGTGAGATCGTCTGCCTGGTGGGGGAGAGCGGCTGCGGCAAGACCACCACCGGCAAGATGGTGGCCGGGTTGCTCCGGCCAACGGCCGGCCGTATCCTGTTCCTGGGGCAAGACCTGGAGCAGATGCGCGGCGCCGAACGCAAAAAATATCGGCTGGCGGTGCAGATCGTCCATCAGGACCCGTATGCCTCGCTCAACCCGGCCCACACCGTCCAGGACATCATGGGCGCGCCACTCTTGCGCCATCAACTGGTCTCCTCGCCGGCGGCCGCCCGGGCGCGAGTCCGCGAATTATTGCAGGTGGTGGATCTGACCCCGCCAGACGATTTCCTGGACAAGTACCCGCACCAATTGTCCGGCGGGCAGCGGCAGCGCGTCTCCGTGGCGCGCGCCCTCACCGTCAACCCGTCCTTCATCGTGGCCGATGAGGCCGTCTCCATGGTGGATGTATCCATCCGCATCAGCCTGCTGAACATGCTCGCGCGCCTGAAAGATGAAATGGGGGTGACGTTCCTGTTCATCACCCACGACCTGGCCCTGGCCAAGTATTTCGCCTGGGCAGGGCGCATCGCGGTGATGTATCTGGGCCGGCTCATCGAGGTGGCCCCCACGCCGCGCCTGGTGAATCGTCCCCTGCACCCCTATACCCAGGCCCTGCTGGCCGCCATCCCGGAGGCTGACCCGCGCCTGACGCGCTCCAAGCAACGGGTGCAGTTGCGTAGCCTGGACATTCCCAGCCTGCTGGCGTTGCCGTCCGGCTGCACGTTCCACCCCCGCTGCCCCCAATTCCAGGAGGGCCTGTGCGAGCGTCAGGTGCCGCCGTTGGTGGACCTGGGGGACGGGAGCCAGGTGGCGTGTCATATAGTGGCCCGGGATAAAGCCCCCTGATCCCTCCCCTGACCTCTCCCCTGCCCAAGTTTGGGGGGAAGGGGAGATAAGGCGCGGGCGATTGGAAATCGCACCGGGTAGGCCGAAGGCATTGCTTTCGGCCGGCCGTCCGCCTGCGCGGATGGAGGCGTCCACGCCGGTGGACGCCTGGCCGCAGGCCCCTGAGGTGCGACTTGGGTCGCTTAACTTGACGCCTGTGGGGGTGAGGGGTGAGGGCCGTACTCCCCCCCTCATCCTCTACCTCATCCTGGGCGGCGGGGCCGTGGGGATGCAATTCCTGTCCGGGCACATGGAGATCTCGTTCTACATCCTGTTCTCCATGCTGTTCTACGCCATTTGCCGGTTGATCGCGCTGCTCTGGACCACGCGCAGCGTGCGGCGATTCCTGACGGCCGGCGCCGTCCTGGGACTGATGGTGGCCCTGGGCTTTGCCCTGGCGGCAGTGCAGATCTGGCCTTTCTTTGAGGCCATCCGGGAGAACTTTCGGGCCGGCTACGTGACCTACGACCAGGTGGTGGGCTGGGCGCTACCCTGGAAACGTGCCCTCAGCTTCATCATGCCGGATTTCTTCGGCAACCCCACGCACCACGCCTACTTGGACGTGTTCACCTGGCAGAATGTGCCCCTGACGACTAACGCCCGGGGCGAGCCGCTATCCTTCGTGGAGTGGGACCCGGCCAACCTCAAGAACTATGTGGAAGGGGCCAGCTACATCGGCATCCTGCCCCTGTTGCTGGCGCTGGTGGCCCTGATCTGGCGCCGGGATCGCTATACCTGGACGTTCGCGGCCTACGCCGTCTTCTCGCTCCTGCTGGCCTTCGGGACGCCGCTCTATGCCGTCTTTTTCTTTGGCATCCCCGGCGCGGACCAACTGCACACGGCGTTCCGCTGGATTTACCCGTGGACGTTCAGCACCTGCGCGCTGGCCGGGATTGGGGCGGGGTGGATTGCGGAATACAGAATGCGGAATGCGGAATGCCGGGAATCGGGGGAGCGGGGGGGCACGCAACATGCAACACGCAGCACGCAACACGCAGCACGCAACACGCCTCCGCACGGGTACCGGTTCTTTGCGTGGTCGGTGTTCTGGGCCGGGGTCGCGGTCCTGGCCGGGCTGCTGGTGAGCCGTTTCGTGCTGATCGGCCCCACGATGGCCCTGGTGGAGCGGGTCTTTGCCGGGAGCG
>DAOTYG010000076.1:0-31280 GCA_034435155.1 Anaerolineae bacterium | reverse complement strand
AAGCGGGTCTGTGACCCGCGTTACACGAAAAAGTTGCTCAAAGCGGGTCTGTGACCCGCGTTACACGAAAAAGTTGCTCAAAGCGGGTCTGTGACCCGCGTTACATGGCGGGGGTCTCAGCCCCCCGCCGAACGGGGGATGCGTTACATGGCGGGGGTCTCAGACCCCCGCCGAACGGGGGATGCGTTACATGGCGGGGTCTCAGGCCCCCGCCGAACAGGGCGTCGGCAGCGGGTGCCAGCTAAAGCTTTGACTCCGGTCTCTGGTACCCATCCGCGCTCGGCGGCGGGGCAGCCCCCCGCCGAACAGGGCGTCGGCAGCGGGTGCCAGCTAAAGCTTTGACTCCGGTCTCTGATACCCATCACCCCAGGGGGCTAGGCGATCTCGGAGACCAGCGCGCGCCGGGCGCCGGCCGCACGCAGGGCCGCTGCCACGCGGTCAGCGGTTTCCCTGGTCACCAGGGCGATCATGTTGCCGCCCCGGCCGCCGCCGGCCAGCTTGGCCCCCAGTGCCCCGGCCTCCTCCGCCGCCGCCACCAGCGCGTCCAGCTCTGGGCACGAGACGCCAAGCTCCTGTAAGAGGGCGTGGTCCCGGCGCAGGGCCGCCCCCAGGGCCGGCGCATCCCCCCGCTCGATGGCGGCGCGGCCGGCTGCCACGGTCTCGGCCACCGCGTCGAACAACGCCTCGTAGCGCGCCGGGTCGGCCTGCCAGGCCCGGCGCACGTCCCCCACGGTCTCTCGCGTGAGGCTGGCGATGCCGGTGTCGCCCACGACCAGGGTGAGGGGCCGGCCCAGCAAAAAAGGCGCGGCTCCGCGCGCCCTGGTGAACACGATGGGTCGTTCATAAGTCACCACACTGTTGTCAATGCCGCTGGGCGTGCCGTGGTGCAGCACCTCGGTCTCGTAGGCCAGCGCGGATACTTCGGCGTCTGTTAACTGCTTCCGGAGTCGATCCTCCAGGCGGGAGCCAGCTAAAGCTTCGACTCCGGCGTTTGGTAGTTCGGTGAACCAGGCATCCAGCGCGCGGATCGTCGCCACGGCCACGGCTGCTCCGCTGCCCAGCCCGCTGGCAATCGGGATGTCGGAGGCGATGGTGAGGTGCAGGTCGCCGGGATCAGGCACTCCCAGCCGGGCCAGGGTGTTGTTCACTGTGACCACCAGCGGGTCCGCCAGCTCCTGGCCGGCGTGCAGGGTGCGGCCCAGGTCGCGGGCCTCGATGACCACGCCACTGCCGGGCCGGCCAGGTTCCACGGTCACGGTGGCTCGCAGCCCGCTCAGGGGC
This sequence comes from Anaerolineae bacterium, assembly GCA_034435155.1. Taxonomy (GTDB): domain Bacteria; phylum Chloroflexota; class JAHJIN01; order JAHJIN01; family JAHJIN01; genus DAOTYG01. The sequence continues at coordinate 29,999 of DAOTYG010000076.1, read as the reverse complement.
ACAGCGATGGCCGGACGCCCATAGACCACGGCGTGCTCGCCCAGGAGGATGACTTTGCCCGGCGCGCTGGCCTGGATACGCATCTCTGCTACCTGCTCTCCCGGTAAATATTCAGGCCGATTGAGATCGTCCTCTCTGGGCACTTGGGTGTCGGCCTCCGCCGACACTCTCTCGTCTGCATCCCAAGCGAGGTCGGCGCAGGCCCAGGATAGGTGACTTCGCCTGAATAGTTGCCTCTCCCGCAGGTTGGGGCGCGCTAACCTGCGGGGGGGTTCGGGGTTACAGGGCATGGCTCTCCCGGGCGATGATCTCGTCCTGGATCTCTTTCCCCAGCATGACAAAGTAGGCGTTGTAACCAGTGACGCGCACCAGCAGGTTGCGGTAGGCGTCGGGGTCCTTTTGGGCGGCGCGGAGCGTGTCCGGGCTGATGACGTTCAGTTGCACGCAGGTGCCTCCCACCTGGCCGTAGGCGCGCAGGAGGGCCGCCAGCTTGCGCCGGTTCTCCGGGTTGCGCAACATGGTGGGGGAGAAGCTCATGGTGTGCGACGCGCCGTTGGGGGCGGTCTCCAGGCTCAGGTGCCCCACGCTCTTGATGACGGCGGTGGGTCCCAGGCGGTCCGCGCCGTTCACCGGGCAGACGCCGTTGGAAAGGAATTGCCCCCGTTTGCGCCCGTCCGGCGTGGCAGCGGTGGTGGGCGCATAGGAGACCCAGTAGTTCCAGGAGAGGTAGCCGCCCCGGTAGCGTTTGCCCGTCTCTGGCGTCACGTGCTTGAACGCTTCCTCGGTCCAGAACTGGCTGATCTCACGGGCCAGGTCGTCAACGTAGGGGTCGTCGTTGCCGTACTTGGGGGCCTTGTGGAGCAACGTCTGGCGCAACGGCTCATACCCCTCAAAGTTGGCGTCCAGGGCGCGCACCAGCTCATCCATGCTCACCGCCCGGGCCTCGTAGACGAGTTTCTTCACCGCCGCCAGGCTGTCGGCGGCCGTGGCCAGGCCCATCCCCTCCACGGTGATATAGTTGAACCGCGCGCCGCCGGCCGTGATGTCTTTTCCGCCTGCCAGGCAGCCGTCCACCAGCGCACTCAGGTACGGGGTCGGCTCGAAGCGTGCCCGGCCCGTGTCGGCGATGTCGTTGGCGGCGATGAGCAGCTCCATGATGGCCCGAAGCTGCGCCTTGAACGCCGCGAAGAACTGCTCGAAGGTGGCGAAGGCGCGCGGATCGCCGGTGCGCGGGCCGATCTGCTCGCCGGTCTGGGCGTCCCGACCATCGTGCAAGACCAACTCCACCGCCTTGGCGATGTTCAGGTTCACGTCCACGGTGCCGGAGCGGTCACAGCCTTGCAGGGTGTTTTCCAGGCAGCCCACCGGGGCATAGTCCCACAACAGTTCCTCCGGCAGGCCCTGCCAGCGCAGGCCGGCCATCGAGTTCTCGTCAAAGTTGAGGAGGAACGGGCTACCCTGGGCCTTGGCGCACATCTCCACCACCCGGTCGAGGAGCTTAGCCGGCGTTTTGGCGTGCAGGCGGATATTGGGTTTCGGCTCCAACAGATTCAGCTCCTCGATGACCTCCAGCATCAGGTAGGTGAGGTCGTTGCTGGCATCCTCGCCATGTTCGTCCAGGCCGCCCAGGGTGATGAGTTGCCCGAAGGAGGAGTTGATGCCCTGGTTTGTGCCCACCCAGCCCTGGTAATCGTAGGCATAGTTGTGCTTGATCCACAGGCAGCAGAGCCATTCTTTGGCCTCCTCGCGGGTGAGGCGACCGGCCTCGAGGTCGGCCTGGTAGTACGGGTAAAGGTACTGGTCAATGCGGCCGGGGGAGACGCCGGGGCCGGGGTAGCTCTCGTCCACCAGCACCAGCATGTGGGTGAACCAGAGGGATTGCAGGGCCTCTTTGAAGGTCTGGGCCGGTTCCCAGGGCACCCGGTCGCAGATGCTGGCGATCTCTGTGAGTTCGGCCTGGCGGGCCGGGTCGGTCTCCTGGGCGGCCAGGCGCCGGGCCTCGGTCGCGTAGCGGGCGGCCAGGGCACGCACCCCCTCGCCGGAGAAGACGACGGCGCGGGCCAGGGCGCGTTGCTCCGGGGTGGAGGCCGGGTCGGCGGCAATGGCCTGGGCCTGGGCATAGATGGACTGCCAGCCCTGGCGCAGGACGCGGGGGTAGTCGGGGATGAGGTGGCCGGGGACGGCCCCGCAGTTGCCCACGCCCCGGTCGGTGAGGCGACGTTCTGCCTTCAGGAAGCGCCGCTCCAGCTCTGCGTGTTGGCGGGCCTCCTGGCGGGTGAGGGTGCGGGAGAGGGCCGTGGAGAAGTGCGAGCCGACGATGAGTTCGCCGTCCAGGATCTGCACCGGCAGATAGGTTTCCAGGACGCGCTTGAAAAAGAGGGCGTGTCGCACGACGAGCGGCTCGTCCCAGAAGCCTGGCGGCAGGTCCACCTTTGTCGCGCCGGCCAGCAGGTAGGCTTTGGCCCCTGGCAGGAACATGGTCATCTCCGGCACGTTCGTCCAGTGCCAGGGGGAGTAGACCTGGTCCCACGGGGTGCCGGTGGTGAATGGGCGCACCTCGTTGGTGTAGTCGCGGGTGTAAAAGCTCCAATACTGGTCACGCAGTTTACGCACGCGAGGGCTGAGGGTTTCGGCCGGTGACCAGAGGGCTGGACGGGCAGGTTCACAGGTGACAGTCATGGGATTCCTCCTTGCATCATGTATCATGTAGAATTATACCGGGTATTGGAGCGGGGGGCAAGAGGGTGGACGGAGCGTTAGAGCTTGTCTGAAAACTACCAAAGAGGCCAACTCCCCACTTCGTCGCCGCTACGTGATGCGGGGAGGGGGGCTTTCTTCCCTCCCTGACAGAAGTTATGCACGGATGTCAAGAGCCGGTGTGAGCGTTCCATGGCGGGGACAGATCTCACGTCTGGAGTCGAAGCTTTAGCTGGTCCTCACCCGCAAAACCCGCCTGAAGGCTCCACTCCAGTGCCCATAATCGTTCCGGCACGCCTGCGCCCTATGTCCCAGGCACGTAACGCTCCCAGCCGGTTCGTTGCTCTCCGGGGGGGAGTGTGTTATAATAGTTCTGGTTTTGAGGTGCATTATGCGTGACAAGATCCAGACCGTGGCGACCAATCGCAAGGCCTACCACGATTATCATCTTGAGGACCGGCTGGAGGCCGGGATCGCCCTCACCGGCACGGAGATCAAGTCTATCCGGGCCGGGCGGGTCAGTCTGCGCGATAGCTACGCGCGCATCGTGGATGGGGAGGTGTGGCTGGTGGGCGCCCACGTGGCGCCCTATGAGCCGGGCACGCGCTATAACCATCCTCCCAAGCGTGACCGCAAGCTGTTGTTGCACAAGCGCGAGATCGCGCGCCTGCAAGATCGTCTCGAGACGCGGGGCTATACCCTGGTGCCCCTGCGGTTATACATCAAGGGCGGCCGGGCCAAGGTGGAACTGGCATTGGCCCGGGGCAAACGTCAGTATGACAAGCGCGCCGCCATCGCCAGGCGTGAGGCTGATCGCGAGATCCAGCGGGCCTTGCGCGATCGGGAGTGAGATCATGTTGAAATATCTCAGTATCCTGCTCGTATTTGTGCCCCTGGCTCTCATCCTCCAGCTTGTTCACAGCGATCCCCTGTGGGTTTTTGCGGCCGGGGCTTTGGCGTTAGTCCCGTTGGCTGCCTGGCTGGGGGCGGCCACGGAGGAACTGGCCCTGTACACCGGGCCGCGCATCGGCGGGTTCCTCAACGCTACCCTGGGCAATGCCGCCGAACTCATCATCACCATCGTAGCCATCCGCGAGGGGCTGTTGGAACTGGTCAAGGCCTCTATCACCGGCTCCATCCTGGGCAACCTGTTGCTGGTGTTGGGGTTGAGCATCTTCCTGGGCGGATTGCGGCATGGCATCCAGCGTTTCGACCGGCGCGGGGCCGGGGTGAACGCCTCCATGCTCACCCTGGCCGCCATCGGCCTGGCCATCCCGGCCGTCTTTGGTCACACCATCGAGGAAGCCAGCCACGGCGCCGCCGAATGGCTCAGCATCGGCGTGGCCGTCGTCCTGATGTTCATCTACCTCCTCAGCCTCATCTACTCTTTCACCGGCAAGGGCAAGGCGCTCGAAGAGGACGCTCACAGCCAGGGGGTCCATCAGCCCACCTGGAGCCTGCCTGTGGTTCTGGGCTTGCTGGCCGGCATCACCCTGCTCACCGTCTGGATGAGTGAGGTGATGATCGGGGCGGTGGAGCCGGTGGTGGAGACCTGGGGCCTCACCGAGTTCTTCCTGGGCGTCGTCATCGTGCCCATCGTGGGCAACGCCGCCGAACACCTGGTGGGCGTCACGGCGGCCTGGAAGGACAAGATGGAGCTTTCGCTGGCGATCTCGGTCGGTTCGAGTATGCAGGTGGCCCTCTTTGTGGCCTCGCTGCTGGTCTTTGTCAGCCTGTTGCTGGGCAACCCCATGAACCTGATCTTCAACCCCTTTGAGCTGGCCGCCCTGGGCGCAGCCATTGTCATCGTGGCCCTGATCTCCCTGGACGGTGAGAGCAACTGGCTGGAAGGGGCGCAACTCCTCGGCGTCTACCTGATCATCGCCCTGGCGTTCTATTTCTTGCCCACGGGCGCGCGTTGAAACTGCTAGAGATCATGAAAACGTCAACCCGGTGGTTAGAATTCGCTATCGAAGCCCTCATCCGGGTCATGGGTTTTTCCACCATCGGCTTTGTCCTCCTCATTTTTTTATTTCTGTTGCGGGAGGGACTACCGGCCTTTGTTGATGTTCCGTTAGATAACCTGTTCGGAACACGCTGGTATCCCACGTTTGGCCTGTTCGGCACGCTGCCGCTGCTCCTGGGTTCGGCGCTGGTCACGGTGACGGCCATCGCCATCGCGTTGCCGCTGGGGGTGGCGACGGCGGTCTTTGTGCGGGAGGTGGCGCCGGGCTGGGCGCGGGAGGTCCTCAAGCCCCTCATCGAGGTGCTGGCCGGCATCCCATCGGTGGTGTTGGGCTTTTTCGGCATGACGGTCCTGGCCCCCCTCATCCGCGAGCTGGTGGGTGCGCCCACCGGGTTGACGGCCTTGACCGGGGCCCTGATCCTGGCCTATATGGCCCTGCCCACCATCATCAGCGTGGCCGAGGATGCTCTGGATACCGTGCCCAAGAGCTACCGGGATGCGGCCCTGGCCCTGGGAGCCACTCAATGGCAGACCATCTGGCGGGTGGTGGTGCCGGCCGCTCGCTCTGGCATCATCACGGCGGTGATGCTGGGCCTGGGCCGGGCCATCGGCGAGACCATGGCCGTGATGATGGTCACCGGCAACGCCGCCCGTTTGCCCCTCACCCTCGATTCGCTCCTGCGCCCGGTGCGGACGATGACAGCCACCATCGCCGCCGAGATGGGAGAGGTAGCTCAGGGCAGCGTCCACTACCACGCCCTCTTTGGCCTGGGAGTCATCCTGTTTGCGTTGACTTTTCTGATCAATCTGGCGGCTGCCGTGACGATCTTTCAGAAACGGCGGCGGGGTGGGTTGCGCTGATGGACCGCTATCTGGTGCAACGCCTGGGCTTTGCCTTGCTGGCTGTAGCTGCCCTGGTGGTTGTGGGGCCGATCTTGATCGTGATCGGCGCGATCGTGGTCCAGGGCCTGGGCGCGATCTCGTGGGAGTTTCTCACAACCATGCCCCGGCAGGGGATGAAGGCCGGGGGCATCTTCCCGGCTATCGTGGGCACCCTGCTGCTCACGGCCGGCACGGCCCTGGTTGCTATCCCCGTGGGGGTGGGAGGGGCCATCTATCTGTCCGAATATGCCCGGGACACCTGGTGGACCCGGGCCATCCGCCTGGCTATGGTCAACCTGGCCGGTATCCCGTCGGTAGTCTATGGGCTGTTCGGCCTGGGGTTGTTCGTGCTGTTCCTGCAATTCGGTACTTCTATCCTGGCCGGCTCGCTAACCCTGGCGATCATGACCCTGCCGGTCATCATCAGTACCGCCGAGGAGGCTCTGCGGGCCGTGCCCACCGAGTTCCGTACCGTCAACGCCAGTTTGGGAGGAACCCGCTGGCAGGGGATTCGCCAGATCGTATTGCCCCAGGCGTTGCCGGGGATCATCACCGGCATCATCCTGGGCCTGCTGCGCGCTGCCGGCGAGACGGCTCCCATCCTCTTTACCGTGGCCGCTTTTTACCTGCCCAGTCTGCCCCAATCTCCTTTTGACCAGACCATGGCCCTGCCCTATCACCTGTACGTCATCAGCACGCAGGTGCCGGGAATGCCGGCCGGCATTCAGTACGGCACGGCGCTGGTGCTGCTGGCTTTGGTGCTCTCGATGAATCTCCTGGCCACGCTGATCCGGGGCTATTTCCGGCGGCGGAGACCCTGGTAAACCGGAGGGCGCGGTGCGCCGGCCGCTGATCATCGCCTTTCTGCTCATGGGGTTCACCTTCACCGTGACCCAGGGGCTGGTCATCCGGGCTATCCTGGTGGCCTGCGGTGGAAATGAGCTGCTCATCGGCGTGGTGTTGGGAAGCTGGCTGCTCATCGAGGCGGTGGGGAGCGCATTGGCTGGGCGGTTGGCGACCCGGGTCCGCTTTACCGCAGCGGCCTTCGCTGGCTTGCAGACGACCCTGGCGTTGCTGTTGCCGGCCACTGTTGTGGCTGGATTGCTGGCTCATCTCTTCACTGGCGTACTGCCCGGCGAGGGGGTGGGAGTGGGGCCGGCCGTGCGCGTGACGGTCTTGCTCCTGCTGCCGGTGGGGCTGGTGGATGGGGCCATGTTCGCCGTCGGTTGCGTGGCGGGCCTCCAACTGGCTGACCGACAGCGGCTCTCGGCGGGCGCGGTCTATGCCCTGGAGGCTCTGGGGGGCATCGCCGGGGGCGTGGCCTTGACTTACCTCTTGATCCCCCTGTCCAATCCCGTGCGCGCCGCCCTGCTCCTGGGCGTCCTCAACCTGGTCTCCGCGCTCTCCCTCGTCAGGGGCCGCCTGGCCCGTCTCCTGGTCGTCGGCATGTTGCTTTTAAGCCTGGGCAGCCTGGCCTCACCCGTGGCTGACCATCTCCTGGCCTGGGCGGTGGCAGAACAATGGGTCGGTCACCGGGTGGTGGCCTACGCCGACTCGGTATACGGCAACGTGACCGTCATCCAGCGCGAGTCTGAGTACACGTTCTTTGTGGATGGCGCGCCGCTGTTCACCACGCCGAATCCAGACACGGCGCGGGTGGAAGAGTTGGTGCATCTGCCGCTGTTGTTGGGGCCGCCGCCCCGGCGCGTCCTGGTGCTCAGCGGGGGCATCGGCGGGGTCCTGCACGAGGTCCTCAAATACCCGGTGCAGTCTGTGGACTATGCTGAATTGGACCCCTTGCTCATCGCCGAGATGCGGTCCTTTCCCACCGCGTTGACCAGGGCCGAGCTGGATGATCCCCGGGTAAAAGTACACCTGATTGACGGGCGGTTGCTGGTGCGCGAGCAGGCTACGCGGGATGATGGGCGGTACGATCTGATCCTGGTGAACCTGCCGTATCCCACCACCCTGCAGGTAAACCGGTTCTTCACCGTCGAGTTCTACCGGGCGACCCGGTCTTTGCTGACGGACCAGGGGTTGCTGGTGGTGCCGTTGCCTGGCAGTTTGACCTACCTGGGGCCAGAGCTGACGGACCTGCACAACCTGGTGCGGCAGGCCCTGGGCCAGGCATTTCCCCACGTGCGCCCGATCCCTGGCGAGACGGTCCTGTGGCTGGCTTCTCCGTCGCCGGGCCTCTGGCAGGACGATGCGCTGGCCCTGGTGGAGCGGTGGGAGACGGGGGGCCGGGAAGCCCGGCTCATCACCGCGCCTTATATCCACTACAAGTTCGACCCGGCGCGGGCGGCGTGGTTCCAGGAGACTCTGGCGCGGGGGCGGGCCGTGCCGGTCAACGAGGATTTGCACCCGGCCGGGGTCTTTTACGGGTTGGCCTATTGGGAGGCGGTGTTCGCGCCGGAGTTGGCCGTCCCCTTTGGGGTACTGGCCGGGCTAAACCTCCCGCTTCTGGTGACCGGCGTGCTTGTGGCCTGGGGGGGCCTCTGGATGGCTGGCTGGCGCTGGCCGGGGCTGCGTCGGGCCACCGTGCCGGTAGCTGTGGGGACCACCGGTTTGGGCGGGATGGCTGCCGACATCATCGTCATCCTGGCCTTCCAGACCCTGCGTGGGCATGTCTACCACCAGATCGGCCTGCTCATTGCCGCGTTTATGGCCGGGCTGGCGGCCGGTGGTCTGGGGATGAATGCCCTGTTGCGACGGTGGCCCGCCGGGTCATGCTGGCTGGTACTCCTGGAAGCGACGATCCTGGGGTTCTGGTTACTTGGTCCGGGTTTGTTGGTAGTTTTGGCCAGCGAGGGGGCACCAGGTCTGGTGTTGCCGGTGCTGTTATTGAGCAACGCCGGGGCCGGGCTGCTGGTGGGGGCCGAGTTCCCGCTGGCTAATGTGCTGGTCAGTAAAAGACCAGGTGCAGATTCTGAACCTGTGCCCGGCTCCATGGCCGGGTATATCTATGCTATGGACCTGGCCGGGGCCTTCGCCGGGGCCATCGTGGTGGGGGTGGTGCTGGTGCCCGTGGTGGGGATGATCGGGACGGGGCTGCTGGTGGCCACCCTCAAGGCCGGTAGCCTGGTGCTGGTGGCCACGCGATCTTGATCGTGGATTGAGGGGTAGGGCCGTTTCAGTCACACGGTAGGCATCACTGCTTCGACCGGATAGTCACCCTGGAAACCACACTGTGGGGCAGTGAGGGGCCTGGGTCAACGGGTAAAGACTGGAGCAGCGCGGGCACCATCGTTACCGGGACGATCAATGTGTAGGGCGACCCTGGCTGCAGATGAGCAAGACGTAGCAGGGGCAAAGGCGTGTTTTGCCTTTGCCCCTGCTGCTGGAAGCCCTGTTCGCCCTCTTCGTGCTCAGGGAAGAATGGGTATGACAAGTTGTACTGGGATGACACCTACATCCACTGCCCCTGGCGACTGTCGCCAATCTACGGTGAGATCATACGTTGGGTTCTTCGGGTCACGCAGCAAGATCGGCTGGGGGTAATCGCCGAGCAGCAGGAAGTACATGTCTGCCGGCACATCCACCACGCAGAACATGCCACGCTCGTCCGTGACTCCCTTGGGTGCCGTGGTCTGATCCAGCGAGGCCAGGACCATGGACTTGTCAGCAGAGAAAAGCGCCCTGGCCAGGAAAACCGGCCGCCCGATGACCGGCGTGCCGTCATTTTCATTGACTATGTACCCGCAGACCGTATTACCCGAGGATTTGACTAGCGACAAACACGAGGGACGAGCCACGGCCGTGGCCATGGCCGGAGACCTGGAGTGGGGCACTCCCGGTACGGAAGCGCCTTGTCCGCTCTTCCAGACGAGTACGGCCAGGGCTGCCAAGCTCAGCAGCCCTATGCAGACAACCAACGCCAGTCCGATGATCTTGCCTTTACTTTTCAACTCCTCACCCCTTTACAAGCTATTCGCAGCATAGGTCTTCGTGCCCGTTTGGGTTCCTGAAACGCCCAAGAAGGGCTAGTCGCGGTCTTGTTGGGCATCTCCGCAACACCCGCATTTGTTCTGCCCCTCTGAGTGAGGGGGGCCAGGGTTATCCACCACCCGCTCGAATGCACCCACCGAAAAGAGGGACCACTGACGTGGTCCCCCTTTTTTCTTCGGAATTGCACCTCCGTACGATAGCCTGGCTTTACGGGGATGCGATCGCGTTGTAAGACATCGAGGTATCACCGACGCCGGACGGCCCTTCTTGGTTGACAATGACCACGAACTGTTGGGTTCCGCTGGCACTGGTCGCCACCACGCTGCCGGTCCAGTTGCTAGGCAGGCTGGCGTTATTGTGCTGGGTGAACAAGTAGGACCCGTACTGTGGGATGGATGGCGAAGTCTGGGACGTGCCGTTAGAGAAAGTGGCCGTAAAAGTGGAAGCAGAGGCACCCACGTTCATGACCTGGACGGAGGTGTTGAACCCGTAGAATGCCTTCATCACGTTCGGCCCTACATAACGGGTGCTGGGATTGGCAAATGCGTTGTAGCTGGAAGCCTTCCCAGTGCTAGTGTTCTGTTGGTTGACCACGGCAATGATCTTCGCGGAGCTGGACGACACCAACCGGGCTGTGCCGATCCAGTTGCTCGGCAGTGAGGCGTTGTTGTGCTGGGTGAACAGATAGCCCTCGCCAGGACCCAACGACGGGGATGTCTGGGAAGTGATCAGCGCACCAGTCGAGGGATTGTAGAAGTAAATAGTGACAGTCGTCGACGTAGCTGTGTCAATGTTCTGCACTTGCACAGAGGTATTGAAGCCATAGAAGGCCTTCATCACTACGGGAGCGTACACTGTGGTAGCAGCGTCCGCCGCGGAGAAGCCGTTATAAGTCTGCTGCTGCAGGCCCGCCGCGTAGTTCTGGTTCACCACTGCTACTACCGAGCCGCCAGAGGCTGTGATGGTCCCGGCACCGATATAGTTGTTCGGCATACTCGGGGTAGACGCATTATTGAAGCGATGCACTTGGCCCGGCTTCAACCCGGTGTAAGTATCTGTATATCCACCGGGCGTGTACGTGATGGTGACGTCGCAGTTATTTGCCCCGGCGTTCTGGACAGAGATCTCGGTGGTGTAGCCGTAAAAGCCTTTCATCACCACTGGGACATAGAACTTGTCCGCGCCAGAGGCAAAACCGCTGTACGTACCCTGGTATTGCTGAGTTCCGGAGGCGTTCGCCGTCTTTTGAACTCCAATAGCCGCCACTGGTTGGTCCGAGGAGACAACCACGGACCCATTGAAGGGACTAGGTAGGTTCGGGGTGGTCCCCTGGTAATACAACTTGTCTTTGCCAGCATCAATAGTATCATTTATAGTCGCCGCAGCAACTACATTGCCACTGGCATCGTAAAACTGGATCTGGATGTGCGCAGCAGTTGTACTGCTCAGGTTCTGTACCTGGAAGCTAGTGGTTGTCGTGAGTTGGGCGTTCGCGGCAGTGGCCGCTACCCCCGTGAGCAAAACTACGATCACTAATGCGCTTAGTAACTTCTTCATCTTTTTTTACCTCCTATTCAGTATTAAGGATGTGATTGATGGTAACACACAGTAATTGCTTTCAATTCCTCAGATTTCAGTACCCCGCTGTATCTCTGCTTCCCTTTTCTCTCATCCCTCCTCTCAAGTACGCACAGGCCATGTGCATACAAGTTGAAAACTCACTCACTGGGCCTAGTATACCTTAAACCCGGCCTGTTGGCAATAACACATAGGAGGTATTTATGCTCGGCCTTCGCTCTCCCTCTTGCGACCTGGCGTCAGCGAGTTGCTGATCTGGCATGCGGCTCATACTGCTTAAGGGGTAGTATGGCCCCATTGGAGCCACCAGGACCTTCCACGGGCGAGCAAGAAGAAGAACAACGCCACCAGCGCCTCTCCGAGCAGCAACCACAGTCGCAACATGATGACAGCAGCTACAGCTACAGGACTTTGGATATATAACTCTAACAAAAGCAACAGCGAGATCTCGCGGATGCCCAGCCCGCCGGGGATGGGGGCAGTCAGCAGAGCCAATACGCCCGAGGCGGCTACCAGTCCCACGGATATCAGGAGCAGCAGCAAGGGCTGCGGGTCCAAGGCGCAGACGAGACAGTATAGGATAACACCCCCCAGGATCCAGCTCAGCATGTATAACCCGATCCACCCGGACACGGCGCGCCAAGTCAGGGCTGGCCCGTCGGCCATCTTCGGCCAGATGCGCCGCATCACAGAGAAAATAGCGCGCGGCCGCAGAGTGAACCAACCGATCGGGATCAGGAGCAGCATTGTCCACAAGCCGCCGGGACACGTGGCCTGCAGTGGTGGAGACAGCACCAACATCAACCCGGTCAGCAACATCGCGGACGAGAACTGCGCGAAAAGCTCCCAGAATGTCCCCCACAGGGGGACCACCAGCGTGGTCTCAGCCTGATGATACAGGTACGTCCGTCCAGCCAGTTGCCAGATGACCCCGGGCAGACGGCGCACCAGGGTGGAGAAGCTATAGATCTCCAGGTCCTTCCAGAACCCTACCCGGCTCCCAAAGGTGCGGCTGATGAGGTACCACGTGAGCATGTTCAGCCCAAAGGCCGTCACCAATGCCGCCCCCGCGCCGACGAGTGGCAGCAGGTCCAACTGCCAAGCGAACGACTGAAACTCAGACCAGTGGCGATAAACCGTATTCCCCATAACGAACAGCGTCAGCCCGATCCCGGTTAGCGTCAGGCAATAGTTCACCCAGCGCTGGCTGAGCAATGATTGGATGAAACGAAGAGCCTGGATCATACGGATTTGTTCGCGCGGCAGAACCAGGTCATGATCGTGCCACGATACAAGAGATCAATGGCCCGGCTCAAAGGCATCGTCAGTACCCGGGCCGGTAACGAAAGGATGATCCGTGTCAAGATCCGGCGGAGCCGATCGTCTGCCAGCAGGTCGTTCATGGCGAACCGGGCACTGTAAGCGAAGGCATTGTATGTGCCATAGATGCAGCGGCGCTCCAGGATAGTGAACCCGGCTGCCTGGATCATCCTCGTTAGCGTCGCCGGTGGAAACACGAATAGGTGACGAGGGAGATCATAGCCCGCCCAGTACCGTCCGAATAGCCAATGATCGTAACTCTCTATATTGGGGATCGAGAATACTAACAACCCGCCAGGGCGTAGGGCCTCCCGAATTCGGTAGATCGCCCGCTGTGGGTCGGAGAGGTGCTCCAACACGTTCCACATTGTCACTAGGTCCAGTGATGCTGGCTCCAGCTGAGCGGTTTCCATAGTAGTATTCTGCACGCGCAGGCCCAAGATCTCCTTGGCGTAGGTCGCTGCCTGAATGCTCGGTTCGATCCCTTCGACTTCCCAGCCGTGTTCCCGCATCCCTTCCAAGAACGCGCCGGTGGCGCAGCCGATGTCAAGCATCCGTCCAAGCCGGATATAGCGCAGGATCGCCCGACAACGCTTCTCGATCCCGTAGTGGTAATCCAGCCGGCGCAGCCAGCCAAGCTGTTGTTGCCGCGTCCCAACGTGCGCCTCATAATCGGGGGGGTAATACGGAGCAAGCTCCTCTGGGGTGGGCTGTGGGTCCTGGTACATTAGTCCACAACGCTGACACTGGACCAGCGTAAATTGACCCGGTAGGCCATGCAGCAAGTCGCGCCCGATCAGCACCGGCAAGGTATCGTCGGCGCCACAGCAATTGCAGCTCACATTCCTCATTAGATGTGTCCTAGTCGACGGGCACGCAGTTGCTTCGCGATGATCGCCAGCTCATCGCCAGGTGATTCGACCAGGTGTCGCAGATGTCGGGGAAGGCGGCGGAGCAAATTGCACCGATCTTTTGCCCGACGAATGCGTTGAAACTCGCACCAATACCGCCGTAGCTCTTCAGGGCTCATCGTCTCCGATAGGTGAACGCTGTTCTCCGGGTTCTCTGGGTTGTCAATGTACAGCCGATCCCAGGGTATATTCTGCGGGTCCAGCAGGCCCTGTTGCACGGCGTAGTCCCACACCGGCGTGCCGGGCAAGGGGGTCAACAGATATGCCTCGGCCCGATAGAGCGGTGCTGTGCGAACGAACTCTAGTGTCTGCTCAATCTCCTCGTGCGTCTCCTGGGGAGAACCGAGCACGAAGAAACCTGTTATGGGAATGCCATGACGGTGAAAGATTGCCACGGCTTCTCGGTTCTGTTCCACCGTGACGTGGGGCTTCAGGTACCGTAGCGTGTTGTGAGCCATGGACTCGAAGCCGAACATGGCCTCTACGACATTCATCTCTTTCAGCACGCGAGCCAGCTCATCTGTGGCCAGGTTGGCCCGGCATGTGACCGAGTATCGCACGCCTCTCAACCGGGGTTCGCGCTGTAAAAGCCTGGCAATCTCTTCCACCCTTTTAAAGTCAGCGACGAACAGATCGTCCCAAAAGTAGATGTGCGGGGTCCGATACCGTTCCGCGACTTCCTTGATCTCTGCCACCACATATTCCGCCGAGTGGAAGCGGATACTCCGCCAGAAAGCGGTAGACGCACAGAACACGCAGCGATAGGCACAGCCGCGCGATGTGATGATCCCCACACTCTCACCGGGGCGAATATGCATGAGGTCGCGGGCCGGGAATGGAAAATCGTCCAGCGGCCGGTGTAAGGGACGCGGCTCAGCCATGACCAACTGGCCTGCGTCATCACGCCAGGCCACGCCAGGGATGCTGGCGAACGCCACGCGGTCCGGCCCCTTGTTCATGAACGCCCGGCAGACGTCCAACATTGTGTCCTCGCCCTCCCCGATGATGCCCAGGTCCATGCTGGGCGTCATTGAGCTGGGCAGGGCACTCACGTGATGCCCGCCGATCACGACGAAGACCCCGTGCCGGCGGCAGACGTTCGCTGTTTCGACCGCCAGGTGGTAGTACTGGGAGACGGTGGAGAGGCCAACAATGTCGGGGCGATATTCTCTGACCTTTCGCACAATCCAGCCCGGGTCGCCCTTGATGATCTGGACCTCGATCTCGGGGATATTCCGGCGCAGATAGGCTGCGATGTAGCCCAGCCCACTCGTCAATCGAACGTCTCGCTGGTCCACCGGTGCCACTTCTATCAACAACAGCCGCATCGCTATCCCTTGCTACCCTGTGCCTGCCGCAAGTCACGCCAGCCGGCCCACACGCCCTGGCACAACGGCCGCAGCCAGCCCACCTCGCCTTTGACAAGCTCACGCCCCACCACCCAGAGCAGGAACAAACCCAGGGCCACGGCCGCCCACGGTCGATACCGGTAGTGCTGGGCGTAGAACAGGACCGTGCTCTGTGACCAGTAGCGCCACTTCTGCGGCGACCCCTCGCCGGTGCTGGCCGATACATGGTGATTTATCACAGCTCGTGGTTCGTACCACAAAAGCAGGCCGGTCGCGCGAACTCGATCGCAGAAAGCGTAGTCCTCCTGGTACATAAAGTACGACTCGTCCAGCAACCCGGCCGCCGCGAACGTCTCCCGGCGCACCAACAGCGCGCAGCCTGTGGCGTATTCAACGGGGCCGGGTCTATCGTACTGGCCCACGTCCCGCTCTCCGTAACCACGCATCTTCACCCGGGGCGGAAACGCTCGCCAGCTTGCACCGGCGGCCCAGATGCGCCGGTCCTCGCCCGGCTTGTACGAATATACCTTGGGCACCACTAGGCCCCGGCATGGATCTTCAAGCAGCGAAGCGACCATCACGCGCACGGCAGCGTGGTCCAACAGCACGTCATTGTTCAGCACCAATACACAGTCTGCGCCCTGCTCCATGGCATATCGAATGCCCACGTTGTTGCCCGCCGCAAACCCCAGGTTCGTCAGGTTGCGAAGCAAAGTTACTTTGGGGAACCGCCGCTCGACCTCACTATCACTGCCGTCTGTGGAGGCATTGTCCACCACGATGACGTGGGAGATGGGAGGGTCCAGAGCCAGCACGGAGGCAATGGTGTCGCAGACCATCTCGCCCCCGTTCCAATTCAAGATCACCGCGAATACTTTAGGCAGCGGTTCAGTTTCGTTCGTAGACACGGGCGAACTCGCTGATTCGGCTTTCCCAGAGGAACTGCTGGCGGTGCTCGATGGCCCAGGTCCGGAGACGTTCCCGCATGGCCTGGTTTTGCAGCAGGGCCAATATACTTTTCCCCAATGCACTGGCATCACCCGCCGGCACCAGCAGGGCCTCCTGACTGCCCAGTGCTGATCGCCGGTCACCCACATCGCCGGTCACGACCGGGGTTCCCATGGCCAAGCTCTCGTACAGCTTAAGCGGCGAACGCGCCCGGGCCGTCTCATCATCTCTCACCGGGTCCACCGAGAGGTCGGCGGCAGCGTAGTACGCCGGCACCTTGTCCGGTGGCACCCGTCCGACGAAGCGAGTGTTCGGCTCCAAACCAAGCCTGGCTGCGTGGTCCTGAAGCAGCACCAGGTCCGAGCCGCCGCCAACCAGTACCAGGGTGGCGGCGGGTAGCTCACGGACGACCTGGACGAAACCTTCCATTAACAGATCCACAGCGTGGTTCGCCAGGCTCATGCTGCCCACGTAGACCACAACCGGCCGCCCTTCCACCTGGAGCTGGTGACGAATCTCGGATACGGCCCCTGCGTCGGGCATGCGAAAACGCTGCGCGCTGACAGCGTTCGGCACCAGCACTACCCGGCGGCACGCCGGTACCAGCGACTGCACGCGCGTCTGCAGGAAGCGGGTGTTCACCGTGACCCCGTGGACCCACCGCGGCAGATGATCCTCGAACCATGCCACCACCTTCCTCTGCCACTCGGCCCCAAACCGGTTCGACACAGCCTCATAATCGTCGCAGTCGAGGTATACCTGCCGGCCCAGCGCCAGTAGCACTAGCGCTGTCAAGCCGTTGAAGGGCTGCGCCTTCCCGATGTGGTACACGTCGCTGGGCGTGGTGACCGCCGCCCAGGTCAGCTTGAACGACGCGACCGCAGCCACCCACAGCAGGCGCACCAGGCTGAAGTAGCGTTTCCCGGAGCCAGTCTTCTGCACATGCATCTGGGCGACATACCGGACTGAAACACCATCGCGGCTGAGCCGTCGCTCCTGGAGCGCACCGAAGTTCGGGTGCAGTGCCAGCACCTGCACCCGATAGCCACGCGCTGCCAGGCACTGGGCCAGCGGCCAGTACCGGCCAAGCCCTGAGGGACATTCCAGGCTTTGGGTCAGGATGAACGTTAGGCTCTGGGGCATGGGAACCCGGTCAATGGATCTTCTCGATGACGCCGCTATCGCCCGATTGGATGAGAATGCGCCACTGTCCGTCTTGGGGCAACTTCGTCAGGTTGCTGACGAAGGCCTGGCGGGGAGTTGCGTCGTCCTTTATCCAGCCCTCATACGTGGGAACGTTGGCCTGCCAGCGTTGGAACTGCTCGGTCAGATCGTGCGTGTGGTTCAGAGTGCATCCGTATATCCAATAGAACGTCGCGGCTGTGCGAACCAGGTAAGTGAACTCCGCGTCCGGTATCTCCTGAGATACCTGGTAGGCCACCCGGTACTCGTCCAGCGTGATCGGGTAGTCGGCCGGGCGGGGGAACCATAGATCGACCCCCACCCCGACTCCCAGGGCGACCAGGATGAGCGCGACACCGGCCATCCAGTCTTTGAGCCTTCCCGCCGACCCCCATCTCCTCCAGGCTTGGTCCAGCCCCCAGGCGACCAATACCAGAAAGATGAACACGTTGAAATAGAACGTCTTGTCGGGGATGTACAAGGTCAGCTTGTCCAGGATCGCAGCGCCGTATAGGGCGACCACCAGGGCCGCGTCAATGACCAGGAACAGGGTAAAACCTGGGAGCCGCTTCCAGTTCCGAAACCAGGCCCACACGCCCCAGGCGACAAAAACGAGGAGCACTCCGCCGAGCGATTCCACGCTGGGCATCAACCGACGGTCGCGTGATGGTGTAAACCAGGTGATGAAGTCCCATTGGTCCACTACGGCGATGATCGCCAGGATCGCTATCACTCCTGCGACGATGCTCACCACTGCCAAGCGCCGCCGAAGCAACATCCGTCGATCCCTCAGCATGGACGCGATCAACGGAAGGACGACGAAGGGTAACCAGACAGGGTAGGAGTTGAGGCACCCTAAGGCAAGGCCCAGCGTGATCCCTGCCACCAGGAGCGAGTGCAGCCGCTCTCGCACGACGGTCATCCACAGGGCCAGGAGCACGATCAGGTCGCCCAGGATCATGTTACTGTAGAAGTTCGCGGCGAACACCCGTACGCTGTACGAGTACACCAGGAATACCATGAGCATAGCCACGGCGGCCCATACTTGGCTCTCGGGGGAACGTGGCAACAACTCCAGGCTGATCCCGTAGGCGAGCATCACCTGCACGGCCACGAGCAACGCGGCGAACGGGTACATCGTTTGTGCGGGCAACACGCCCAGCAGCTGTGCCAGGAATGCCGCCAGCGCGGACGGGCCTACCGGGTAGTCGTCGTAGATATAGAGGTAGGTCACGTTGTCCGGAAAGCTATCGTGCTGGTATATGTAGTTCACCAGAAGGTGCTGGTGCGAGCAGTCCACGGAGAACGAGACTGGCATCCCGTCGGCCGGAGCCAGGTAGATCGCATGGGCCAGGAATACCCCGCCCACCGCCAGCATCCCCAGGACCTCCAGCCAGTGCCAGCGCACGGCCGGGCGCAGCCCGGGCCAGCACACCAAGGTCCCGGCCACCAACACAACCTCGGTTCCTGACAGGATGGCAACCAACGTCAGGTCGAACCGCCCAAGCACAACGTCCAGCACAAACGCATTCGCCACGACCAGGATGCCGATCAGGGTAATGCTGAGCAGAACGAGCACGCCCCCGGCCACCGTGCCGGGCACAGTTCCGCGATCTGGCTCATCCTGCTGTCGTTCAGCCGGCTCTGACACGTTTGACCTCTGCCTTTCCCACAGCGACGATTTGGTCAACCAGAGCATCCCAGGGGGATCGCGCGTCGTGGCGGGTGACCGCATCGGCTGAATGAAGCCAGCCATTCGCCTGGAAGAAACCCACGATGGCCGCAGCCAGTGCGGGTGGATCGGCGGGCGGAACCACTCGGGCGGCCTCCTCAGTCAGCCCATCGCAGGTGGTGGTGATCACAGGCACGCCAAACCCCCGCGCCATCTGGATCGTCCCGCTCCCAGTGACCCGTCGGTACGGAGCCACCAGCGCGTCTGCCGCCGAGAAGTAGAGCGCCACAGCCTCGTTCGGTATATAGCGATCCTCGATGACCACCGAGTCAGCTATGCCCAGCCGCTTGATCTGGTCCAGGTAGGGCTGTTTGTTATCCCAGAATTCGCCGGCCACCACCAGGGTGACGTGTCCCAGTCGCTCGCGGATTATCGGCAGCGCAGTCAGGACGTCTGCCAGGCCCTTGTATTCCCGCACTATGCCGAAGACGAGCAGGACCGGCCCCTCCACGGGCAGTTTGAGTCGCCTCCGGGCCTCGGCTCGGGGCACTCTTTCCGCGGCAAACATGTCGTACACGGGATGCGGCACGATAGCCACCTGCGCGTCAGGTAGCAGCGCGCTCAGCAGGTCTCTTTCTGCCGACGACTGCACAATGATTCGGGTCCCCAGGCCCAGCACCAGACGCGCCAGCCAGGTATCCCACAGCCGGGCCTCGTGCGGCAGCACGTTGTGGCAGATGAACACGAGCGGTCGCCGCGCGAGCAGCCGCAGCGCGCTCCCCAACACCAGCCACGCGGGCGTCCAGAACGTCGTCCACCACTGCAGGACGACCACCTCTGGCCGGTACCTGCCGATACGCCAGCCCGTCGCCAGCCAGGTGAGCGGGTTGAGCGAGTCAATCCAGTACCGGGCGTCTTCCGCGTGCAGGGGTTTCTCGCTGGGGTCCCTATCGCCTCGGCCGGGGAAGAGCCACTGTGGGTACTGCCGCTGGAACGAGATCAGGAGCACCTCATGCCCGCGCTCACGCAGCGCCCGGCAGAGCATGGTGGTGTAGTGGGCGATCCCACCGCGATAGGGATACACCGGTCCAACCAGGGCAATCCGCACGGCGTTTCCTCTCCCCACTTCGGCCAGACTCAGGCCTTCACCAAGATGAACTGCACGTGCCAGGGCAGGAACTCGCCCAGCCAGGAACTGCTCCGTCGCTTTGCACTCGCCCCCGGGTGTTCGGTTGCGGTCGAAGGGTGTGCGACAGTCGCGCTATCCATAAAGAACACCAATTCACTCCCCCAAATGCATCCGTAAAGAAGCCTTTGCTCCTGGCTGCCTGAGATGCAAGATGCTCTCATCTGTATCAAATTGTACTTCTGCGCCAACCCAGTGTCCAGGCAAAAATAGCGTGACCAGGCGCAAATGTCCATAATTGGCATCGTATTGTACGCGCAACTCACCATCATCTCTGTCTATTGCTATCAGGGGTTGAACGGAGTTCAAAGGTAGAAAAAGTGCCTCCAGTGGTTGTCCGCCGACGTGCAACTGGACATGCTGCCCCATCACAGTCCCCTCACCGCTCAAATGCCATATCAGCGCAGCCTGGCTATCCCATGGTCCCTCCGCCTCATCCATTACCACAATCGGTCCCCGATCGTGGTAGAAGTAGACCCACCGATCATGCTGCCAGCCATGCCAGTTGACCAGCCGGGTGTGACTCCAGTCCAACTCCTCGCCGGTATGGAATGCAAGCACCTCCGCATAATGGGGCGGATCCTGTGCCCACGGGCTGCCGATACCAGTTAGAGAATAGAGAACTGCGCTCATGCCAGTGTGCTCAATCTGCAAGCCATTCAGGTTCTCGCGCGGGATCCGTTTATCCCGGAACAGGCTCCGCCCCGTCGGCAACCAGCCAAAAGATTCCCCGTCCAGCACGTCGGCAACCAAGGGGCCGTTTTTGTATATCAGGGTGACCGTATTAGTGGCCTTGTAGCGATGCCAGCCCGTGAACCGCAAGTTGAGCAACAGATAGGTGGCGTCTTCCGTCCAGCCATCACGAAAGACGATCTTGTCGGGCGCCAATGGCCCTACCTGGTTTGGCAAGCCCGAGTCGCCGTATAGCAGACAGGAACCTTGCGTAGGAGAGTGACCTGTCAGCGCGATCGGTTGCTCGATGCCTGGTTGGACAAACAAGTAACCACCTTGAGTCTCCGACCGCGTCAATGCCCGACCAGCCAGCCACATGTATCGGGGATCGTGCAGCAGATAGGCTCCCAGATAGGCCGTGCCAGCCAAAGATAGTAAAACGGGGTGATTATAACGCAGGGGTGCCCCATCTGGCAAAGCCTGGAGCAACAGCCACTCGAAAGAGAGCTGTTTGTTGGTTTCCGAGGCCATGCCCGTGTAGAGCGATTGGAAATAGGCGTTGTTGATCCACTCTAACTGATAGCAAAAGGCGTCATCCGTGTTGCGAAAACGAGCCAGCCAGCCACGCTGGTTCTGTTCCAGATAGCCCCGGTTGTCCATTGATAGCTCCGGGGCGGCCAGTCCCTCGGACTCGAGCAAGGCAAGCAACCCGGCGCCGTTCTCCTGGTTCTCGTAAGGACCCTCTGGCCACTTGCTAAAGGCCAGCGCATACATCCAATCCACCCACTCTGTGGTCCAGGCCCGACGGTTGATCTCAGCAAACCATCCTTGCAATTGGAGCAAATCTGACTCTGAAAACAGGCCCGGAAATGATTCCCTTACGCGCGGTAGATAATATGCGCGGATGGCGGCCTCGTATTGGATGGATTTAACACTATGGGCCGGTCCGGTAAAACGCTCCTGAGCGGCCTCATCAAGGATGCTGGTCCGAAAAGCTTGGGCCCACCGCCAGTCGCCGGTGCCCAGAGCTAACATGCCGTACACCGGTGATTCTTTGTCTGGATTGGCTTCCAACTGGGCCAACAGGCGACGGAAAACGTCCTCCCCATCGAACGTCTGCGGATCTGGCTGCACTTCTCCACAAATGAAGGGCCTGTCAGGCGAGATGCCCGCATAGGTCGGCACGGAAGTGGAGTAGAAACTGCCCTGGTAGCTATGCACTGTCCCCCATAGACCTGCACAGACCAGCAATATACCGGTCAGAGCCACCCAACGGCGGTCAAAACTTAATCCCCAGCGCGTGAGTCGGTGTTCCCAGCGGGCCATCAAGCGGCGTGCTGCCAGCACCAGCACCCACAAAAGGCTCAGCACCAACGCCTGTAGTACCACGAAGAATTCTTCATCCGCAAAGGACGACTCGATCTGCGCGATGGCTGTCGGAATGAACCCGCTTATCAGAGCCAATACCCCATGTATGACCATTTGGCCCCATTGGGGTTGCTTCTCTGTCAGGGTTTTGTCCAGTCCCAGAAGCAAGATATACCAGACACCCAGCAGACCCCAGGCCGCCCAGGTTGACCGATACATCAGATAGACCAGTCCGACGCCAAGCCCTATGCCTATGATCGGGAAGCTGGTCCAGGGCCATACGCATAGCGATTCATCAGTGAGACGGGGTTGCACCCAGCGAGCGATGAGGAGCACCCCGGCAATAAAGGCCCACCGGCCCGCCATATCACTCCACGAGAATGGCGCTGCTACCGCCAGTCGCAAAACTTCCAGCAAGGTCACAGACAACATGCTGACGATCAACCAGGCCAGCCAGCATTTCCAGAAAACCCCTTGTTCCTTCACTGGCTACTACCACCACACGCCTGAGGATCCAGGGCAAAGATGTACACCCGATCCAGGTGGTACACCAGGCTAAAAGCAGGACTGTTCATCAGTGCTGTGGGGGAAAAGAGTTGCCTCACACCAGCGCCAACATTCCCCTGCCCCTGACCGATGTAAACGTGGGTGATGCCCCAGTCACATAGCAGCCGTACCCCCTCTGATGAGGCTGGAGGGGTTGTCTCCAGGCGCGCCACCAGGTCCACGACACGCTGTGAGTATGTGGGTTCCGCTGGCAACTCGTTCATCAGAGCGTACTGCGGGGGCATGGTGTTCTCCCGGCCGGTCAGCAGAGGGATCCACCACCCGGCATCCGCACCAACTGCCGAACGTCCCTCATAGATGCGAAATCCCTCCACCAGAAAACGGGAGCCAGCCGGCGTATGCTCCCCAATCCAGGCCATCGCGCGTATATCTGGGCGATTCACCATCACATAAGAAGGCTTGACAACGCGTATCTGGCTTCGAGCAGCCCCTGCCGCGATCATGAGCACCAGCGCACCGATCATCCATGCACGCACCAGACGCCACCGTCTTATCAGCCCCGCCATCTGCCCGATCAACCAACCCCCCAGCAGCCCCACCGGGATATAGAGCGCGATCAGGACGGCAAAGTTTTGCATCATGTTCATACCCGGCAGGTGGATCAGCCGGCCGGCCACCAGCAAGGCCAGCCCGATGATCCACAGAACTAATGATGCAGCCATCCATTGCCGCCTTAGTAAACTCCATATCAACGCGATCAGGGCAGCAATCTGCAAGGGCTGGGGGACATAAACCGCCAGACCGCACCAGAACTGATAGTCCGCCACCACGCTCTCCAGGACATCGCCTTTAGAAACACCTGCCTCCAAGGCCGTCGCCAGTTGACTACCAGCGACATGTAGACCCCAGGGTAGGAAAAGCAGCACTGCCAAACCAACGAGCAGCGCCAATAGAGCGAGACTTTTCAGCCAGCGTTGAATATTCGCGCCCCACTGGGGGAGACCCCAACCGATCAGCCAGGCCAGGACAAATGGACCATAGTAGAACGGCATCCGATAGTAGGTCAGCGTCATGCCTGCTGCCAATAACCCGGCCAGCCCCATTACTCGCCATGGCCTATCAGCGCATTGCACAGCCTCCCACAGCCCCCACAAAGCAACCGGCAGGATGGTTTGTCCGGCTAGCTGAGCGTAGCGTCCCCAGTTAACGTATTCAGCGGGCATTGGCGAGAGCAGCCCGGCTACCAATACAGCCCCTACACCAGCCCAGCGGTTCCCGTCAGCGATTCGCACCGCCAACGGATATAAGGTTAGAGCGGCGAGCCCATTGACCAGTTGCCCTACCCAGATCGTGGCGGGCACGCTTCCAGCGCCGGTTATCCAGGACCACAGAGCCACGGCCGCCGGGAAACCGAACTGGACCGTAAGGCTGCGATATGGCGCATACGGTGCCCACGAATCGAACAACCCCCCATGGTCCACCAGCAACTGGGCGATCATGGTGTGCTGGTAGGAATCCCCCCACATGGGCGCGTCCAGCGTCCGCACCACCAGGAAGCGCACGCCAAAGACCAACCCCAGTACGGCCAGCAAGGTCAGGTCCGGCCACAGGTGTTCCGAGCGCGCCCACTGCCGCAGCGTCTCCCAGCCCTGTCGGCCTGTCAGGTCGTAGACGTGGGGTCGCCAGTCCCGGTAGCGCCAGGCGAGGGCCGCCAATCCGCCCAGAACCGGCAGCCAGGCGTACAGCGGCCCCAGATGCAGGCTCACCAGGTCGGTCCAGAGGAGCAGCAAGGGATACAACGCCAGGCTCACCCCGACGGCCAGCCCCAGCAGCTCGGCCCACGAGAGCCGGCCCCGGGGCAGCAGCCAGGCCAACAGCGCCCACCCAGGCACCACGTAGAGCAGCCCGGCCACGGCCAGCAGCCCGCCCCAACCCAAAACCGCACTGCCCAGGTCCACCCCGATCCACAGGGGATCGTAGACCAGCCAGAAGGCCATCTGCGCGTCCAGCGGCTGGTGATCTCGATAGAGCGCGCCGTCCAGGTAAGACTCGCCCGGGCCGGCTCCCACCCGGACCTGCCCCTCCCCGGCCAGCTCCAGGAACGCATAGCAGTAGCGGCCGTGGGAGTCGGGCAGGGACGGGAAGGAAAAGCGGTAGAAACCCGGGGCCGTAACCTGCACCAGCGATAACGTTGCCGTCGCGGCAGCCTGCTCCACATGGGGATCGACCAGAAGGTGGAATCGAAGCTCGCCCTGGTTGCCTGATCCCGGCTCCAGCCAGACCTCCACGCCGTTTAACCCGGCATGATGGGCCACGAACGTCTGGCCCACCGGGTGGCCGACTTCCAGGACGGTCACGTATCCTGGTTCGATGATCCCCTGGGCCGGGTCCACAAAGGCAGAGCAGCCGGTCAGCGTCAATGCGGCCAATACCAGGAGCAGGCCCAGCCAGCTACGCCTCATGGTCTCGGCATCCCTTCTTTGTTATCGCTCCGCCCCTCCAGCTCCAGCCGTCGCACCCGGTATAGCGTCTCCTCCAGCATCTTGCGGTTCATCTGCACCAGGTCCGCCATCAGCCCGATCAGGCAGACCTGAAACCCAACGATAAGCAGGATGGCCGCCAGGATCAAGGACTGGATGTGCCCGGCCCCCGCTGCCTGCCAGAAGTAATACAGGAAACGCGCCCCCAGAACCAAGCCGCCGAGGACGAATAGCCCGCCCACCATCGTAAAGACCCGCAGCGGCCGGTACATCGTATAGAAACGAATGATGGTGACCGCCGAGATCGCCAGGAAGGACGGCACGTTGCGGATCAGGCGCGACTGGCGGGTGCGGGGGTTGGTGCGCACCGGCACATAGACCACCGCCATCCGCCGCGCCCCGGCCTGGATGAGCGTCTCCAGGGTATAGGTATAATCGCCCAGGACGGTGAGGCGCAGGGCCGCCTCGCGGGTAAAGGCCCGGAAACCGCTGGTGGCATCGGGGATGGGGATGCCGGCGGCCCGCTCCACCACCCAGCTCCCCAGCCGTTGCAAGAGGCGTTTGAAGGGCGAAAAGTGCTCCAGGGCCGCCACGCCCCGGTCACCCACCACGATGTCGGCGTGGCCCTCCAGGATGGGCTGCACCAGCCGCGCGATGCCCTCGCCGGCGTACTGGTTATCAGCATCTGTGTTGACGATGATGTCGGCGCCGGCGGCCAGGGCCGCCTCCAGGCCGGCCTGGAAGGCGTGGGCCAGCCCCTGGTGCTGCCTCAGACGGATGATGTGATGAACCCCCAGCTCCCGCGCCACCTCAACGGTGCGATCGGTGCTGCCATCATCCACCACCAGGTATTCGATGGCGTCCAGGCCGGGGAGCGCGCGCGGCAGGTCACGCACCGTCTGGGGGAGGGTGGCTTCCTCGTTGTAGCAGGGGATCTGGATGATGAGCTTCACCGGCATGCTGGCCCTGTCCGCCCGGTCGGGTATGTGACTTGGTCCAACCCGGCAACGGCGGGCATTTTATCACTTACGCCATCACCTGTCAACGGCGCGCGTTCAGTGTCCCAACAGGGCCACAGCCAGGCCGGTGACCAGGGCCAGGCTGGCGATGATGACCAGGCCATAGCGTAAGGTTGCCCGGAGCACCGGTCCTTCCTGGCCGCTCAGCTCCACGGTACTGCACCCTACGATGATTTTGGCCGGGGCGAACAACGAACCGATAGCCCCCCCGGCTGTCTGGGCCGCCAGGATGATGAGCGGGTTAACGCCCACCAGGGTCGCCACCTGCTGTTGCAAACTGCCGAACACCACGTTCGAGTTGGTGTTAGAGCCGGTCATAAAAGCCCCCACTGCCCCAATAAAAGGCGCGATCAGGGGAAAGACCGGCCCCGCCACCCGGGCCACTCCTTCGGCCAGCAGGTACGTCATCCCGGCATAATCCATCGTCGCGGCCAGCCCCATCATGGCCACGATGCCCAGACTGGAGCGCAGCGCTGAGCGGACCACCCCCAGCACAATGCGACGTCCGGCCCCCGGCGTGTACCGGCCACGCCAGCGAAACAACCCATAGGTGAGCAGCGAGGCATAGCCTAGCAAGGCCCCGGCGTGTCCAAACACGTCAATGCGGCCACCTTCGCCGGCCGGGGTCACCCAGCCCCGGGCGGTGCTCAACTCTGGAAACTCTACCCGGATCACCACCTGACCCAGAAAGTCGCGCACCGGCGGCCATAATTGGGCCACCAACACAATCCCCACCAGCAGCGCGTAAGGAACCAGTGCCCCAATCATGGTTTGGGTTTGTGCGGGTTTTTGCCGGGGGACCGGGGACTGGAGGGTATGGGACTGGCTGTACCGCCGCGCCCAGGCCACGCCAACGGCCAGCCCGGCCAGCCCCCCCACCATGCCGCCGATGGGCCACAGCCCGTTCGTGACCACCAGAAACTGCGCCCCGGCCATCGTCAACCACATTAACAGCAGCGGCCCCATGCGCGCCCGCCAGACATATCGCCAACGCCCCCAACCAGGCTGCTCGCCGGCTCCCCCGGCCCATAGCGCGCCAACCCCGCAGCCCAGACATGCCAGCCCCAGCATTAGCGCTGACCAGGGAGCCAACTCCGCCCCAGCCCGGCCGGTAGCAGCCATCAGCGCGTAAAATGAAGCCCCCAACGAGCCAAAGGTCACCGCCCAGGCATGACCCACCGACGGGATCACCACAGCCGCCATAGGCGAGAACCCCAATCCCACCAGCAGGGGGGCCACCACTGCCACCGGCACGCCGAACCCGCCCACGCCCTGCAAGAAGGCGCTGAAAGCCCAGCCCAACAACAATGCCTGCAACCCCCGGTCGGGCGTGAGCTGGGGCAGGCCAGTCCCCACTGCCGCCACTGCCCCGGCCTCATCCGTGACGCGATAGAAGAGCAACGCCGCCCAGATGATATACAGCACAAAGAACGCGAGCAACACGGCCTTCACCTGGGCGTACATCACCACCGACCACCCGGCACCAAAATGGCATACAGCCACCATCACGGCCGTCAGCCAGCCCACTGCCCCGGCCGATGCCCCACTCCAACGCCGCCAGAGCATCAGTACCAGGACTATGAGTACAGGCAAGGCCGAGAGAAACCAATCCAATAATGCACTCACATGCACGACCACCGGGCTGGATCACCCTCCCGCTGGTTATTATAACCCGGCCTGCCATTTGTCTTCAACTGGTAACTACACAGCCTACCCTCCCGCAGGTTGCCTGGAACGGTGTTTATATTCCGTCTAGCAGGGCGATGCCGGGGCCGGCCCTCACCCAGGGGAGAGGGGGATAAGGAAGGGGTTTTGGCGGCGGGCGGCTTCGCCACTGTTTAGGGATTTGGCGACGAAGCCGTCGCCAAATCTCACACCCCGGCGGGTATAGGCGTCACCTTAAGGCGCGGGCGATTGAAAATCGCACCGGGTAGCCGAAGGCATTGCCTTCGGCTACCCGACCGTCCGCCTGCACGGACGGAGGCGTCCACGCCGGTGGACGCCTGGTCGCAGGCTCCTGAGGTGCGACTTGAGTCGCTTAACTTGACTACTCATTGGAGTGACTGCCTGCCCCGGCCTGATAGGGGGAGAAAGGGAGAGTGGCTTTGCAGCGAGGCGTTTCGCACCCACTCAGAGCGTGGGTGCGAGCAAGGGGGCGCTGGCGGCGGGTCACACTCCCGGTGGTTGCCGCCGCCAGCGACTACGAACCTGGGGCTATTTGTTGGCGGCGATGGAAACGCGCCCTACGACTGCATACCCTCCCGCAGGTTAGAGGTCAAAGTTAGACCAGAGCACGTCCCACTGACCGGTTGCCCCGGTTGCCAGCCATTTTCTAACCTGCGGGAGGGTATAGGGGCAATTACGCCGCTTTAGTACTAAAACGCCCTGACGATCAGGGGCAGATAGAGGTTATACCCGGCTGGGGATACCTTCACCGAGATCGCGTCGGAGGTATTGTTCGTGAAATCGGTCTCCGGGATCTCCCGGTAGCGATCCGCATTGGCCTGGACATACACGGTAAAAGTACCCTCTGCCGGGAACGAATAATGGAGCACCAGCGATACTGTGCCCTGGGCCGGCACATCGGATACCGGGGTATAGACCCCCACGTTAGAACTCTCGCCGGCCCCCGGTGGATGCGGTGGGTTCACGTACAGGTCCACGTAGAACCCGTTGCAACAGCCGCTGGCCACCGGCGCATTACCCCGGTTGCCGATGACGACCCGGAAGGCAGTGTCTTGCCCGGCGCGCGGTGCCGTGGGTTCCGGCGTGACACTGACCACATAAAGGTCCGGCCGCAACACAATATTTACATCCTCATCTGTGTTGCCCTCCGGGTCCTCCAGAGACGTGCAGCCGATGGTAACCGACTGGACGATCTGGTAGGGCCAGTCATTCGGCGAGCGATTAACCTGGTCAGCAGACGAGAGGCGCGCTTCTCCCCTGCTGACCCGGTTGAGCGTCGCCGGGGGTTCCAGGACCGTGCTCAACGTGACGCTACTGCTCTCGCCCGGTCCCAGGTCCGGCCGGGGATAGATATAGCGCCCATCGCCGATGGCCTGCCATCCGTCACCCCGATAGGCCACATCCGTCGGCAGTGTGGCCGTCAGCACGATGCCAGTGGCCGGCTGGTCACCGTCGTTGTGGTATTCGATGGTGTAGGTCTGCACCTGGCAGATCTGGGTGGTCGTCACACCGTCCGCGATGCTCACTATCAGGTTCGGCACCCTGACGATCAGGGTGTCCACGTCATAGGCGATGCCCAACGCGGGATGCAGACAGCCGGGCGTCCAGGCGGTTACGGTGTTCGTCAGGGGGCCGGCCGGGGCCGTCTCGCTGGTACGCGCAGCGATGTGTGTGACCAGGCTGCCCCCCGGCGGCAGACTCACCAGCAGGGACCTGGTCCACGTGCGCCCGGCCCCGCTCCAGCCATAGCCCTGATCCACGTAGGTCGTGTCCTGGGGCAGGGTTTCTGTCAGGTAGACCGTCCCGCTGATGAGGGTATTGCCGGCATTGGTGATGGTGATGGTGTAGACCAGCGTCTGCTTGCGGAAGACCTCCTCACGTCCATCAGTCTTGTGGGCTACCAGGTCCACCCAGGCGAGCGTGTCCACATCCGTTGCCGTGTTGTTGGCCGGGGTGGGGTCGGGGCCATGTGTTCCATCATCGCTGACCGTTGCCGTGGCCTCCAACTCTGTCACGCCGGGGTCCACTGGGTCGTCCACGCGCACGGCAAAGCTCAGCATCGTCACGCCGGGTGCCCAATCCAGGGCGCGGGTATAGCTCCTTCCGCCGGCCGGGGTCCAGTCTGGATTGCCGGTGGAGGTGGTGTGGGCCGGGATGGTCAGGGTAACCATGCTGCCAGTGGCCAGCACGCTGCCGGCGTTGGTGATGGTCACGGTGTAGGTCAGCAGGTCGCCGGGCTGGGCCGAGGTCACGCCATTCGCCAAAGCCAGCCGCAAGTCCACCCATTCCAGCGGTGTGGTGAGCTGAGTCTGGTTGTCGGCCGGGTTGTTATCACCTGGCTGACCCATGATGAGGGCCTGGTTGTAGATGTTCCCCGTGCCATCGGGGACCTGGGCGTTGACCTGGACCACAAAGCGCGCCTGGCCGGATGCCCCGGATGCCACGTCGCCCACCAGGTAGCGGTAGTGGCCGTCGCCCACGGGCTGCCAGCCCGGGTTCGTGCCGTAGAGGGTGGTATAGGCTGGGAGGGTCTCGGTGATCCAGGTGTTCGTGGCCGTGCTGCCGCCGGTGTTGGTGTAATAGAGGGTGTAGGTGATCACCTGGCCCAGGCGGACCGCCGCCCGGCCA
>DAOTYG010000075.1:0-42323 GCA_034435155.1 Anaerolineae bacterium | reverse complement strand
CTTTGCCGCCGCCCCGCCCACCGCAACCCCTTAGCCCACTGGCGTGGACCATCTGGAGTCGTTTGTAAAAAAACCGTCCCCAGAAATCTCTGGGGACGGGATAGGCTTTAACGGTTCTCCTCGCGTTCCTTCCTGGCCTGCTCCACGATAGCCGGGACCAGGTGGGCTGGCACCTCCTCGTAATGGTCAAACTCCATGGTAAAGAGGCCCCGTCCCTGGGTCATACTGCGCAGGTCAGTGGCATAGCGTTGCATCTCCGCCAGGGGGACTTCGGCGGTGATGGTGCTGAACCCGGCAGCCGAATCCATGCCCTGCACACGTCCACGCTTGGAGTTCAGGTCCCCGATGACATCGCCCATGTATTCTTCCGGGACCGTTATCGTGACCTTCATGATCGGCTCCAGAAGCACTGGCCCGGCCATCTCGGAGACCTTTTTGAAGGCAATGATGGCCGCCAGTTGGAACGAGATGTCCGACGAGTCCACCGGGTGATAGGAACCGTCATACAGGGCGGCCTTGAAATCAATCACCGGGAAACCGGCCAGGATACCGGTCTTCATGGCTTCGCGGAGACCCTTTTCCACGGCCGGGATGTAGTTGCGCGGCACGACCCCACCAACCACCTCATCCAGGAATTCAAAGCCCGCCCCGCGCTCGGCCGGCTCCAGGCGAATCCACACGTCACCGAATTGACCCCGGCCACCAGTCTGTTTCTTGTGGCGCCCCTGGCCCTGGGCCGTGTGACGAATGGTCTCCTTATAGGGCACTTTGGGCACGCTGGTGGTCACCTCAGCCCCGAACTTGCGCCGCATTCGCTCTAAGGCCACATCAATATGGGACTCGCCCATGCCGGAGAGGATCAGCTCGTTGGTATCTGGCTCCCGATAAACGCGGAGCGTAGGGTCCTCCTCGGTCAGGCGGTTCAGGCCAGAGCTGAGCCTGTCCATATCGGCCTTGGTCTTGGGCTGCACGGCCACGGAAAATACCGGGTGCGGGAACTCGATGCCAGGGAGGCGCAGGGGACGGTCCCGGTCACACAGCGTATCGCCCGTGTCAGTATGGGAGAGCTTGGAGGCCGCACCGATGTCGCCGGGGGCGAACTCGGCCACCGGCAACTGGTCCTTGCCGCGCATGGTGAATAGCTGCCCCAATCGTTCCTCCTCCTCCGAGCGCGGGTTGTAGACGCGCGTGTCGGAGCGCATGATGCCACTGTACACCCGGTAGAACGAGATCTTGCCCACATAAGGGTCGGCGGTGGTCTTGAAGACCAGTGCCGCCAGCGGACCATCGGGACGTGGGGGGAGCTTCTCCTCCGCGCCGGTGCGCAGGTTTGTTGCCACCGCCGCAGGCCGTTCCAGCGGCGAGGGCAAATAGCTCACGATGGCATCCAGTACCGGCGGGACGGTCTTGTTGTGCAGGGCGGCGCCGCAGATGACCGGGATGATCTGACCGGTATGGACCCCCTTCTTGAACCCGGCAGTCAACTCCGCCGGCGTCAAGGGTTCACCTTCCAGGTATTTCATGGTCAATGAGTCATCGGTCTCGGCCACCGCCTCGATGAGTTGCTCCCGGGCCGCCTCCACCTGGCTCTGATACTCGGCCGGGATCGGGCCGGCCACTGCCTTCTCGCCCCGATAGGCTTTCAGGCCGATCACATCAATCACCCCATCAAAGTTGGCCCGTGACCCCAGGGGCAACAACAAGGGGATCACCCCCCGGCCATAACGGTCGCGCAAGGCTGCCACCACCTTTTCAAAGTCAGCGTTATCCCGATCCATGCGACTGATATAGATGAAGCGGGGCAGGCCCTGGGTGTATTTCCAGACCATCTCTGTCCCCACCTCGATGCCGGCCACGGCGCAGACCACGATGATCGCCCCGTCCACCACTCGGGCAGCCTGTTTAACCTCCCCCACAAAGTCTGCATAGCCAGGGGTATCCAGGACGTTGATCTTATGATCGCGCCACTCACAGGGCAACAGGGCCGTGTTTACCGAGATGTGACGCTTGATCTCTTCCGGGTCATAATCGGCCACGGTGTTGCCTTCCTCGACCTTGCCCAGGCGAGTGGTGGCGCCGGTGGTGTACAGCAGGGCCTCAGCCAGCGTCGTCTTACCGGCGCCGCCATGCGAGAATAGCCCCACATTGCGAATCTGATCCGATGGGTATGTCCTTATCATGAGTATCTTGGCCTCCTTACGGGAAATGCCGGTCCCGGCCAGGACGCCGGGCGCAGCCAGACTGGTATTGTAACGGAAGTACAGAGGGATGTCAACCGCAGTTTACCCCGCCTGGCCTCTTTCACGCCTCGGCGCGTAGTAACTCAGCTGATAGAGTTCGTTCTATGGGGTATACCTCCGAAAGTAAGATTATTTATGATTCAATTCGCGCCCTTGCACAGTCAGGCTGGTTATGGTACAATTGGGCCGTTGCTGGGGGATCGTCTAGTGGTAGGACAGCTGACTCTGGATCAGTAAGCGGGGGTTCGAATCCTCCTCCCCCAGCCAGTTGCAAACGGACGAGTCTATGAACCGGGCCACGGGCAATACCCGTGGCCTTGTTTCCTGCCAGGAGATCGCTCCTATGACCCTGATGACCCGGGATGACTATATCGCCAGCCTGCGGCAGATGCGTAAGCGGGTGTTCATCATGGGCCAGGAGATCCTCGACCCGGTGGACCATCCCCTGGTCCGCCCCTCCCTCAACGCCTGCGCCATGACTTACGAGCTGGCCCACCAACCCGAATATGCTGACCTGATGCTGGCCACCTCTAACCTGACCGGCCAGCCGGTCAATCGCTTCACGCACCTGCACCAGAGCACGGCCGACCTGATGGCGAAGGTCAAAATGCAACGATTGCTCGGCCAGGTGACGGGTTGCTGTTTCCAACGCTGCGTGGGGCTGGACGCGGTGAACGCCCTGGATTCGGTGACCTATGAGATGGACCAGGCCCTGGGAACGACATATCATGCCCGGTTCCGCCGCTACCTGAAGCGCGTTCAGGAACAGGACCTGGTGGTGGACGGCGCGATGACCGACGCGAAGGGCAACCGCTCGTTGCGTCCCTCACAGCAGGCCGACCCGGACCTGTTCGTGCATCTGGTGGACCGACGGCCCGATGGCATCGTGGTGCGTGGAGCCAAGCTCCATCAGACCGGGGCGCTGAACGCGCACGAGATCCTGGTCATGCCTACCCAGACCCTCTCTGAAGCGGAGCGAGACTATGCCGTGGCCTTTGCGATCCCGGCCGATGCCCCCGGCGTGATCATGGTCTATGGCCGGCAGCCATCGGATACGCGCAAGTTGGAAGGGAGCTGGCTGGACGTGGGCAACCGCGAGTTCGGCGGGCACGAGGCCGTGATCATCCTGAACGACGTGTTCGTGCCCTGGGAACAGGTATTCATGGCCGGCGAATACACCTTCAGCGGGCTGCTTGTGGAACGGTTCGCCGGCTATCATCGCCAGAGCTATGGCGGCTGCAAGGTCGGCGTGGGCGATGTGGTGATCGGGGCAGCGCAGGCGTTGGCCCAATACCAGGGCACAGACAAGGCCGCGCACGTCCGGGACAAGATCGTGGAGATGATCCATCTCAACGAGACCATCTATGCCTGCGGGATCGCCTGCTCGGCGGCTGGTCGGCCCACGGCCTCCGGCACCTATCTCATTGATTTGCTCCTGGCAAACGTGTGCAAGCTCAACGTGACACGCCTGCCCTACGAGATCGCCCGCCTCGCTCAGGACATCGCCGGCGGGTTGCTCGTGACCCTGCCCTCAGAGAAGGACCTGGCCCACCCGGAGATCGGGCCATACCTGGAAAAGTACCTGCGCAGCGTGGACCGTTACACAACTGAAGAACGTTGCCGCATGTTGCGCCTGCTGGAGAACCTCACCTTGGGACCGGGAGCAGCGGCTTACCTGACGGAATCCCTGCACGGTGCCGGATCACCCCAGGCCCAACGGATCATGCTGGCGCGCCTGGCCGACCTGGAGGCCAAGACCCGGCTGGCGCGACGACTGGCGGGGAGCGAGGGCTGAGGCCGTATGGACGCCGGGTATCAACCCCTGGATCACAAGGCCGACGTGAGCCTGCGCGCGTGGGGGACTACCCTCCCCGCCCTGTTCGAGCAGGCGGCAGAAGGCATGATGGCCCAGATGCTCGACGTGACCAGGGTGCCCCGCACCCATCGGCGCCAGGTGCGTGTGACGGCCCCGGACCGGGAAGCCCTGCTGGTGGAATGGCTCAACGAACTGCTCTACCTGCGCGAGGTGGAGGGCGTGACCGGCGTGCGCGCCCACGTGACCCACATGACGAACACGACGCTAGAGGCTGAAGTCGAGGGTGGGGTGGCTCCCGCCGGGACGATATTCCATCCCATCAAAGCTGCCACCTATCATGGCCTGGCGATCCAGGAGACGGGGGCCGGGTATGAGGCGACCATCGTGTTCGACGTGTGAAACGTCAAGCGTCATACGTCAAAACGTCAGGCATATGCATGACGCATGACAAATTACATCTCATGGCCAGGCCAGCCGGGTGGCCGGATCGCCCAGCAGATTATAGGTGGCCATCAAGTCTCGGGCGGCACTCGTGTCGGGCAGGCCGCGCCTGGCCTGCGCCACGGCCTCGCCGATGGTGGGCCGGGTTGGGTCAAAGAGGGCTATCAGCAGACCCCGGATGAGGTCTTCCTGGTCAGTGGGCAAGGATTCGCTGGTGGGGGCCAGCACGGCGATGGCGCCGCCCTGTGGAGCCAGGAGTAACGCCTCGGCCAGGCATTGGACCTGCGGGTGGTGATAATACCCATCCAGGCAGGTCATCGTCGCCACGAACGGCAGTCGCTGGCCGTTGCGCAACGCGGCCACGTCGGCCAGGCGGAACAGTTGTTTGTCGGTCCAGACGGTGATACCAGCATGGCCCACATAGGTCAATAACAACGCCCCCTGGTTCCACTCCTGAAGCAACTGGCTTCGGGCCTTCTCCAAGTCCTCCTGGTAGACCCGCACCACCACCATATCCGAGGGTATCTGCCCGGCGATAAGTCGCTCGGTCAGGGTGCGAAAGGTTGGTTCCTTGCCGTCGGCCACGAACAAGGCTCGCCTGCGCCAATCGCCGGCGGATGTATCCCGCTCGTTACGCTCGTAGGCCACAATGCGTTCGCTCAGCGCCCGGGCCTCGGCGACCGTGCCCACGGAGAGGCGGCCCAGAGCCAACTCTGGCCGGCCATCATCCCCCACCACATCGGCGAACCAGTTGTCGCTGGCAGTCTCCCCCACCAAGGGGCTATGGAGCAGATAGGTGGGCACCAGGTTCTGACGCGGGGCGTCCAATACATTGCGGTAGTCATAGGAGGCTGTGCCCACCAGCACCACAAAACGAGGGGCCGGCCGCGCCCATGAATTGTAGGCCAGGGCCACCAGGTCCTTGATGGCCTGGGGCGTGGCCTCGCCATAGCTGAAGGCGTCGTAGACAGCCTGGATGTCGGCCACGAACACGCTCAGCCCCTGTTGCTGTCGCCACTCCACCAGGGGTTGCAGGGCCGGGATAAGGTCGGCCGGGGCGATGAGCAGCCAATCGGCCTGGGTGGCCGGGTCGCGCAAGAGCGCGGCCGACGGGTGAACCGGCACGATGCGGGTGGGTCGGTGCAGGCCGCCCGGCCCGGCGAAGACGTATTCGTGTGGCCCTGGCGCGGCATCGGCAAAAGCCAGGACCGATCCTGACGCCAGGCCGGTCAGCCGTACCGGTGAGGTGGGAACGACCACATCACAGGCCAGGACGGGGCCGGAGAAGCCGCGCAACTGGTAGGCCCCGGCCGGCCCGCTGAAGGCCAGCCGGTCGCCCACGGCCACCAGATGGCGCGGGTATTCCACCTCTGCCCAGTCCAGGAGCACGATGTCGGCCGGGGCGCCGGTGTCGCCGGGCAGGTGTGTCACCAGCGTGTTCTCCCCTTCGCGCAAGGTTCCCGTGGGCAGGGAGACATCCACCAGGTAAGGGGTCTGACCGTCCCACGATGCATCGGCTACAACCTGGCCGTTGAGAGTCAGCCGCACATGGTGGTCCGGTTGCACCGGGGACTGGGTAGCGCCCAGCAAGGCGAGGCGCAGCCGGCCCGGACCAGCCACCAGCCCGGTCAGTTCAAAAGAGATGGTGAAGGTACGCGGGGCCGTGAGCGAGACCCAAAGCCAGCGGTGAGCATCTTGGGTGGCCCGGGCATAGTATACCTGCTCCTCTTCCAACCGCAAGGTGGCGGTATAGGTGGTTGCTGGCGGGAGGCTGGCCAGGGGGACTGACCGTTCCTGGGGGTTGACGCCGTCACCGGTCAACCTGGCCTGGTAGACGGCCTCGGCGGCATATGGGCTGCGACTACCCTGGCCGTAAAAGATGAGGGCCTCTCCTTCGATGAACCGGGGGATGGGCTGATCGTGCCAGGTGAGAGCCAGGTCGTGGGGCCGTTGGGCGGCCCCGGCCAGGCCGGCCGCCTCCAGGTCCGCCAGGGGCACTCGATAGAGGCCATCTTCAGCCACATAGAGCTTGACGGCCGAGACCGGGCCGGGAGTAGGGGCGGCGGCCGGGTGTGTCAACCACCAGGTGAGTCCCAGCAGACTGAGGAGGGCCAGGGCTGCACTGGCGGCGAGGAGGAGGCGGGTCTTCAACTTATGACCTCCGTCGGGCCATCAGCAAGGCGAACAGGGCCGTCACGGCCAGCAGCAGGGTCGCGCCCACGATGAGCCAGATGTAGGATACGGCTTGCACGCACAGGCCAGAAAGCGGCGCGGGTTGCACCGGCGCGACGGTGGGGAACGACGTCGGTGTCACGCTGGGGCCTGACTGGGTGGCAGTGGGCGATGGGCCGGGCGACGTAGGGGCCGGGGTCTCGGTGACGCCGGGCAGGGGGCTGGCCGGGGGCGCCGTCCCGGTGACACTGGGGAGCGGCAGCAGGGTTGGCGTGGCCGACAGCGGCGGGCTGGTAGGAGATGCCGTCGGGCTGGGCCGCCGGGTAGCCGAGGCTGCCGGCGTCACACTGGCGGGGGCGATGACCGACGGCGTGGGCGTCACGCTGGGCGATGGCGTGGGGGTCGGGGTGAAGGTGGGCGTCACCGTGGCGGCCGCCGGGACCGTGGCACTGGCCAGTTCCCCGTGGAGTTGGGAGTGTCCTTGCAGGTCTATCGCCTCCAGCCGGTAATAGTAGGTGACACCCGGCTCCACGTTGCTATCAGTGAACTGGTAGGTGGCGCCGAAAGGTGAGCCGGGCGGAACCTGGCTGGGGATGAGCACGCTATTGAGCTTCAGGCTGAAGGGGCCGGTGGGCGAGGTATCGCGGTACAGGTTAAAGCCGGCGTTATCAATCTCCGAGGCCGTCTCCCAGAACACCTCAACCCGGTCGGCATACCCCTGGGCGTAGAAACTGGCAATCGTTACCACCCCGGCGGGCCGTAACATGAGGGTCAGGACCAGGGCCAGAGATAGCCAATAATTCAAGTGACAACTCCTTCTTTGGACAACGGGTCGCACACCACAAGATATGGCCCGAAGGCCCGGCTCTGTGCTCGCGCGGGGTGTGCCACCCCGCGCTGGCGGCGGGTCTCACGGCTCTGTTGCTCGCGCGGGGTGTGCCACCCTGCGCTGGCGGCGGGTCTCAGACCCGCCGCGAGCAGTGATCGCTGGCGGAGACCCGCCGCGAGCCAGAGGGTAGGCACCATCTGCGCTCGCGCGAGCTATTGAAACTATAGCACAATCCCCCAGTCACGTCAAACGCCCAGGAGGGACCGTTCCGGGTGGGGGCCATAGAGCGCAGGTGCGCCGGAAAGATATGATCATGCCCGTAATTCACAAAGTCATTGGCGGTTTACGTCGTGGACGCGGGCGGCCTGTACGGCAAAGCTCTGGCCGGCCGGCCAGGGGGTATCAGGAGGTGCTGCTGGCCTCGACCAGCGGCGACCGCGAGGGAGTGCGGCGGGCGGTACTGACCCTGGCGGTGCCGGTGGTCCTGGAACAACTTCTGAACATGGCCGTGATGCTGGTGGATACGGCGTTAGTGGGACATCTGGGGGCCACGGCCCTGGCTGCGGCCGGCCTGGCGAATCAGATCATCATGCTGGTCTCAGCCATCTTTATGGCCATCGCCACCGGTAGCACGGCGGTAGTGGCGCGTCGGATCGGGGCGCAGGAACGGGACCGGGCCAACCATGCGTTGGGGCAGTCTATCGTCCTGGGGGTGGTCATGGGGAGTCTGGCCATGGTTCTGGCGATAGCCGGGTCTTACCAGGCGATTGCCCTGCTGGGCGCAGCGCCGGATGTGATCGAACAGGGAGGGCATTACCTGATCATCTCCAGTGCCTCACTGGTCCTGCTGGCCATATTGAACATCGGCAACGCGGCCTTGCGTGGGGCCGGCGACACGCGCACGCCGATGGTCATCATGGCCGTGGTGAACGTGGTCAATATCGTGGCGGCCTATAGCCTGATCTACGGCCTGGCCGGCCTGCCGGCCCTGGGAGTGATCGGCTCAGCCTGGGGCGGCAGCATCGCCCGGGGTACCGGCGCCTTGCTGGTCTGTGCTGTCCTTTTGGCCGGCCGGCGCGCGCTACACCTCCAATGGCGGAACATGGTGCGGGTAGACCTGCGCGAGATGGGTCGCATCGTGAACATCGGTGTGCCCGCTGGCCTGGAACAGATGGCCATGCGCCTGGCTCAGTTGGTTTTTGCCACGTTCATCACCGGCCTGGGCACGGCCGCCTACGCGGCCTATCAGGTGGGCATCACAGCCCTGAGCATCGCCTTTATGCCCGGTTTTGCCTTTGCCATGTCGGCCACAACCCTGGTGGGCCAGGGACTGGGGATGCGTCGCCCGGACCTGGCGGAGGCCGGGGCCAGGGAATCGTGGCGGCTGGCAACGCTGGTGATGGCGGTGATGGGCCTGGCGGCCTTGCTGTTCCCGGAGTCCTTGTTGCGCGTCTTTACCGATGACCCGGCCGTCATCGCAGTGGGTAGCCTGCCTTTGCGCGTGGCGGCATTAGGAATGCCCGGCCTGGCCACCAGCATGGTCTTCTCCGGCGGCCTGCGTGGAGCCGGCGATACCTTGTGGCCGCTGCTGATCACCTCGGCCTCCCTCTGGCTCGTGCGTCTCGTGGGCGGGGCCTTATTGGTCAACCACCTGAGCCTGGGACTGCTGGGGGCCTGGGCCGCCGTGGATGTGGACATGATGGTGCGGGGCCTGCTGTTCTGGTGGCGGTTCCGGCTCGGCCGGTGGAAGCTCATTCGATTATAGTCTCGCCCGTAACTACCTACCTTTCTGCGAGTAGGGAGACCGGCTGATGGGCGAAGAGATGGCGCAAAGTCACAAAGACATGGCGCTCCTGCTTGCGGCAGGTGGAAATCACTGCCTGCAAGCGGGCGTACACCTCTGCCCCGTGGGCGGTGCGAAAGCAGCCACTCACTTTTTGCTTGACTTTGGCCGGCCGGAGGTCCCGTTCGGCCTGGTTGTTGGTGAACGGCACCCCCTCCACCAGCGCGAAGGCCAGAACAGCGTCCTCATGCTCCCTCAGACGGCGAAGCAGGTTACGCCCCGGCGTGCTTTTCGGACGTCCTCTGCCCGCTCGGGGCTCGGGAGGCGGCTCTTCCAGCTCCGCCTGGCTCAAAATCTGGCGATATCTTTGCCGGGCCTGGATAGCTGCCTCCCCCTGCACAGGGAGAGCCTGGCCGTAGAGCTCCAACAGGAAGGTGTGCATCGCTCCAGCCCACGCCGAACCCTGTTCTAGCAAGCCGCGCAGTTCGCGCAGGATATGCGCATTACAGGCCCCATGTTCCGCCTGGGTAAACTTGTAGTACGCCGCCAGGTGGTCATGAATGGCTCGCCCCGTGAAGTCTTTCAAAACCGAAGAGGGGCTGCGCAAGGCCTCTTCCCCACGCTTCTCATGGACAAACAGATGGGTGTACAGGCCGTTGCTGGCCGTATGCAGCCAGTGCAGTTTCCCGTCCACCCGCAGCCCCGTCTCGTCAAAATGCGCCACCTTGGCCTGTTTCAACTGCGCCATCGTGGTCGCTTCCAACGGCGCCGCCAGTTCGTACCCTTGTGCCAGCGTCGTTTCCACCGTTGCGCTGTTCAACTCGTACCCATACAGGTCCGTGAACAGGCGGCAGATTTGCTCCAGCGGCATTTTGTGATCCACCGACAGTTGGGTGACCAAGGCCCGCACCCCAGGCCCGTATTGCACGCTGGCCGTCACGTCAGGGGGGTACTCGCCGCATTGAACCTGCCCGCAGCAGGCAATTTGCCCTACCCGATGTTCGGTCACTTCCAGCCGGGGCTCCGGCACATCAAAAACCTGCCGCTTGCTCACCACTTCATGCGGTTCGTCCGCCGAGATGGCCCGTCCACAAACGGCACAACGCTCCGGCAAATGGACCTGCACGCGATCAGGTTTCTCC
The DNA here is from genome assembly GCA_034435155.1 of Anaerolineae bacterium. GTDB lineage: Bacteria > Chloroflexota > JAHJIN01 > JAHJIN01 > JAHJIN01 > DAOTYG01. The sequence goes on along the minus strand of DAOTYG010000075.1, from coordinate 31,900 downwards.
ACCTGCCGCAGCGTTTGGCCTTTGTGCCCAGGCTGTCCGCCCAACGGTTTCTTCCCTTTGGGCAGGGCCGGCTGTATCCGTTTCTTCCGATACCCATCGCTGCTCGGCGGCTTATGGCTGTTCTGGCTGTTCAGCCCCAAGCGATGCCGCAACTCAGCATTCTCGGCCTGCAGGCGGGCATTCTCGGCCTGCAAACAGGTGTTCTCTGCTCCCAAGCGCGCAACTTCTGTTTGGAGAGAGGCAACTTGGGCTTCAAGAGAAGCGATCCGCCTGAGCAGAACATCTATTTCCAGCAGTTGTTCAACCATGACAATAGTTTAGCACATTTCCCGTGAAATGGGAAATGGGTAGGTAGTTACCTCGCCCTTGCCATTTCCCCCGTTTTGGGTTATGATAGGCTGGCGACCGGGGGCGGGCCTGCGCGGCCAGGTGTCTATACCCCAACCGACCCCCACGAGGCGGGAGGTCGGCCAGCCAGGCAGGATAGAGCACCGCTCCGCCTCTAGGCAGATGGCTACAAAACTAAGGGCCTGGACGGGGAGGCCGATCCAGTGCATTGGCGTAGACGAAACATCGAGGAAGAATTGCGCGCGCGCGTGAGGCCACGGCCGCGCTTCCCCCGCCTGGGCTGTGAACAGGCCCTGTTGTATGCCCTGTTGGGGGCCTTGCTCCTGGCATTGGGCTGGGGATTCACCCAGGTCTGGGGCAGCCTCTCGCAAGGGGTGATAGACGGTGTGGTGCAACTGGCCGGCCTGATCCCCTGGCCCGGCGAGCAACCCACTCCCACCCCCACGAGTTTTATCGTCTGGACACCGGAGGTGTTCCCCACCTACACGCCAACGCCCACGCCAGAGCCTACGGCGACCGTTCCCACGGCGACACCCGGCGCGCCAACGCCCACCCGGAGACCCGGCTCCACCCCCACGCCATCCGTTACCCCCACACCAGGCGGGTTCGACTATGTGGTAGAGTTGCAGAGCCAGCGGCAGGTGCCCGGCCAGGGCGTGTGCGCGGCCCAGATCACCGGCCGCGTCCTGGACGCCACCGGTCAGCCAGTGACCGGCATCCAGGTAGAAGCCCGCTGGGGGCCAGGCCCAGAGGATCGGGCCATCGTGCCGCGCCCCGGCATAGACCAGCCCTTCAGCGGCGTCTTTGAGTTCTGCCTCAGCCCCGGCAGCTTTGACATCATCGTGGTGGATGGTGACCGGCGCAGCCAGTCGGCGCACGTGGAAGTGCCCCGGCTGGACGGGCAGGTGGTGGTATGCGAAGTGAACTTTCGCCGGACATATTAGGCGCGCCGGGCACGGACGAGGAGCCGGGGCAGGACCTGCCGGCGTGGCTGGAGGAGTTGGAAGGAGCAGAAGCCTGGCGGCCGGGGAGTGAACGCCTGGCGGCCGCAGAGTCGGATCGCCCGCCGGGTTTGCCCGAGCCAGTGGAGCGGCCGCTGGTCTGGCGACCACCCACGCCCCGGCCAGCCCCACCACCACCGCCGCCAGCCCATATCCCGCCGTCCGAGGCGTTGCCGGATGACAGCTTGGCCGGGTGGGTGCGCGGGCTATCCCGACCACAACGTGCCTTCTGGGGGTGTCTGGCCTTACTCCTGGCGGCGACGGCGTGCCTGTATTGCTCCGGCTTTGCCCTGCTGGTCTGGGTGCGCACCACGCCGCAATACCCGGCGTCACCCACGCCGACGCCTTATGCGTCGCCCACGCCGACGGTGTACGTAGCCCCATCGCCAGTCCCTACGCGCCCGGCCGTGCCCAGCGTCACGCCGCTGCCCACGGCGACGCCTACGGTCACGCCATCGCCGACCTGGACGCCGGAACCCACCTGGATCGGCACGCCCACCCACACGGCCACCGCCACGCCGACGGCGACGGGGACGCCCACGCCCACAGCGACATGGACGCCCACGCCCACGGCGACATGGGCGCCCACGCCCACGGCGACATGGACGGTCACGCCTACGAATACGGCGACGGCGACGCCAACCGCGACCGCGACGGCTACGCTGACGCCCACGGCCACCGAGACCGCTCTCCCCACCGTCGCCACGGTCACGGCGACGGCGACGCTGACAACCACCGTGACGGTGATCGCCTATCCCTGAGTCTACGACGCTTGGTGTGAATTATTGGACTTTGGACAACTGGTTGCACAACACAAGGAGTAGAGGCTTTAGCCGGTCATGCCCACAAGATACGCCCCGCCTGAAGGCTCGACTCCAGAATTGTCTAAAGTGAATTAGCGACCGAAGTCGCGCCTGGCTGGCCTGGCGGCCGGGCGTCCCCCCGCTACACGGGGGACGCTAAAACCGACCGCCGCGAAGCGGGCGGCCGACCGGCGGTTTACGCCCCTCAGGTGCGGTTTCAACCGCCATATCTCACACCAGGCGTTGAAGAGCGGTGGCGACACATCGTGCGTCATCATCCAGAGATGGATGGTCAACGCCAACGAGTCCTGGAAACGTTGACAGAGCCGGATCTGATCCAGCAAGGTGACTTTGGCGAGTTGCTCGCGGTCCGCTTTTATCATCGAACACCAGTGACCAGCAAGTTCCTGGTGGTGGTGTATCGAGAAATCAGCGACGAGGATGGGTTCATTCTGACAGCTTATCTGACGGGTGCAGTTGCTCTTATCTCCCAGAGAGGGAGAACCGTCATTCTGAGGCGCGAAGCGCCGAAGAATCTCGTTGGTGTGATGGACTCCAGGCCGGAAACGAGATGCTTGCTTCGGCTTCACTCAGCACCGCAAAAACCGCTCCTCAGCATGACAGATCGGGGGATCGTGGCAGCAGTTCGGAGATAGGAGCGATTACACCCTTATCTGACCAATCGGCCATCAGCCAGGAGGGTAGTGATATGGAAGCGGTAAGAGATGTAGAAGCAGTAAAGATTCTGGAAAGACCGACAGAGATCAATATGATGAAATCCGTAGAGAGGTCGTCGGGCTGACTTTCGGATTGCGGGCACGACTATTGCAAGGACTGGTCAGCCGTCACTGAGAGGAGGACTCGGTGAAAGATACTGTCAAGCTATTGAAAGACCTGTCAGAGGCCAGCGGCGTCGCCGGCCACGAGGGGCCGGTGCGCGACCTCATCATCCAGGAACTCACCCCCCTGACGGACGAGATCACCACGGACCGGCTGGGCAACGTCATCGCCCTGAAACGCGGCACGGGCGCGGAACCCCGGCCCCGTATCATGCTCGCCACGCACATGGACGAGATCGGCCTCATGGTGCTCCAGATCGAGGCTGGCTTTTTGCGCTTTGTCCCGGTGGGGGGCTTTGACCCCCGCGTGTTGCTGGGCCAGGAGGTGCTGGTGCATGGTCGGCAACCCCTGCCCGGCGTCATCGGCAGTCGGCCGCCCCACGTGGTCTCGGCCGAGGAGCGCGAAAAGCCCGTCCCCCTGGAAGAGTTGTTCATTGACGTGGGGCTGACGGAGGCCCAGGTCCGCGAGTTGGTCCAGGTGGGCGACGTGGTGACCCTGGCTCAACCCTTTGTGGAGCTGAAGGGCAAGGGCCGGCTGGCCTGTGGCAAGGCGTTCGACAACCGGACCTCGGTGACGGCCCTGATCTTGACCCTGGAAACACTGGCCGGGCTACGCCATTCCTGGGACATCTATGCCGTCGCCACGGTCCAGGAGGAGGTAGGGCTGCGGGGGGCCATCACCAGTACCTATGGCATCGCCCCCGATCTGGGGATCGCCATTGACGTGACCCAGGGCGATATGCCCGGCGTCTCCGAGACGGAGACCATGAAGCTGGGCGAGGGGCCGGCCATCGGCCTGGGGCCAAACTTCCACCCGGCTGTCCACGCCCGCCTGGTGCAGACGGCCCAGACTCACGAGATCCCCCACCAGATCGATCCGGCCCCCCGGCCCGCCGGCACCGACGCCGCCGCCATGCAGATCACGCGGGCGGGGATACCCACCGGGCTGCTCTCCATCCCCCTGCGCTATATGCACACCGTGGTGGAGGTCGTCGCCCTGCCGGACATCGAGCGGACAGCCCGCCTGCTGGCCCACCTGATCGCCGAATTGACGGACAAGGAGTGGTTGACCAATATCTAGCAACGAGGAGACAACATGGAACTGCTAAAAGAGCTATCGGAGGCGCCGGGCGTCTCCGGGAACGAAAAGGCCGTGCGGGAGGTCATCCTCAAGCACATCGCCGACTACGTGGACGAGCAGCGGGTAGATGCGTTGGGCAATCTCATCGCCGTGCAGCGGCCCCGGGGCGGCGGTTCAGCCCGCCGGGTGATGCTCGCCGCCCACATGGACGAGGTGGGGCTGATGATCGTGCACCTCGAGAAGAGCGGCGCGTTGCGCTTCCGGCCGGTGGGGGGGATCGATCCTCGCGTCCTGCCGGCCCGGCGCGTGCGCATCGGCGTGGACGGCGTGCCCGGCGTCATCGGCCTCAAGCCCATCCATCTGCAAGAGCCGAACGAGCGCAAACAGATGATCAAGGTAGACGCCATGAGCATAGACATCGGGGCAAGCAGCCAGGAGGAGGCCGGCCGCCTGGTGAAGGTGGGTGATTACGCCGTCTTTGACACGGCCTTTGCGCCGGTTACGGCGCATACGGTGAAAGGCAAGGCCTTTGACGACCGGGCTGGCTGTGCCGTGCTGGTGCGAGTCTTGCAGGCCGGCCCCTACGACTGTGAGTTGCACGCCGCCTTTACCGTGCAGGAGGAGGTCGGACTGCGCGGCGCGCAGGTGGCCGCCTACGGCATCGCGCCGGACCTGGCGTTCGTGCTGGAGGGGACCATCTGCGACGACGGCCCCAAGAAACGCGACGAGACGCCGGTGACCCGCCTGGGCGCCGGCCCGGCCCTCACCATCGCCGACCGCACCGTCATCACCGACCGGGGCCTGACCGATTTGCTGATCCAGACGGCGAAGCAACATGGCATCCCCTACCAGTTCAAGGCCCCTGGCCTGGGCGGCACCGACGCCGGGGCGATCCACCAGACACGTGAGGGCGTCCCCTCGACCGTGCTGGCCGTACCCTCGCGCTATATCCACGGCCCCGTCTCCCTGCTCAACCTGGACGATTACCGCCACACGGCGCAACTTATGATCGAAACGCTGAGGCAAATGGGCAAATAGACAGAGAGGAGAAGGATTGTGAAAGAGCTGATCAAGAACCTGACCGAAATCTGGGGGCCATCAGGCCATGAGGACAAGGTGCGCGAGTTCATCCGGGGGCAGGTCCAGGGCCGGGCCGACGATGTGCGCGTGGACGTGATGGGCAATCTCATCGTCCACCGGGCCGGCGCCGTCCCGGGCACGCCCCGGATCATGCTCTCGGCTCACATGGACCAGATCGGTTTTATCGTGAGTTACATAGACGAGAAGGGCTTTTTGCGCTTTAACACTATCGGCGGCATCCGGCCTCACGCGCTCATCGGTGAGCGGGCAGCCTTTGCGAGCGGACTGGTGGGCGTCTTTGGCGTGGAAAAGCTGGATAAACCCGAAGAGGCCCTGAACATGGACAAGGTCTACCTGGACGTGGGGGCTGTGGACAAGGCCGATGCTGAGAGGCGGGTCCAGATCGGCGCTATGGCGACCTACCAGCGGCCTTTTGTGGACCTGGGGCAGCGGTTGGTGGCGAACTGCTTCGATGACCGCATCGGCTGCGCCGTCCTGGTGCAGGTGCTTCAGGAGCTATCGGCGTGTCCCAACGAGGTCTACTTTGTGTTCAGTGTGCAGGAGGAGGTGGGATTGCGCGGCGCGCGGACCAGCGCCTTCGGCATTGATCCGGACATCGGCATCGCGGTGGACATCTGCGCTACCGGCGATACGCCGGAGGCTCACCCCATGCCTGTGGCTCTGGGTAAAGGGGCGGCCATCAAGATCCGAGACAACAGCCTGCTGGTGAGTCCTCGGGTGCGGGAGTTGCTGGTGGAGACGGCCCGGAGCCACAGCATCCCTCACCAGTTAGAGGTGATGCCCTTTGGCGGCACAGACGCCGGGGCCATGCAACTGACCCGGGCCGGCGTGCTGGCCGGCTGCGTCTCCATCCCCTGCCGCTACGCTCACACCCCCTCCGAGATGGTGGACTATGGAGACGTGCGCGCGTGTGTGGATTTGCTGGTCAAGTTGCTGGAACACCCCATCGCCTTGTAAGACGAGACCTTCACGCGCCGGGCGCACCCCGAATTTGCTCCGTGCTCCTCGGCGGTCTGCGACCGCCGAGCGCGAAAGCGGCGGGTCGCACTCCCTGCGGCTTGCCAGGTCGTAGACGTGGTCGCCGCTTTGAGCAACTTTTTCCATCTACTGATGCTCCTTGCTCCCTACCCCCGGGGTGTGGGGTTGGGCGACGGCGAAGCCGTCGCCCAACCCCTATTTCTTCTCCCTTGCTGTGGAAGCAGCAGGTTTATCCCCACCGAAGTGACCACCAACCTGCGGAGGGGGAGAATAAAAAGACCTCGGCGGTTGGGATAGCTCGCCGAGGTCCGGGTGATGCGCCGGTCTACTTGCCGCCGCCAAAGCCGCCGCCGCTAAAGCCGCCGCCGCCACTGGGCGCGCCGATGCGGATGCTGGGCCCACCGCCGCCTCCGCTGCCGGCCGGCAGGCAGCCGCACAGGCTGCAGCAGATACACAGCACGATAAAGATGATGATCATGACCACGATCAGCGACACGCCAGAAGTCATCCCCTTACCAGTCCCAGGGCGAGGGCCGGTAAGAAGCCCCGGCTGACGTGCCGGCCGGGCCTCAAATCCAAAGGCCTGCCACACCGCCGCCCGACTGATCTCCTGGCCCCGGAAGAACTCGATCTCCTGCTCGGTCCATTCGATACTATAGATGCCCCCGGCATGTTCGGCTTCCAAATAATTCATCTTGTCGCCGATACGGGCTTTCCAGGTCAGCTCACCCTCCAGGTACTCAATGGTGGCTCGCCCTCGCTCCGTGACCTGGGCCTCGATCCCCTCCAGGTTCACCGTATCACGCACCCTGGCCGGGTCCACCGGGCTGGTGGGGGCAAAGGGTTGATAGAGCGTGAATTTGCCCTCCGATTCCACCAGCCATTGGTATTTGCCCTCCTCACTCAGGAGCAGCCACTCGTCCCAGTAGTCCTCATCACGGTAGCGTACCCGGCCCACTACCATCCATTTAACCCCATCGAAAGTGGGAGTCTGGCCCAGGCGGATGGGGCTGGACGGCGGCGCACTGCCCCGGATCGCCTGACCCACCACCGCGTATTCAGGGCTGGTCAGGTCAATCTCAGAACCGCAGTGATGGCAGACCAGGACGCGGGCCTTTTTGGCGTTATGGACCGCCAGGCTGGCCCCACACTGGGGGCAATTCAGTTGCTTGACTTCTAATACCATCATCATCTCCTTGCAGTGCACGTTGGCTGAGGACAGGTGACTGAGGGCTGTTCACACCTGGATGTCGTCGAACTCCAGCGCGTCGCCGATGCTCAGGTGGATAGACTCGTCGGTCATGATGATGCGCACCGCCCGGCCACCGGCGTTGCCGTCCACGAACTGGATAGGTTTGCCTGGCGAAGCCGCGATGGAAACTTCCCCTTCGGCCCCGGCGATGAAGCCTTTGCCCTTCTCCGTGACAAAGACTTTCTCCTTCGAGACCGGGATGGTGCTGGCGATGCGGATCTGCTCAAAGGGCGGGAGGGGCGTGGTGAGCCGGGTCTTGTACGTGAGCACGTACTCGCCCTCGTCGTCCTCCTCCAGCCACCCTGACTGCCCATCATCGAACTGGATGAACCATTCGTCCCAGAAGCCGCCCTCGTAGTTGTAGCGCACGCGGCCCAGCACCTTGAAGGGCCGCCCCTTGATGCTGCCTCGCCTGCCCACGCCCAGCCGCGAGTCGGCTTCCACCAGCTTGGCCACCTTGCCGGTGGGATCCAGGCCCGTGTCGTGGACATAGGAGGTCTGGCCGCAATATTTGCAGATCACCAGACGAGTGAATCGGCTCTCGATCTCGAGAGGGGCGCCACAGCTTGGGCAATTCAATACCCGCGTAGTCATAGGGCCTCCGTGCCGGTTCTAACCCACGATGGCCGCTGCGATGACCAGGGCGATCCCCAGGACGAACGCGCCCACGGCGATGGCCACAGCAGTCTTGTTCTCCTCGAATATCGCCTTGTTCATGTCCATCGGGGTCAGCCAGTCAAAGACCCTGTACGCCAGGAAGAGCAGGACCACGCCCACCCCGGCGTAGATGAGTGACTGGATGAAGATGGCGATCTGTAACAGGACCCATCCTATGACGTCGAGCCAGTTGATGTTTGGCATGTTGCTCACCTCCAGATTATGATAGTTACTACTCTTTCAAAGATCGTTTGTATCCATCAAATTTAAAACAACCCCTGGGAGAGTAGACCTGGCCTGGCCCTCAGCCCACAACCTGGTGGTCTGACGGGATGGGTAGCCGGGTCTGGAAACGAGCTTCGTAATCTTGTATGGCGTTGGTGAGGATGAGGGCCAGCATCTTGGCGTGCTGGGGACTCATGCGCACCACGCACACTGGTCGCTCTGATGGCGGCTGGCCGGGAGCCACCGGCGGCACCTGGACCCGGAACTGGAGCGTCACGTCATAGATGTTGGTGGCCAGGGTCACGCTGCTGGCATAATACTCGGGGACCTCCCTGGCAGTTTCACTGGTCACGGCTGCTCCTCCTGAGTCGGCCTGGCGCAGGATCTCATGGACAATCCATTGCTGGGGGCCGTCTTCGTCTTCGTACATATTTCCCCTCGCTGAGGTTCTGGCGTCGTTCACCGCCGCATATGGATGATCGTATCGTCCAAAGCCTGGTACTGATCGGCGGCTTCTTTGAGCATCGCGGCTGTGGTAGCCCGAAAGGCCATCACCTCCACGCGCACGCCCCGGGCCTGCAAAAACCGCACCAGGTCCACAAAGTCACCGTCGCCGCTGACCAGGACGATCACATCCAGCTTTTCGGCCAGGGCGATGGTGTCCATGGCAATACCCATGTCCCAATCGGCCTTGCGGCTACCGTCTGGGAGCAATCGGGCTGGCTTGGCCCTGATCTCGAATCCCAACCGGCGCAACACGTCGAAAAAACCGCTCTGGTCTACCCCCTCGATGGCAATGACATAGGCGATGGCCCGGATCAGGCTGCGTCCTGCCACCGCCAGCTCCAACAAGGCCCGATAGTCCACCATCGCATCCGGGTCATAGATGCTCTTGGCCGAGTGATACAGGTTCTGGGCATCCACAAAGACGCCCACTCGTTGGGGGGAGCAGGCCATGTCGCTCCTCGTCGTTTGATCTACCGGACTTTCCTGAAGCCTTCAGGCGGCCTATGAAGCTCTATTCCTGGTGGGGTATCCTGTCCAAAGTCCAATGATATACTTGTTACAGTATACCACGTGCGTGCCATCCCGTCAATCCGATGATGCTGACATTCGGGCGTAATTAAACGCATGAGGGCACTGACTCGCTCCCCACTTCGCGTCCCTTCGGGGAGGGGCCGCGCAGGGGGTTTTTGCGGCGGCTTCGCCGCCGCAAAAACCCCCAGAAAGGCTTTCTCCCTCCCTGTTCCCTCCTTGACAGAAGTTATGCACGGATGTCAGGATGATGAAAGGAGTTAGGCCCAATACTTTTCAAATAAGGTGCTGGAGTAGAGGCTTCAGCCGGATTTCCGCCTGCAGGCTCGATTCCGGAGTGTTATTTGAAAGGTGTTGGAGTTAGGCCGGCGGTCTTGACTGGCCGCAGCGTGAGCGTATCGCGTTGGGGACAGCACGGCTCTGGAGTCGAGGCTTTAGCCGGTTCGTGCCCGCAAGACCCGCCTGAAGGCTCGACTCCAGCGCGCATAATCGCTGCTGGTGCCCGTTTCCTGTGTCCGCAAATGTGTGACGCTCCCCCGCAGCCTTTTGCGATAGCACGCCTGATCTGGTATAATTCCCGGTGTGCTCACCCTCTCGCCGGTTCGTGGGCGGTTTCCAGCAACCTGCGGGAGAGTAGTCTGAGCAATCACTTCTCGGCAAAGTCGGTAGTAACCTGTGGAGATCGAAGCCAAGTTTGCCGTTCCAGATATGAGCACCTTCCAGCGGCTCCTGGCCGCCAAGACGCTGGCCGGGATGCGGCTGGTCGCCGGTACAACCCAGGAGATTCACGACCGCTATCTGGATACCCCCGATCAGGCCATCCGGCGCGGCGGCTACGCCTGCCGGTTGCGTCAACGCGCCGGCAAACGGCTGCTCACTTTCAAGGGATTGGGTGGAGCAGCGGGGGCCATCCACCAACGGGCGGAGCACGAGACGACCTTGCCGGCCGGGGCCAGCCTGGTCCCCACCTCCTGGCCCAATGGCCCGGCCCGCGACCTGGCCGAGAAACTGTGCCAGGATCAGCCGCTGGAGACCCTCTTTGACCTCCACCAGACCCGGCATATACGGATGCTGGCCAATGGGGACCGAACCATCGCCGAGCTTAGCCTGGATGAGGTCCAGGTGGGCGCGACCGTTTACCTGGAATTGGAGGTCGAACTGACGCTGAATGGGACCATGGACGACCTGCGCCGGATCGCCCATGACCTGGTTACCACCTGGCATCTGGCGCCGGAACCCCGCAGCAAGTTCGAACTGGCACTGGCTACCCTGGACATCCAGCGAGGACTCTGAGCCTCAGTAAATGGAGATCGGAGGAATTATCCATGCTTGATCTTTCCATCCTGACTGCGCGCCTGCTCAATATGCTATTTCTGGGCCTGGCCATCGTCAGCGGGCTGACCGTGCACGAGTGCGCCCATGCCTGGGCCGCCTATCAACGGGGCGATCCCACGGCCAAATATCTGGGCCGCATCTCCCTGAATCCCCTTCGCCACCTGGACCTCATCGGCGGGCTGATGATCCTGGTGATGATCGTGGCCGGCGTGGGGTTCGGCTGGGCCAGGCCAGTGCCAGTGAATCCCTATAACCTCCGGCGCGGCTCCCGGGACTATGCCCTGATCTCTTTCGCCGGGCCGCTGTCTAACCTGGCCCTGGGTCTGGTCTTTGCCCTGATCTTGCGCGGCCTGCTCCTGGTCTTTCCCCTGTCAGCCGGGGGCGGTAACCTGATCCAGGTGCTGCTATACACCTTGCTGTTCACGCTGGCGGTGGTGAACTGGAGTCTGGCCGTGTTCAATCTCTTGCCCATCCCGCCGCTGGACGGTTTCTCGGTCCTGTTGGGCATCCTGGATAGCCTGCCCTATCATTTGCGGTGGGCACGGCAACTGGCCTTCACCCTGCGCCAGCTCGAGCCGTATGGGGTATATCTATTGATCATGGTGATCGTCCTGGGCACGTTGGGTGGGGGCGGGCTGCTGAGCCGACTGTTCTACCTGGTCTGGGAGATCGCAGCCCGGGTCTCCGGGTACGCCTGACCGTGCGCGCCGGGTATCGGGTGCGGCAATTCTGGTGCGCGATCACGGCCCGCATCAGCGCCCGGGATCGCCAGGTGGTGGCGGCCACGCTGCCATCGGCTCTGGCCGAGTTATTCTATAGCCAGTCCCTCTATGACCAGCGTCATGCGCTGGGCGTGTATGAAACCTTGCGGCGGGCCGGTTACGACCAGCCGGCCCTGCTCCAGGCCGCCCTGCTGCACGATGTGGGCAAGACGACCGGCCCCCTGCCGGTCCTCTATCGCGTGGCGAACGTGCTGCTCCGGGCGATCCACCCGGCCTGGACGCCAGAGCCGACAGGTTGGCGGTATCCCTTTTATGTCTATAACCAACATCCGGCCCGGGGCGCCGCGTTGGCCCAGGCAGCCGGGGCTGAGCCAGCCGTCGTGGCCCTCATCGCTGCCCACCACGAGCCGGGGTGCGATCCCCTGGCCCGGGCCTTGCGCCACGCCGACGAAGCCAATTAGCAAAGGAGACCCGCACCCAGTCAAGCCTGGGCTTGGCGCGCGGGGCGCACCCCGTGGCACGAAAATACGCCGGTGTGCTGGCGCGGGGTGTGCCACCCCGCGCCAGCGGCGGGTCACACTCCCTGCGGTCGCCGCCGCGAGCAGTGGGCGATCCGCCGCGAACGGGGTCTATTTTCGGAGGAGTGCCCACGCGCGGGGCGCACCCCGTAGAACGAAAATATGCTGCGCGACCGTGCTCGCGCGGGGTGTGCCACCCCGCGCCAGCGGCGGGTGGCACTCCCTATGGCCTGCCAGGTCGCAGACGTGGTCGCCGCCGCGAACGGAGTCTATTTTCGGAGGAGTCTCCCATGCCCCGCATCACTATCATTGGCACCGGCCTCATTGGATCCTCCATCGGCCTGGGGTTGAAAAAGGTGGGGGTCAAAGCCGAGATCGTAGGCCATGATAAAGACCAGGCCACGGCCCGGCAGGCCCAGAAGATCGGCGCGGTAGATCGGGCCGACTGGAACCTGCCGTCTGCTCTGGATGGGGCCGGGCTGGTGATCATCGCCACGCCGTTATCCGGCATCCGGCAAACCCTGGAGATCATCGCCCGGGACGCGCCGGCCGGCTGCATCGTCACCGATACCGCCAGCGTCAAGGTGCCGGTCCTGGCCTGGGCCACCGAATTGCTCCCCGATCACATCAGCTTTGTCGGCGGTGACCCGTTGGTACGCCGGCCCCCAGCCGCTCCAGGGATCGCCGGCGCGCACGCGGACCTCTTCGATGGGTTACCCTATTGCCTCTGTCCGGCGCCTCAGGCCAGTGAGGAGGCCGTGCGCCTGGTGGCCGATCTGGTAGGCGGCCTGGGCGCGCGGTGCCTGTTCCTGGACGCGGCCGAACATGACGGCCTGGCCGGGGCCTTCGATCACCTGGCCCTGCTGGCCGCCGTGGCCCATATGGAACTGCTCATGACCCATCCGGCCCGACGGGACCTGGGCCAGTTCATCACCCACGAGTTCGAGCAGGAGACCCGCGCCATGGACCGGGATACAGCGGAGTCCCTGACCTTGCTGTTGGCTAACCGTGAAAACATCGCCCGGTGGATGGACGAACTGATGGCCCAATTACAGGTCTGGCGCGCACGACTCCTGGCCGGTGATGAAAGGGCTTTGCGGGCCAGCCTGGAACTGCTCCGGGAGACCCGCGCCCGGTGGCTGAGTGGAGAGGTGGAGGAAACCCCAGACTTTATGCCGCGCTATGGTCTGGGTGGGGCGATGAAGCGGGCTTTCCTGGGTAGCCTGTTCCAACAACAGGAGACCGCCAGGAAAAGACGGGGGTGACTGCTCGGTCTCAGTAGATGGAAATTCGTGCTCCTCGGCGGTCTGCCAGGCCCACCCAGTCCGGCCTGGGCCGGGGGCCTGAGGCTTCGCACTGACCGCCGAGCGCGAAGCGGCGGGTCGCACTCCCTACGGCTTGCCACGAAGTCAGGCGCCAGCGTGAGGTCGCAGACGTGGTCGCCGCTTTGAGCAACTTTTTTCCATCTTCGGTATCTGTTTACCGTGCCTATCTTATGCTCGCGCGGGGTGTGCCACCCCTTGCCTCGTGCCCACGCTCAGCGTGGGCACGAGGCAGGCGAGACGGCCCTGACCGCGCGACCCGGCGTTTCGCACCCACGCAGAGCGTGGGCGCGAGCAAGCTCGTGCGGGATTTGAAACCCCACCGCGAGCAGTAAAGCCAGTGGCTATTTTCTTTTCGGGGGAGACATGAGCACTGAACCCACCTGGTGGGGAAATCTGGACTCCACGGACGACGCCTGGCACCCGGCCTCTTCGGGCACGTTCGCCGAATGGTGGTACTTTGATGCCTGCTTTGACCCGGCTCCGGCTGGCTACGCCCTGTCTGTGGCCTGGCAGGTGCAGGGTGTGGCCCCCCGGCCCCCAGAGCCGAGCCTGCGGGCCACGCTCTTTACGCCGGACGCGGCACCTCGTCACCTGGCTTTCACCGGCGACCCGGCCGATTTTGCGGCAGCCCAGGACGCCTGCGACGTGCGCCTCGGTCAAAGCTGGCTGCGCGGCGCGCCTCCCCGCTACGAGATGCACGTCGCTGTGGAAAACGTGACGGCCGACCTGACCCTCACCAGCCTGACGCCGGCCTGGAAGCACTGGGACTGGCACATCGTGCCAGACCGGGGCGGCAAAAGCTTTTTCGCCTGGACTGTGGCCGTGCCCATGGGCCAGGTGGCAGGCACGCTGCGCCTGGGCAACCGGGAGCTGCCAGTGACCGGCCGGGGTTACCGGGACAAGTGTTGGATGGGCGGGCCCATCTTTGCCCACTTTGACCGCTGGTATACCGGCCGTCTGCACTCCGCCTGCCCCGCGCCAGGGCGAGGGGATGACGTCGCCATCGTCTACTATGTGATCCCCAGCCGTCGCTTTGGCGTGCGCGGTGATTTCCTCAACGCCTGTGCCGTCTTTATGGGCGGTCGTCTGGCCTACGAGGTGCGTCCGGAGACCGCTGGACTGGGCCAGTTTGCCATGATCCCAGACCAGGAGGCCCGGGACCCGGTCACCGGGCGCGTCTACCCGCTGCGGCAGACGTTGGAACTGCCGGAGGCAGAGCACCCGGTCATCGGCCCGATCACGGTAGAGACAGAGCGGCTGGCCGCGCGGCGTGTCCCCCCGCCGGCGGATATGGGCTGGCTGCGCCGGCAGATCGCCCGGCGCATGGTCCGGCGCGCCACCATCAAGTACCTGGGCCGTTGGGAAGCCGAGCTACTGGGCAACAAACGGCCCCGCCGGGTGACCGGCGAGGCCTTTGGTGAGATCGTCTACCTGCGGTAACTATGGCTTTGGCCCCCCTCGTACTTCCAGGACAGCGGGCGTGGACCGCCTTTGAGCAGCCCGGCCCGGCGTTGACCGGATGAGCCGCTAGACGCCCTTGAGCTGAGCAGCCAGACGCACGATGTGCACAAACTGGTCGGCCCTGAGGCTGGCGCCGCCCACCAACGCCCCGTCAATCTCCGGCTGGCTCAAGAACCCGGCGGCGTTTTCGGCGGTCACGCTGCCGCCGTACTGGATGCGCAGGGCCTGGGCCGGCGGGTGCCCCACCAGGGCCGCCACCGTATCCCGGATCAGGCCGCTGACCTGGTTCGCCCCCTCGCCGGTGGCCGGCCGCCCGGTGCCGATGGCCCAGATCGGCTCATAGGCGATTACGATCCGACTCACCTGTGCGCCGCTCAGATCAGCCAACACGGCCCGGGTCTGGTGGGTCACCACTTCTTCCGTCTGGCCAGCCTCGTTCTGGGCCAGCGTCTCCCCGATGCAGATGATGGGGGTGAGGCCGTGAGCCAGGGCCGCGTGGACCTTGCGGTTCACGAACTCGTCGGTCTCGCCAAAGTGCTGCCGCCGCTCCGAATGGCCCAGGATCACATACTGGCACAGGCCCTTGAGCATATACGGCGAGATCTCGCCGGTGAACGCCCCCTTCTCGGCCGGGTACATGTTCTGCGCCCCCAGACCGATGGTGGTCTCGATCAGCAGATCAGACACGTAGGTCAGGGAGACGAATGGCGGGCACAGGACCCGCTCCACCCCCGGCACGGCCTCCAGGTCGTCCAACATGGACTCCACCAGCCGGATCGCCTCGTCCACGTTCGTGTTCATCTTCCAGTTGCCCGCGATAATGGGGATACGCATTATTCACCTCGATTCATCGTATGGATAGCTGCTCCACCACATGGAACCCGGCCTTCAGGCGGGCCAGCCGGTGGCTCATCAGGGCTGCCAATCGCGCACCTGGTAGATGACCACATGATGATTGCGGTAAACCTCATCCAGGTACACGTCTTTCATCGCCTCCAGCTTGGCCAGGCCCCGGGCGTCATAATAGATGCGCTCCAGATCACCCACATAGATATACTTCACGTGGTATTTGCGCAACACCTCCAATGTTCGTGGCACATCATCCTCGCCGTAGATCGTGGTTAGATCAGCATAACGCTGTCTCAACTGCGGCGCGTAGGTTCCTAACTGTTGTTGTAGATGCCAGTCCCAGCCCACCACATCCGGCAGGCCAGTGTAGATGGCCACCCGGCAGTCCCACCGATAAAAGATGCCGGTGGAGCCTTCCGCGATCACTGGCGAACCCACCACATTGTCTTGTAGCCAGCGGATGGCCTGGTAATCCCAGACCAGTTCGACCTGGTAGTTGCGCTCCGGCGCGTTGCCCTCTGGGCCGGGCGTGCGCCAGGCCGTGTACCAGATGGCCTGGCGCATAAAGGCCATGCCATCCAGCGTGGGGGGCGTCGGCACGAAGCGGTCTTCGATCTTGGCCCGGGCAGATGTGGGCGGATACAGCATCCCACAGCCCAGCAGCACGAGCAACCCGGCCGTCCAGGTGACCTTCAGCAGGCTCCCGGCTCGTCTCTTTCGGTATGCCGCATACCCCACGGAACGCCCAGGTGGGTTCAAGCTAAGGGGCTGGAACAACATCGCCAGGCCCACGGCCGAGGCAATAGCCCATAGCACCCATAGTTGCAAATAGAACTTGAACACGGTGTTCATCCGGCCTACGTCTGGGGCCACCACTACCAGTTCCACCCCCCAACTGATCCCCAACCCCATCAGGACCATGAGCAGGGTCAGCCGGGCTGGGGGCGCTGTCTCCGGCCGCAATAGCAATATGCCGACCAGCACCATCACCGGCAGCAGCACGCCGAACAGCGGCAGCCCGGCCACCACCAGGGCCAGCGCGGCGATGAGCACGGCCGTCGCTCCCCACAGCTCCAGGCCGTCCCACGGCGAGCGCCCCCGGCTCACCAGCCGGGCCAGGTGCATGTAACGCCCCACTGCCCGGCCTTGTAGAGCGGCCCGCAGCACGCCCCCCACCAGACTACCCCGGCGCAACCACCAATACACCAGCCACGAGACGATGATGAACAGAAAGATGCCGTTGACCAGCAGGTAATCGCCCAGGACGGTGCGCTCACCGGTCCACGGCTCTAATTTGCTGTAGAACAGTACATAATGGTCATGGTAAGGCTGGAAGAGCCAACCGCACAGGAAGAACACGGCGGCAAACCGCAGC
Organism: Anaerolineae bacterium; assembly: GCA_034435155.1. GTDB lineage: Bacteria > Chloroflexota > JAHJIN01 > JAHJIN01 > JAHJIN01 > DAOTYG01. Next base: position 14,995 of record DAOTYG010000075.1, on the reverse strand, counting down.
CCGACCCATAACCCCCCTCGCCCTAGTAGGGAGAGGGGGCGGGGGTGAGGGTCGAGCCGCGTCCACTGCTGCGCCCCCAGGGTCGCCAAAGTTAACAGCAGATACGTGGGCCAATCCCAGGTGTTCGTACAGCGCAACGCGCCGAGCAGGAGGGCCAGGGCCAGGGTGTCCACCAGATCGTAAAACGTGAAACGTGAAACATGAAACGTAGGGGGGATGAGTGTTGCGTGTTGCGTGTTGTCCCTTGCCTCCTGCGGACTGGCAACTGCGGACCGGGGACTGGGGACTGAGGACTGGAGACTCACAAGTAACCCCAGAACAACGATAGTGAACGGCAGGGCGATGAGATGCGGGTGTAGATCGGCGTAAACGAACGAGAACCAGGGTAGTTCGTGGATGGTATCCGGGATGATGCGGGTGGCGTTCCAATACCACCACTCGATGCTGAAGTTGAGCGACTGACCCTGTAAGACCTGGCTCAGGCCGGTCAGGATGTTTCTTAGCCCCGCTAATCCCTCGGCCGGCCCGCCGCCCAGATTGCGCAGGCCTTCCAGGATGAGCACCACCTGGCCCAGGTTGCCGATCACGGCCACGAACAGGCTGCCCAGCAACCCATAGACCAGGGCATAACGGCGCGGTCCGCAGACCAGGTTATACGTCACGCTAAAGGCCCCACCCACGGTCAGGGCGAACAGGGTGGGGATGCACAGGTTAAAGGCCACCGCCGGCACTATGCCGGTCAGTTTGATGAGCGTGGCCATCATCACCTGACCGAAATAATAGTAGTTCATATAGCCGCCGGCGAACCAGGGGTTGTATGGCGGGAAGCGTGTGGTCTTGATCACCGCGTTCAGGTAGGCGAACTCCATCGGCTTCTCGCCGCCTTTGTAGGGATGCCAGAGGTCCGGATTGCCCAGCCGGATGACGTAGAACAGCAGAAATGCAGCCAGGAACAGGGCCTCGCAGAACAGGATCAGCCGCCAACGTGACCTGAACAGGTGGAGCAGGTCCCGGCGGAGGGTGGGGGAGAGGAGAGATAGGGATAGAGACAGGAGACAGAGAAGAGCCAGGGCGATCTGGATAGTGAGACGGGTGTAGCCTTCTGGGGTGTTGTAGGCCAACAGCCACGAGAGCCAGGCCAATAGCAGGATGCCCAGCGTCTTGGCGAAGAGGTAGCCCTTATCCTCCAGGTGGCGAAACAGAAAGACGGTGAACGGCAAGGCTATCAGTCCCAGCAGTTCCACGAGCAAGAGCCAGGTGAGCTCCGGGAACCGATTCGCCAGGCCATCTCTATCAAACAGGTCGCGCCAGGTGCCGCCCAGGGTGTTCGCCACACGGTCGGCGTCGGTCAGCATAAGGCCGTTCTTGTAGCCCGGCACCTCGATGGGCTTGAGCCGGGCGATGCGCTCCCAATCCACGTTGTTCAGCAGCGTGTAGGCCCGCTCCCGCGAGTAGGCCGGCGTCTTGCGAAACAGGATCACCTTGGGGTGGTCGTAGACGGTGAACTGCTCCTCTGCGCTGTCATCGTTGAACTGGATGGGGCCGAGGTTGGGGTACGAGGTGAACGTGGCGACGCGCTCAAAGCCCAGCGTCCCGTCGAACAGATAGCGATAGTAGAGCACCGTCATGGGGTAGCGCATGGGCAGACGGGGGATGGAGTTGTAGAGCCGGCCGCTGGAGAGGCAGATATAATCCACCCTATCCAGAGCCTGCAGGAGCTTGTCCAGCTTGGCCGGCTCGTCCTCGTCGTAGAGGGTCAGGTCCACGCCGGTGTACAGGTTGCCAAAGCCGTCTTTGCCGTCCACGCGCAGGGGCAGAGGGTCGTCCCAATGTTCGTTGCCAATGGCGGCGCCCCAGGCGCGGAGCGGCGGGCCGGCCACCAGGCACGTGCGCAGGTGGTACTTCTGCCCGGCGGCCAACGGTATGGCCGGCAGGCTGAACGTTACCTGCTGCTCGGAGGCCATTTCCACCGTCTGCTCCACCCGGACCAGGACCGTTTCGCTGTCGGCTGTCAATATCATCTGAAACTGCGCCGGCCCGGGATACTGCGCCACGTTCTCCAGGTGATTCAACGTCACGGCCACGGCTGTCACGTCATGGTCCGGCGTAAAGGAGAGCACGACCGGCTCATCGCCGGGCGCATAGAAAGTGCCGTTGTTCAGGGGTAACTGGATGGTCTGGCCCTCAGCCGTGTGCAGCGTCGCGGCGGTCTCCCAGTGCTCGTAAATCCACCGCGAGGCGGTCACGCGAGTCACCGGCCGGGTATAGATCTGGATGAAGGCAAAGGCCCAGGCCAGCGTGCCCAGCACCACGAACAGGGCGAGGCCGATTGCCCAAACCATGCGTAAAACGTAAAACGTAGAACGTGATACGTCAGGTGCTTGACGTTTGACGTTTGACGTTTGACGTTTGGCGAAATCCCACACACTCACGACCAGGAACGCCGCCAGCAGTGCCAGGAAGGGGTAGATGGGCAGGAAATAGCGGATGGATTTGACGAACTGAGTGCCAACGTAGAGGAACGTGACTGTGACCCAGACCAGGGGTAGCAAATGTTCCCACCGCCGGTATCGGATGAGCTGATAGAGGGCCAGGCCCCAGCCGGCCCAGGCCGTCACCCCCAACGGCACGCCCAGGCCCCATAGCACCATGTTCTCCAGAGGATAGAGCAGCGGGGTGCGATTCGTCCACTGATGGCCCGGCGGATAGTCCGCCTCGCCGGTCATGAGACCCCGGATAGTGCCCAGGTCATCGAAGAATGGCCGATGGGGCAAGAGGCCGAGGAACCCCGGCCCCTGGAACGCATACGGCTGGGCGATGCGGAAGGCCAGCAGGATGCCAGCCAGGACAAGCAGGCCGCCGGCGAACACTTGGGTTAATTGGTAAATTGGTAGATTGGTACGTGGTGAACTGCCGACTGAAGACTGAGGACTGAGGACTGAAGACTGAGGACTGAAGACTGAAGACTGGACGAGGCGGTAGAGTAAAGCCGCAGCCACTACGACGCCGAAGATGAGCACGCTGATCTTGCACGCCAGGCCCAGGCCGATTGCCAGACCCAGAAGACCATAGTGCCACCAGCGGCCCCCCTCGGCCACCCGGACAGCAAAGTAGAAAGACGCTAACGCGAAAAAGGTGGAGAACGTATCCACGGCAAAGAAATGGGAGGTCTGGATGTCCAACGCGGTCAGGGCCAGGAGTGCGGAGGCCAGCAGTCCCACGCGCACCCCGTAGAGCCGCCGGCCCACGAAGAACAGCCCTATCACTGACCCCAGGTCGAACAGGGCCGAGAGGACACGCCCCACCAGGTGCGCCTCGCCCCACCGGTCCATATTGACCAGGTGGGCCACGACCTTGGTGAGGAACAGGGGGAACGTGCCGTAGAAAAAGCTGCCATAGCCCCGATTGTAGGGGCTGAGGGGCGATTGGGCTGTGTCGAAATACTGGGCCAGGCTATCCGGCAGGCTGATGGCATTCAGCACCATCGCCAGGTGCCGCTCATCCGGGTGCAGGAATTGCCCCTCGTCCCAGTTCACGTTATAGAGACGGAACGCAGCTCCCAGTAACACGATGCCGCTGAGCAATAGCGAGATGAAGCACTCTTGTCTCGCCCTGGTCATGGATGAACCTCGTACAGGGCCAGCATCATCTGGCCGAGATGGTCAGGCAAGATCTGCCAGGTGCCACCGGGGTAACGCTCTTCCACCCAGACGCGTTCCGCCAGTCGCTCCGGCACGAAGACAAAGAGGGCCTGGTAGGCCGGGTCCACAAAGTCTGGCGGTCCATTTAGCGGCTCTCGCACGTCCATACCCCGGGCTGCCGGCGCCAGGTAGCCGAGGGAGCCAAAGTCAAAGTAGAGGCGCGGTGCTCCGCAAAAATATACGATCCGGTCCGCCGGATGATCCCGGAGGTAGTGTCCCAGGGCTGTGGCGGCCTGGGCATTGGGATTGCCATAGATCTGCAAAGGCGTATACTCCAGGAAATACCGGTGCAGGCTGAGCACCGCCATCAGGCCCACAACGGCAGCCAGGGCAGCTCCCCACACCTTTGGCCGGCCCCACAGCTCCCGCGCCAGATCGGCCAGGCGCACCGCTCCCACAGCCACCAGGATTGCCAGGGCCGGTGTCGCTCCCACCAGGCGTTGACTGGACGGCGGGTTCTCGGTCAGGAATGCGCCAAACAGGATGACCAGCCCGACCCATAATGCTGGAATGGCATAGCGGCGTTGTTCCCAATGCGCCACGGCGTACACCAGGCCCAGCACCGCCAGCGCCCCGGCCACCAGGTCCAGCAGCGGCGCACGCAGGCCATACCAGGATACGCGGTCCCAATAGTGATTAAACGCCAGGACCGACTTGAGAAACTGCCCGAACAGGATAGCTTCCAGGGGCTGGCCGGTGATCTCCACCTCTCGTTCCAGCCAGCCGCTCTGGATGATCCCCACCGCATTGAGGCGAGCATTAAAGTCGTCCGGGTGCTGCACAGCCAGGAGCAAGAGTGGGGCTGCGGCGACCAGGAAACCCGCCGCCAGCAGCACCAGATGGCGCCAGGGCACACGCCAGCCGGGTTGAGTGACCAGGACCAGGATCAGCACTGCGATGAGGGTGATCGACACCAGCCGCGCCCCGGCATAAAAATACAGCCCCAGGCCAGCCACCAGGCCGCTCAAAGCAAAGGCTATGGCGTGGTTACTGTGCAGCCCCCAGACCAACGTCGCCAGCGCAGCCGTCAGGAACAGGGCATCGGCCACCTGGTTGGACCCCAGCCGGCTGTAGTGGATGTGATAGTGATAAGTGGCCAGAAAAGCCGTGGCGACTAACGCCGTGCGCCGGTCGAACAACTGCCGGGTCAACGCGTACAGGATCGGGAGCGTGGCCGTGCCCACCACCGCCCACAGGATACGCAGCCCGAACATCGTATTGCCCCACAGCCCCACTGTCACGGCCTGGAGCAGGAACGACATGGTGGGGACACCCAGCCAGCCGGTGACGAACATGTTCTGAAGCCGGCCGTCCAGGAAGCGCAGTGCTTCCAGTCCTTGCGACCCCTCGTCGCCGCCCAGGGTAGCCGGGATGGTCTCCAGGGCCACAGCGCGCAGAACCAGGCCGGCCAGGGTCAACCCGGCCAGGGCCAGCCACCCGGTTCCCGGGGCGCGCAGCCGGGCCAGCACCTCCCCCGGCGATGGCCACTGCCTCCATCCGTGCTCCGGATCGGCTTCGGCCACCAGGGCAGCCAGCACCAGCAGCGCCAGACTCGTGCCCCACAGGGTAAAGACATCCCAGCACGGCGAATCATTGTGGCGCCCCTGAAGCAGCCACAGGGCCATGAGCGCGATCAGCAGGGCCAGGCCCATGATGAACCAGGCGACCGGGGGGAAACGGCACTCGGCTTCTGGTAACGGCTGTTCCGGCGGCTCCAGCGTCTCCGCGCGACGCACGAGCGCGAACAGGCCCAGCCCGGCCAGGGCCAATAACACCACGCCCAGGGCCAGGTCATCGTCATGGGGCGGGATCAGCACATGCTGGCCCAGCAACGCCAGGGCGATGGTCAGGAACCAGAGAACCCGGCTTTTCCAGCGGAATGCAGAACGCGGAATGCGGAATGCGCGCGTAGCGTGTGGATTGCGGATTGCGGAATGTGAAGTGCCAGTCGGACTGGAAGCCAAATGGTTGACGTTTGACGTTTCACGCCTCACGTTTCGCGCTTTCACTACCGGACACTTTTCAATCACGAATGATGCGAATGGACGAATGACACGAATTGCGCTTGATCGCATGAAAAACATTCGTGAGATTTGCCAGATTCGGGTCATTCGTGATGAAACTTGCGAAAATGTCCGGTAGTAAATTCGCGCTGGCAGACAAAGAAGATGTCCAGGCCCTCCGTGGGAGGGGCTTCCCGGTAGTAGCGTCGCAACCACCATGCTGTGGGGGCCAGGCTCCAACGCCACGGGGCGATGATCCAGCGGCCGGTCAGCCGTTTATACAGCAGCGTGGGCGCGCCCAGGTAGTGCCACAAGTCAAAGGCCCGTGCCGCCGCCGGTGAGAGGTAATACTGCCAGTGCTCCACGCGCAGGCCGGCGGCCTGGAACCGGGCGATCCAGGTGGCCGGGTCATCGCAGTGGTGATGCACTGAGAGGCGGTTGAACCATTCCCCGTAGCGGCGGGCCAGGCCGGGCAGCCGCAGGCGCTGAAACAGGGTGGGCCAGAACAGGTACGCCGGGAAATGCGCGCTGACAACTGTGCAGATGAACACCCCGCCGGGCCGCAGGACCCGGTGCACCTCGGCCAGCACCGGTGTCACCTGGGGGATGTGCTCCAGCACGCAGTTGCTCATCACCGTGGCAAAAGAGCCATCAGGGAACGGGAGCCGATCACCCCGGGCCTGCGCCAGGATGGAGTAACAGCCCCGGGCGCGGGCCTCGCGCAAGGGCGGCCAGGCCGGGTCAATGCCGGCCCGCACCGGCCCCGGCAGGGCCACCGAGGCAAAATGTCCATCGCCGCAGCCGAGGTCCAAGATGGGGGCTGGCAGGTCCACTGAGGCCAATAAACGGGCTTCCGTGGCCCGGATCAAGGCCCGAAAGGCCGGCAGGGCCTGGAGGTGTTGCATGAACAGGTCGTCAGAGTAGCCCAACACGGGATGTTGTAACTTTCAGTTTCCTTTGGCGCTCTCTGCTGGCTCCAGGGCGGCGGTTGGGGGCCGCACGGCCTCGCCAGCACTCAGGCGGTGTGGACCGGGGCTGAGCACATCGGCAAACAGTCGCTCATACTCGGACCGGGTATGGTCCAGGCGAAACCGGCCGGCGATCTCGTCATAGGGCCGCACGTAGCGAGCCTTGTTGCGGATCACGCGCACCACCGCCTGGGCCAGGGCCGTCGGGTCGGCGATGGGCACGATCTCGCCCATGCCGGTCATGCGTATCGGCTCTCGTACCCCGGGCAGGTTGGAGGCCACCACCGGCGTGCCACAGAGCATCGCCTCCACCTGCACCAGCCCAAAGCTCTCGGTAGAGTTCACCGATGGCACGGTGAGCACGTCGCAGAGGGTGAAAAAGTTCGCCATCTCCGCTGGCGGGATAACACCCAGGAAAGTCAGGTGCTCCTGCCAGCGTTGGATGCGCGGCTGGCAGTCTTGCCAGACCCGCTCGCACAGCACGTCCTCATATTGCCCGGCAAAGGCGACGTGGAGGTCCGGTAGTTCCTGCAACATCAGCGGCACGGCGTCCAGGAGATGCTCCACCCCCTTCTCGGCCGCAAAGCGGGCGGCGAATCCCACGATGGGCCGGCCGTCGGCCGGGATACGTTGCCGCATGAGGGCCAGGCCCTCCGCTGTGGCCGGGGGTAGCTCGATGGGTGGCGGGATCACCCGCACCTTGTGCCGGAACCGCCGCAGGAATGGCGAATGGTTAGCGAAATCGTGGGTATAGGCCACGATGGCGTCTGCCAGCGCCCCGCCGAGGTTATTCATCACGGCCACTACCCGGTCCACGATGCGGTTGAACAGGCCGGGTGGCAGTTCCAGGTCACAGTGATAGGTGAGGACCATGGGCCGGCGCGCCAGCCTGCACAACAGCCCCAGCAGGCCAGCCTCGAACTGCGGCAGATGGATGCTCACCACGTCGTGCTGGCGAATGAGCCGCAACGCGGTCCACCAGAAGGTGGGCATGATCACGCCTTTGCTGATGCGGAACAGCACCGGCACCCGGATCACGGTAACGCCGTCTATCTCCTCCTGGTGAGGGAGAGTTCTCTCATAATGGCTGGTGAGCACAGTGACGCGATGGCCCTGGGCGGCCAGGGCCTTGCCCAGACGCTGCACATACAGCGTCAACCCGCTGACGTGAGGACGATAATAGGTTAGAACGAGCAGGACCTTCATTCACCCCTCTGTTGTAACTACTGCTGGCGGCGGCGACCGTAGGGAGTGCGACCCGCCGCCAGTGCGGGGTGGTACACCCCGCGCGAGCACGGCCGGTAGGGGCGACCCTGGCGGTCGCCCTGGGCAGGGCAAGCCCTGCCCCTACGCGCCCTGGGCCGGGCCGGTAGGGGCGACCCTGGCGGTCGCCCGGGGCAGGGCAAGCCCTGCCCCTACGCGCCCTGGGCCGGGCCGGTAGGGGCGACCCTGGCGGTCGCCCTGGGCAGGACAAGCCCTGCCCCTACGCGCCCTGGGCCGGGCCGGTAGGGGCGACCCTGGCGGGCGCCCTGGGCAGGGCAAGCCCTGCCCCTACGCGCCCTGGGCCGGGCCGGTAGGGGCGACCCTGGCGGTCGCCCTGGACAGGGCAAGCCCTGCCCCTACGCGCCCTGGGCAGGGCCGGTAGGGGCGACCCTGGCGGTCGCCCTGGACAGGGCAAGCCCTGCCCCCACGCGCCCTGAGCAGGGCAAGCCCTGCCCCTACGCGCCCTGAGCAGGGCAAGCCCTGCCCCTACGCGCGCCATTTTCATTATACGTGATCCCGGCCTGCTTGTCTACCAGGCCAGGAGATGACGATAGAGGGCCTCGGTCTCCGGGGCGGGGGCGATGTTCAGGTCTTGCCGGAGGATGCGCTGACACTCCTGGAATTGCTGCACCGCCTCGGCGCGGCGACCGGCCCGGGCATACAGCTCCATCAGCCGCCGGTGGATCTCCTCGCGGTAGGGGTCCCGGGCCAGGATGGCCTGGTAATGGCGTAGTCCGGCCTCCAGCTCGCCCCGGTCCACGCAGCGACCGGCCAGGCGGGCCAGCAGGTCCAGGTAGACCTCCCGTAGACGCTCGCGCTCCACGATGGGCCAGTCCTCATAGGGGTCTTCGGCCAGATAGTCACCGCCATAGAGGGCCAGGGCCTCTGTCCAGGCGGCCTCATCGTCGCTGCGCGCCAGGGCCAGAAAGGCCTCAGCATCCAGCCAGTAATGGCAGTGGCGATTGAACCAGTATAGCCCCTCCTGGGAGTGCAGGTAGTGAGAGCCGGCCCCGGCATAGAGATAAGGCTCCAGCACCCGGCGCAGGGCCGAGAGGGTGACATTAAAGTTGTTTAACGCCGCCTCCTGGGGCAGGTCCGGCCAGAGAGCTTCCAGGATCTCGTCGCGGGGCACGCGACGGTGACGGTTCGTGATGAGGAACTTGAACAGGCCCTTGACTTTGGCCCGTTTCCATTCATCATCGCCGATCAGGTGCTCGCCGCGATAGACGGCGAAGGTGCCCAGGGTGATGATGCGCAGGAGGGGCTTGGGAGCGGCGGCGATACGGGTCAGAGCCTCCTGGACGGCCTGGCGCACGGTCGGGACCGGGTCCTGGCGGGCCTGGGCCAGAGCCGGCAAGGCTCGTTCATCGGCTACCTGGCCCAGGGTCTCCGCAGCCTGAAGACGCACGGCCGGGTCGGCGTCGTCCAGGAGTGTGATGAGGTCGTACAGGGTCTCCGGGCCAAGTTTGACCAGGAGGCGGGCAGCGTAGGCCGGGTGCAGGCGACGCCGGATGGCCGTCACCAGCAGGGGCCGCGCCCAGGGCTTTTCGGCCTGGAAGATGGCATCGTGGTCATAACGGGAGGCCAGGGTCAGGGCCAATCCCAGGTGGCGGGCACTGGCCTCGGCGTCGCCCTGACGGTGGTGCAGAACAGCCAGGGTCAGGTGGAGCCGGGTCTGTTCGTCCTGGTCCCTGGCGCCCTGGAAAGTGCTCAAGGCTGCGGCCAGCAGGCGCTGAGCAGTCTCTGGTTCATTGGCCTCGACATAGAGCGCGCCCAGAGCACTGCACACCAGAGCCAGATGATAGGGGCTGTCCAGACGAGCGGCCAGGGCGTGGGCCTCTTCGCCCCACCGTTGGGCCTCGGCCAGGTGGCCCCAACGCCGATGGAGGGTGCAGCGGCTGATGAGGGTGGCGATCAGGCCCTGGTCATGCCACAGGTCACGGTAGGCGAGCAGGGCCTGCTCATAGGCCCGGTCGGCGGCAGCATAGTCGCCCTGATCGCGGGCTATATCGCCGGCGATGAGCCGGGCCTGAGCCGCCCCGGCCCGCAGCCGATAGTGGTCGGCGAGGTCTTGCAAACGCCGCTGGGCCTCCTGAGCCGCCTCGAACTCGCCCCGGGAGACGTGGAGCCGGGCCACGTCACCCAGGATCTCGGCCAGGGCATAAGGGTTGCCGTATTCCTCCTGGATACGCCAGGCTGCCTGGTATATTGCCAGGGCCTGGCCCAGTTCGCCGCGCAAAAAATACTGGTTGCCCATGACCCGCAAGAGCCGGGCCTGGTTAACATCATCACCGACCTGCCGGCTCAGCAAGAGGGCTTCGGTGAGGGTCTCGTCAGCGTCTTCCAGACGGCCACGCTGCTGCAAAGCCTCGGCCAGTTCGCTCAGGGCGCGGAGGCGATCCACCGGGCGAGCCGGGTGGGCCAATGAATCCCGGTAGAGGCCGATCGCCGCTTCCAGGTCGCCCCGGGCGTGTTGGACCGAGGCACTACCTTGCAGAGCCAACCCCAGACCCAACTCGTCACCCCGCGCCGTGAACAGGGCGCGGGCCGCGTCATAATGGGTCAGTGCTTCGCCCCACCGTTCCCGCAGTTCGGCCACTTCGCCGGCCCGCAGGAGGAGCCACGGCGAGTCGGCCACCAGGTCAGCCGGCAGGGCCATCAGCCAGCCGCTCAGGGTCTCCAGCCGCCCCAGGCGCAATAACTCTTCCGCCCGCTCCGCGATGAGGGCGGCCGCCGCCGGCCAATCCTCAGCCAGCAGGGTGTGTTCGATGGCCTCGTCTGGCTCGTTCAGCCGGGCCCATTCCTGGGCCGCCCGGCGATGTAGCTCCCGTTCGACGGCTGCCCCCTCCAGTTGGCGTAGTTGGCGACACAGGAAATCGCGAAACAGGGGATGGTAACGATACCAGCGACCGCGTTCGTCCAGGGAGAAGGTGAGGAGGTTGTGGCGTTCCAGGGTATCCAGGATACGGGCCGCGTCGGTGATCCCAAGCACACGGTCGCAAAGGGACGCGCTGATGCGATGGGCGCCGAGCACGGCGGAGCGCCGGGCAAAGTCCTTGACTTCGGCCGGGTAGCCGCCCAGCACCTCCTGGGCCAGGTAATCGTAGATGTGACGCGCGGCCCCGTCGAACCCGGCGATAGCCTGGACGCCCTGGCGTTCGATGGACTGGCGAGCCAGTTGCAGGCTGGCGGCCCAACCCTCGGTACGGGTCTGCAATAGAGCCAGGTCCTCATCACTCAGGGGCAGACGATAGACCTGGCGGAAAAGCTCGGCCACTTCCTGGGGGGTAAAGATCAGGTCTTGCTCGGTGAACTCGATGACCTCGCCAGCCACGCGCAACCGGGCCAGGGTCGCCAATGGCGGCTCGCGGCGGGTAGAAATGACCAGATGGAGCCGGGGTGGCAGGTAACGGAGCAACGTGTCTATGATCTCCATCACTGCCGGGCTACGGTCTATGCGATGCAGGTCATCCAGCACCAGGACGCCGTGGGGGCCATCCTGGGCCGGCCAATCGTTGACCAGCATGGCCAGAATGGTCTCCTGGATGCGCCGTTCATCTGCCGGGCCGCCGTGCAACAATATGCGACCGGCTTTGGCGGCAAAAGTGGGCAATACAGCGGCGAAAGCAGCCACCAGATAGGTGAGAAATACGCGCCGGTCGCGGTCAGTCGGATCCAGGCTGTACCAGAGGTAGCGGATGGAAGGATGAAAGGCCCCGGCCGGCGCGACGCCCGGCTGGACGAGGGAGGCCAGGAGGACGGTTTTGCCATAGCCTGGCCCGGCGCAGATCACGATCCCCTTGCGCCTGGTGACTTCTGTCGCCAGGCGATCCAGGAGCCGGGCGCGCCGCAGGAGGGGCTGATTCAGTACTGGCGGGCTAAGCCTGGTACTTATGGGGACTGGCAATTCGGACATGGACTCAGCAACAGTTACTCCAGGTTTTGATGTGCGCCAGAAGGTCCTCCAGGACGGTGGGCCGGTCGGCCGGGAACCACCGGATGCGCGGGTCATCGGGTTTGAACCAGTTGCGCTGATGGCGCACCAGGCGCCGCGTCTCACGCTTGATGAGCCGAATGGCCTCCGGCAGGGAGACCTGGCCCCGCAGGTAATACCCGATCTGCCGATAGCCCAGCCCGCTCATGGCCGGCAGGTCCAGGGTATACCCCTGGTCCAGCAGGCCCCGCACCTCGTCCACCAGGCCCCGGGCGATCATACCTTCGATCCGGGCATCAATCCGCGCGTAGAGGACCGCCCGAGGGAGGGTCAGGCCCAGGATAAGGGTGTTGTAGCGAGGTTGCCGGTGTTGGCCGGCGGAGATGGGCTGGCCGGTCCGCTCATAGACCTCTAACGCCCGCACTACGCGCCGCACGTTGCGCGCATCTATGCGGGCCGCGGCCGCCGGGTCCACCTGGGCCAGGCGGGCGTGGAGGGCCTGGGACCCGTGGGCCTGGGCTTCGGCGAAGAGCCGGGCGCGCAGGACCGGGTCCGGCCCGACATGGGGGACAGTCCATCCTTCCACCACAGCCCAGACATACTGGCCGGTTCCGCCCACCAGGAGGGGGAGCCGCCCCCGGGCCGCGATCCCGGCTATGGCTGCCTGGGCCAGTTCCTGATACATGGCCAGGCTGAAGGGGGCGGCCGGGTCCACCACGTCAATCAGGTGATGGGGGACCCGCAGCCGGTCGGCCAGAGAAGGCTTATCCGTGCCGATGTCCAGGCCCCGGTAGACCAGTCGGCTATCGGCGGAGACGATCTCACCATCCAGGGCTTCGGCCAGGGGCAAGGCCAGGGCGGTCTTGCCCACCGCCGTGGGGCCAACCAGGACGAGCAGCCGGGGACGTGCCGCTGCCAGAGTACCCCCATCTTCAGTACGCTCCAAGCTCCTGCAACCGGTCATCATCTATCCCGAAGTGGTGGGCCAACTCATGCCTGAGGACGTGGTTGACCATGGCCCGGACCTGGCTCACCGTGCGGCAGCGCAGTTCGATCGGCCCCTGGTAGATGCTGATCTTGTCCGGCAACACCAGGCTGTAGCCAGAGGTGCGCTGGATTTGGGGCACGCCGTGGTAAAAGCCCAACAGGTCGGCCGGGGAACGCACGCCGGCCAGCCGCAGAGTGCGTGGGTCCGGCCAGTCCTCCACCACCACCTCCACGTTATCGAGGTGCTCACGAAAGACCCCTGGGAGATCATCCAGGGCCTCGACGACCAGGCGTTCAAAGACCGTGCGGTTCACAGGTTGACCTATCGTTGACGCAGGCGTTCCACCACATCGCGTAGCCGGTCTAACTGGCGCGTCCACAGCCGGCCCAATAATCCGTACACCCAGAACCCGATCCCCACCGAGGCCAGCACCACATTCAGCAGGAAGATGGCCCCGCCGGTGATAAAGAGCAGGGCGTCATTGGCAGCCGTAACGCTGAGGTAACGCAGCCACAGGGCCAACAGCCCGCCGATGAGAAAGATGACCCCGGCCGCCCCGGCAAAGGCCACATAGCCCCGGCGCACCCAGTGGGTGACGATGTCCGGCCTGGGCGAAGCGGGTTTCTCAGCAGCGGTCGGCGGCGAATCGGGCACGGCCCGGTGCAGGTGGTGCCGGCGGGGGAGAAACAGCCGGGCCAGGTTGCCAGCCGGATCATCAGGCCCCAGCCCCAGGTCCGTCAGACAGGCCACGGTCGTCTCGTAGCCCCGCCGGATCAGCCAGTCCGCCGCCACCACATCAAAGAGGCCCACGTTCTCGATGGCCGGGTCTATGGTGACGACGCTCGCTCTCACCACATCCACGTCGTTCTGGTCGGCGTCGAACTGGTCCCGGGCGACGATGTTCAGCAGCCGGCCGATGATCTCCGGCACCCCGATCTCCGTCACGTCCTCCGGGCGCAACGGGTTGAGGCTGAGGTTCACCCCGATGACGCGCTGCGCGCCGGCCACCTTCACCGCCACGGTGATGGGATAATTGTCGCGCGCCCCGCCGTCAATGTAGCGCTCCGGGCCGGCGGGACGGCCCGGCAGGGCCTTGCACGCGCAGGAGGGCGGGCCGGTCGCCCGGGGGCAGGCATAGGGCACAAAGACCGTGGGCAATCCAAAGCTACACCGCACCGCCTCGGCGATGGATAGCTGGTCGCACAGGCGCATCCCGGCGCAGAGGTGGTCGGGATGGGCCGCCACCGTTGCCGGTGGGCAGAACACGGTCTGCACGCCGTCTCCCAGGTTCACGGCCACGGCGTAAAAGTCCTTCACCCGTTTGCGCTGGCGCACCTCCGGCCTCAGGGCCGCATAGTCGCGGAAGCGTTTCACGTGACGCAGATGGCGTTCCAGGACCGCCTGCAACCGGTCGCCCAGGAGATAACCATCGAACTTGCGGTAGTTCAGAGTGGCAATAGCTTCGCCCAGGCCGGCATAGTTGGGGTCCAGAAACTCATTGATGCCGGCCTGCATCATGGCCAGGGCCGTCTGCCGCATCTCTGCCGGGGCCATGCCGGCCGCATAGACGGCCCCAAAGAAGGCCCCGGCGCTGCTGCCTACTACCGCATCCGGTACAATACCATACTCCTCCAGGGCCTGGATCACGCCGATATGCGCGGCCCCGGCCGTACCACCGCCGGATAGGACCAGAGCTACTCGTTCCTCTGCCATTTTCTCCCCTTGCCGTGTAGAATCCCGCTTTTTGCCCCAAGAGAAGCAGCCGCATGGCCCGGACGCCGGCCTCGGCCAGGAGCGCGGGGGCGTTGATCATAGCCTCGTCCAGGCTCATGGGCCGCACCGGGATGCTGAGCACAGCGTCAATCCCGTGGGCATAGACGATGTCATAGTCGTCGCTGGTCCCACCGACGATGGCCAGGACAGGCACACCCTCGGCCTGGGCGGCCCGGGCCACGCCCAGGGGTGTCTTGCCGGCGATGGTCTGGCCGTCCAGGCGGCCCTCGCCGGTGATGACCAGGTGGGCGCCCCGGATGCGCTGGCGCAGGCGGGTGGCCTCGACGACGATCTCGATGCCGGGGCGGAGCCGGGCGTTTAGAAACGCCAGCAGGCCGGCCCCCAGGCCCCCGGCGGCCCCGGCC
>DAOTYG010000074.1:0-8393 GCA_034435155.1 Anaerolineae bacterium | reverse complement strand
CGTGCACCGCGCGCGGGCTACGAGTAGTCGGCTCGAGGCCCAGCAGCGGAGCCGTTCACCAACATAAAGTGTGCGTTTGTCAATGTGCAGCACGACCTAATCTAACATTGTCGAGCTACGATCTCCCGCTCTTTGGGCACCAGGGGCGGGGCGAATTCGGGGTAATCGGGCAGGCCCTGGCGCAGCCAGACGTAGAAAAAGTCGGAGAGTTCGGCGTACTGGACGTTGCCGTAGTAGGGCGGGTCGGTGATGACGGCGTCCACACTATTGGAAGGGATGAAAGAGAGGTCTTCGGCGCTGCGGGCTGCCAGGCATGCCCGTCCGTCGCCACGGAGTACCGCGTCCGGGGTCCGGGCCACTGTTGTTGCCGGACTGTCTCCCAATCCCATTTTTCCAGATGAGGTGATTTCTTCCGGTTTCTGTAACCAGGCCATTGCCTCGCGGGTCTTTTGAAACTTGGTCTGAAAAGGTCCCATTCCGAACTGAGTCCCCCAAACGTTATTTTCCATAGGTTGGTCTGGAACCCAGTACGCATGATGTCCAAACAGGGCCTCAAGTTTTCTGTAAGTCGCGTGGTATTTGCACAGCATATTGTTGTGATTGCACGCATCCGCCAGCGTTGCCACCAATATCTCCCGTACAGCGGGGTCCTCAATCTGCCGGATGGCCCGCAGCAGCCGGCCCAGGCCGAGAAGCTGGCGGGGGTTGAAGAGGTCGGCCCAGCGGCGCAGGCCGAAGGAGATGGGACGGGGGTCACTGCGTCCTTCGGCGGGGATTTCGCCCTCTGGCAGGGGCAGGGTGGCCCGCTCTTTCTCGAACTCCCGGCAGGCCTCCCGGTAGAGGCGGCGGTCGGCTTCCTCGGCCCCCTTGTAGCCGCGGGCCATCTGCTGCGCCTGGCTGCGCCGGTAGCCCTGGGCGATGTACGCCTCCTCGCAGGTGGGGCAGTAGTATTCGATAGCGAACATCTCGTAGCCGGGTGACTGCCCCGTGCGCCGCACCCAGGCCACCGTCTCGTCCTGCTGGCCGCAGTGCTCGCAGGTGAACCTGCCCCCGCTGGCGAAGCCCTCCCGGGGGTTGAAGGCGTGCCCGCAGTCGGGACAGGTGTAGAGCAAACCTGAGGTTTGCTCTACGTCTACGTCCACCCAGTGCACGCCGTAGCAGGCCGGGCAGACCACGGCATCCTGCCCGTTCTTCGTCGCCAGGCGAAAGGAGTTGAAGAGGCGGGTCTTCTGCCCGCAGGAGGAGCAGCGGACGGTCTTGACCCAGAAAATGTACATCACGTCGGCCAGGTGGTAGGGCAAACCTGAGCTTTGCCCAACGGGGCAGGGGGTGCGATAGAATTTGAGGATGTCGGGGGCGACCTCTGCTTCCAGTCGCTGGAAGGCGGCGTCCAACTTTTTCAGGTCCACCGGCTCGATGGACTTTTTGACGATGAACCAGGCCACCGGGTTGACGTCCACACCGATAACCCGACAGCCCAGGCGCAGCGCCTCCACAACGGTGGTGCCCCCGCCCATGAAAGGGTCCAGGACCACCCTGTCCTTCAGGTAGCGGTCAATCAGCTCCACCGCGCAGCCGTGGCCGTGGTGGGACAAACCGGAGGTTTGTCCTACGAAGCCCTTGTGGCATTGGCGGTAGTAGAGCCAATCCCAGGCGGTCGCTCCCTGCCTGCGAGCGGTCTCGTCCAACCGCTGCCACTCCTCTTCGGGGATGAGGGCGGATAGCACGATGGTGCGGAAGACGCAGCCCAGCCGCCGCGCCCACCATTTGTGCAGCATATAGATGGGACGCTTGGCATTGGCTTCCCGCTCCGCCAGCGGGTTGACCTGTTCAATAGGGAAGTTATGTTCAATGCGGGCCAAGTCTACCTCCTTTGTCTAATCCCTTTCGCCCGCCTCACCTGAAAGCCCGCTCCATACCCCCGGCCTGCCCTCTTCAACTCGCAGTGTGGCACAGGATTGAATCCTGTGCTACGCTGCTCGCTCCCCCCGGCCCGCCCTCTTCAACTCGTCCTGAAAGGGGGAAACCGCCTGCCGACTTCAAACACACGGACAGCGGACGGCTCGCCCCGCAACCACAGGAACTCAGTGACCAGGGTAGCGGCCTGGCCGTACTTTCAGGGCCAGTTCCGCCCCCCGTTCACGTGCGGTAAAGGTCTCATGCGAATGCGGTGCTCTTCAATCACCGCAAAATGTCCCGCCCAATCGGTGCGCGACCCGATAGCGGCAACGGCCACACGCGCGACGTAACTTGACGAAGGCGCCGGGATGCGGAACAGAATAATGCCGCACGATGCAGGCAGCCCTGAACGGAAAGCCAGCTCCCCAAAGTCCTTATCGAAAGTAATGAGAATGCGCTCTTCCGCTTGCGCCCGCGCCAGGATAGCGCTGTCGCTGCTACCAGGCGCCTCGGTGCGTATCCACAAGACATCGTGCCCGCTTTCACGCAGCGCAGCGATTGCATCGTAGGGCAAGTTCTCGTTCGCCAACAGGAGCATGGCCTCTCCTTATGCCATCACGAGCGGGTAGACCTTCTCAGCATGGAGCACGGTGCTGACATACGCGAGACAGGCCTGAATGTCTTCGTACGTCAGGCCTGGATAGTTCCGCAGGATTTCCTCCTGGGACCACCCCTGTGCCAACAGGTCAATGATAAACTCAACAGCCAGACGCGTGCCTCTGATCACAGGCTTACCCAAAAGGATACCTGGGTCAACTACAATGCGCTCTTGCCAATTCATACCTCACTCCTCTCACGTCGTGCGTGCGGCGATGCGCCTTTATCTCCGTTGTCTGCCGCCGGTCAGGCCAGCCCTTGCTGACCGTGGGATGTGGTCCACGCATTCACCCGCCTCACCTGAACGCCCGCTCCCCCGGCCTGCCCTCTTCAACTCATCCTGAAAGAGAAGAACCGCCCGTCAATCCTGACAATCAATGCCCGGGCGGCGGGTGGCCTTGCCCGTAACCACCGGCCCTTATCTCCTGGACGATCTCCCGGGCCAGGGATACCGCTTCCTCGGCCATGGCCAGTGCCTGACGGGCATCTGTTTCGCCAAACAACTCCCACGGCGTATGCCCGGCCATTTCGTCACCATAGTCGGTCTGCACATGGACATCAAACCCCAGCAAACCGGCCAGTTCAGCCAGCCGTTCTACTCTCTCCGGCGCAGATATAGCAAGTCGGCCATCGCGCAGAGCCTGTTGCAGCAACGGTGTGGGGTTGTGAGTCCGTCCTACAGGTCCCAACAAGGCCAACACCGTCTTGGCTGCATTCTCAACCGCCAATTGCGCGTTGTCCATCACCGAACGCCAACGCCTCAGACTCATGTCCTGGCGGGCTTCATCCAGGAACCCCTCCGCCACCCGCAGACGATAGAGGGCGCTATCCGCTCCGATCATGGTACCATCCCCCAATCCAGCGACCAGCCCAAACCAGGAAAGTGTTGCCAGTCCCATACCAGGTCACGACCCGTTTGCCTGCGCTGTAACCCCTGCTCTTGAATCAGCCGCCGCAAACGAGCCAGACGCTCTGCCATGTAGCTCTGCGAGTCGTACAGGATGATCCCATCCAGAGCCACATCCAGGAACAAACTGGTCAGATATGACTCAAACTCCTCCGGCGTCTTGGCCAGGATGGCTACCTCCCCGCGCCACTCAACCGGCAACATCTGCTTCAGATACAGGTGACGTTGAAAGGTTCCCTGCGGCAGATTATGGGCGATGACGAACAGGTCCCAATCGCTGCCCGCCTCGGCTTCCCCCCGGGCGTGCGAGCCAAAGAGCACAACCGCCACCAGCCTGTTGCCCAGACCGCGCTCAAGAGCGGTAAGCACCGCTGCCATTTGCCGGCCAGGGCTATCTCCGGCATCGCCAACCTTTTTTTCGGATGCCGGGCCTGCTTTTTGAGCAGGTTCAACGTGGATAGGACTCATCGCTCATTCCCTCACTTTGTCACCCGGATGTGCCCGCCATGCGCTCTTGCCAATTCATAACTCACGCCCCTCACGTCGTGCGCGCAGCGACGCGCCGTATCCGCCTCAGATACACGAGACGCGGAGAACGCCAGGGAGACAATGGTGGTCAGGCTGGAGTCGAGGCTTCAGCCGGCCTTCCGGCCGTAATACTGTCCGGCCCTGGGCAGTGTTATTCGCGCTCTTCGCGCCGGCGCGGCCCCACCCGGTGGCAGTGCCGGCAGCGGGCCTCGTAGACCTCGCTGGCCCCCACCAGGATCACCGGGTCGTCGTAGGAGGCCGGCTGGCCGTCTATGAGCCGCTGGGTGCGGCTGGCCGGCCCGCCGCAGACCACACAGATGGCCGAGAGCTTGTCCACCATCTCGGCCTGGGCCATGAGCAGCGGCATCGGCCCGAACGGCTCGCCGCGAAAGTCCATGTCCAGCCCGGCCAGGATCACCCGCTTGCCGCTCTCGGCCAGCTCGTTCACCAGGTCGGCGATGCGCCAGTCGAAGAACTGCACCTCGTCTATGGCGATCACGTCGCTATCCGGCGCGATCTGCGCCTCCAGATCGGCCACATCGTCCACCACAATGGCCTCAAAATGATCGCCATCATGGGAAGTCACCTTCTCCGCCATGTAGCGATCATCCAGACAGGGCTTGAAGACTTGCACCCGTTGTTTGGCGATCTGCGCCCGGCGGACCCGGCGGATCAGCTCCTCCGTCTTGCCGCTGAACATGCCGCCGCAGATCACCTCCACCCAGCCTTTCCGTCGCTCCCAGTGCATACCTGCCTCCCCTACACTGCAATCTGCAATTTGCAACCTGCAATTCGCAACCTGCAATCTACAATCTGCAATCCGCAATCCGCAATCCGCAATCCGCAATCTGCAATCCGCAATCCGCAATCCGCAATCCGCAATCCGCTACAACTTGATCTCGACCCAGGTGGTCCGCCCCGCGCGTATTACCAGGAACTTGCTATAGGTTCGTTTGTTGACCTGGATCTCCAGATTGTAGGCCCCTTGTTCCAGGTCCCAGATGACCAGGTTCTCCGACCAGTCGTCGTCAGGATTAACGCCCTGGTTCAGGTAGGTGTAGATGGTGATGGGCGTGCCGCCGCTGGCTTTGCGCAGGGTCAGCCTTTGCTCCGCCACCGGGCGGCCTTGCGCGTCTACCACCCGGCCCACCAGGGTGCCGCAGCCGTCCAGGGGCTTGAGCCACAAGGCCGGGTTGCGCGTGTGGGCATAGTCGTTCTCACCCAGACGCACCTCAAAATGCAGGTGGGGCCCCATGGCGATCCCGGTCTGGCCCACCGTGCCCAACTCATCGCCGGTCGTGACCTGCTGCCCCTCCTGGACGCTCACGCTGTTCAGGTGCCCATAGAGGCAAAACACGTCCTGGTCTTTATAACGCTGAGCGAGGCGGATGATCACCAGGTTGCCGTAAAAATTGGTCCGCGGCCCCCAGGTCGTCTCCCGGTCGTTCCCCGCCACCACCACCACCCCGTCGGCCACGGCGACGACGGGCGTGCCGGTATCGTTGGTGGTGTCCAGGCCGTGATGGAGCAGATACTGCCCTTCGGCCGTGGTGCCGTAGGGGTAATAGCGGCTGGGTTCCACGTTGGCGGATGGCGGCAAAGGGCGCTCCAGCCAGTAATGGCCTGTGGAGTTTTGTGTGCTGGTGATGACCTCGATGACCGGCGTGGGAGTCTGGCCCGGCGGCCAGGTGGGCGAGGCGAGTACAGACCAGGCCACCTGGCGGGCTGTGGCCGGCCGGACCAGCGCTGTGTCGGTCCCCCACCCGGGCGCATAACTCAGTGCCACGGCGCTGAGCATCATCACCACCAGGCCGGCCAGGCCCAGCAGCCCCGACCACCGCATGAGTTTGTCCTCCATATATTGCCTCCGCGATCCAATTATACTCGACCCCATGGGCGCGCGCAACCGATTTTCAGCCCGACGGGATGAACGGTTGAAACCCCGGCCACCTTGTGGTACAATCCCCCCGTGCCTCAGGCACGAGAGCCAAAAACAGGAGGATGACATGACTATTTCGACCCCGTCTGAACGTTGGGCCCTCATCCTGGGGGCCTCCAGTGGCTTTGGCGCCGCCACCGCCCGGGAACTGGCCCGGCACGGCTACCATATCTTTGGCGTTCACCTGGACCTCAAGGCCACCCTACCCCGCGCCAGACAGGTGCAGGCCGACATCGAGGCCCTGGGCCGCCGGGCTGTGTTCTTTAACACCAATGCCGCCGACGAGGCCAAACGCAACCAGGTGCTCGACCGCATCGAGGCCATCGTGAAGGAAAGCGACCCTCCCGGCACTGTGGACGTACTCCTGCACTCCCTGGCCTTCGGGTCGTTGCGTTGGTTCGTGCCCGACGACCCGGCCGCAGCCGTGACCAAAGCCCAGATGGATATGACCCTGGATGTGATGGCGAACAGCCTGATCTACTGGACCCAGGGGGTCATCTATCGGGGGTTGATGAAGGAAGGGGGACGCATCTTTGCCATGACCAGCGGCGGTTCCACCCGCGTGGTGCCAGACTATGGCCCGGTCTCGGCGGCCAAGGCCGCGTTAGACAGCCACATCCGCTATCTGAGCTTTGAGCTGGGAGGCAAGGGCATCCGCGTGAACGGCATCCGCGCCGGGGTCACGGATACCCCGGCCCTGCGAGCCATCCCCAGCGCCGACCTTATCGTCTCCGAGTCGCTGAAGCGCAACCCCACCGGCCGCCTGACGACACCGGAGGACGTGGCCCGGGTCATCGCCCACCTGTGCAGCCCAGACATGGAGCGCATCAACGGGGCCATCATCGTGGTGGATGGCGGCGAAGAAGTGGTGGGATAGAGGCTGTCGTGTCAGAGGATAACCAGACTCAGTACATGGAAAAAGTTGCTCAAAGCGGGTCTGTGACCCGCCGCTTTCGCGCCCGGCGGTCGCAGACCGCCGAGGAGCACAAGGCCGTCGTATCAGAGGATAACCAGACTAAACCACCGGCGCGCCTGCGCCCCCTGCAACCGCCAGATGTGGTGCTGGCGGCAGATACACAGACCACCGGCGAGCTCAAGTCCGAGGGCAACGTCCTGGTAGACGGCGTTTACGAGGGCCGGATCGAGGTCGTGGGCTGGCTCATCGTGGGCCAACGCGCCCGGGTGACGGCCGACATCCTGGCGCGCCACGTGCGGGTGGACGGTCAGGTGCACGGCGACATCCAGGCCGTGGGCCAGGTGCAGGTCGGCCCCACGGGGCAGGTACGGGGTGCAGTGACCGCCGCCCACGTCCTGGTGGATCCCGGCGGAGCGGTGTACGCGGCCGGCGATAGCCCGCCGGTTCAACCGATCCCGCCGGCCCCGACGGTGGGGGCGCCTTCCATGCCGCCGGTAGAGATCGTCCGGTCGGCGCGCAGCCCGGCCCGCGAGCGACTTAGCCGGGCCGAGAAACAGCTGCGCTGGCGAACCTGGCGGCGTTGGGCCGGGGTCCTGGGCGTGGCGGCCATCGTACTCCTGGCGATCTGGGGCACGCTGGTCCTGTCCGGCGTGCTGTCCAGCGCGGTGCCGTCGCCCACACCCACTCAGCTTGTGGCCGGGCTTCCGCAGACGCCGGAGCCATCGCCCACCCGGTCGGCGAAACCCTCAGCGACCGCCACGGTCACGGCTATACCCCGGACGCCCACCGCGTCGCCCCCACCCTATCCCTTTATGCCGGCCGGCCCGGTGGTATCCGAGTATCCCAACTGCGCGCCGGCTGTGGTCTGGCTGCGCGGCCGGGTGCAGGAAGCCACGCCAGAGCAACTCCAGCACGTCAAGGTCCAGGTGCGCTACCCGGATGGACGGGTGCTGAGCGAACCGGTCCAGCCCGATGGCAGCTATGAAGTCCGCCTCTATCCCCAGGGGCCATGCTTGGTGACCCTGATTGACGACCGCGAGGGGACCTTGCTCTCGCCCACAGTGCCCGTCGAATACGCCGATCTTTGTCTCGGCTCGGCTTTCACCCTGCACTGGCGCCGCGTTGTTTGATCATTGGTTATGCAGCCCCACCAACCCCGAACAAGCCTTCTTTGACCTGACCCCTGCTCTGCCCTCCTGCTTTCCTGAGATCTGTGCGTAAATTAAACGCACGAGGGCACTGCCCTCCCGCCCAGCTTCGCGTCCCTTCGGGGAGGGGAAAGACTGCCTCATAGGGGGTTTTTGCGGCGGCGAAGCCGCCGCAAAAACTACCAGAAAGGCTTTCTCCCCCTTGTTCGCTCCCTAACAGGAGTTACGCCCAGATGTCAAGCTTTCGGGTTGACACGATTGGTCTTTTCATGTATAATCGTATCTGCAAAATATTGCAATTACATAAGAAGGCAAAATGAGCCATCATTTCGAGTTGATCGCTGAACTGCGCGCCCAGGGCATCCGCCTCACGCCGCAACGCGAGATGATCCTGCTGGC
>DAOTYG010000073.1:0-11455 GCA_034435155.1 Anaerolineae bacterium | reverse complement strand
CGCTCCTCTGCTCCCCCGCTTCTCCGCTCCCCCGCTCCCCCGCTTTCCCGGCGGTCGTCCCCGTGGCCGGGCCTCCGGCTCCGGCAGCGGTTGGCGGCGCACCTCGTCCAGCCGGGCCTCGATCATGTCCAGCCAGCGCAGATCGGCTTCCAGGTGCATCACCGCCTGGTCGAGCAAGAGGATCTGGGCCAGTTCTGTTTGCGGGTTGGCCTGGCTGCGTTGAGCCACCAGGGCGTGCAGGTCTTGATAGAGCGTGACCCGCTGGGTCTGGATCACCTGATGCGGGTCGGCCTCGCCGGTGGCCAGGCAGAGCATGAGTTTGAGGTAGAACTCGTCGCGTTGGTGCTCGCGTTTGACCCCGGTGGTGAACCAGGCGGTGAGTTCGGCACGGCCGGCTGGGGTGAGGGCGTAGATGCGCTTCTCCGGCCCGGCGTCCTGCTCCACGGCCCTCTCCTCCACCAGACCGGCCTCCTCCAGCCGGGCCAGGGTGGCGTAGACTTGGGCCGGCTTCACGTCCCAGTTCGCGGCCTCACCCACCAGGGCCTCGAACGCCGCGCGCAGCTCGTAGCCGTGGCGCGACCGCTGGGCCAGCAGCCCCAGGATGGCGTTGCGGACCGACATTGGAAATCTCACCACCCAGTTACTAGATTTCGGATAAATTATAAATCCAGTTAGTAGATTTGTCAAGGGGGCGTAGTGCAAAAGCCCTGGGATAATCGCTCCCAGGGCGAAGCACCGAACTCCGCAGCACGCGGGTGGCAGACTCGATCAACCGGCTATGAGCTGTAGCTCATGGGGCTGGCTCCTCGTTACCCCGCACGATCAGCACCGGCCGATCAGCCGCCCGCACGACGTCAAAGGCCAGGTCTTCTACCAGGAAGGCAGGGAGACCCGGCGTGGTGTGCGCCCCGACGACAATGAGATCATAGTCTCCCCGCTGGGCCTCGGCCAGGATCTCGTTCACCACCAGGCCATGCCGGACCACCGCTTGCGCTGTCACGCCGGTCGCTTCCAGGCCGGCCAACATCTGGCGCAGGTGCGTGCCCTCTGGCGAGCCACGCTGGATCAACTCGGTGGCCGTGGCCACCAGATCCTCCACTACGGCTTTTTTGGTCAGCGGCAATTGCGACATTACATGTAGCAACGTGATCCCGGCCCCCAGCCGACACGCCAGGTTCGCCGCAAACTGGATTGGTTGGCTACTGAGCGGTCCCCCAGACGTGCATACCAGAAAACGTTGGAACGCGCGCTCGCGCCCGCTGACCACCAGCACCGAGCTGGGAGCCTGGCCAGCCACGGCCAGGGCCTCCGGCCGGGTCAACCGGGCCATGATCCCCTGTCGCTCTGGCCGCCCAACGACCACCAGATCATAGTGGACAGACCATGCCTGCGCGAGGACCTCGTTGGCCAGCGAGCCACGTCGAACGAGCACCTGGACCGGCACGCCGGCCGCGTCCAACTCGGCTACGGCAGACTCGATCTGGCGGCGGCACTCGTTTGCCGCCCCCCGACCCGGCACCGCCAGGATGTCCACCGCTGAGGCTATCTGTCTGGCCAGGCGCGCTCCTGACGCGATGACCGGGGCTGCCTGGGGCATGCCGGTTGTGCCTAGCAAGATGCGCATCTTCGTCTCCTCATAGCAGGGTGAGTATCACCGGCGTGAGCAACGTCGTCGCCAGGAACAACACAAAGTTCCGGGGACAGTGAAGGATCCAATCCAACGCGGTTGAGATGGCCCGCTCATAGTGGTTGTAAGCAAACAGCACCACCATCAGGGAGAGCACGGCCGCGCAGACCATATGCGCCAGGACTACCATGACCCCCCGTGGATCGCCCAGTAGCACCGCTGCCAGCAGGGTATCCACAAAAGTGGATACATTGGCCCCCAGGATGTAGGCGATGATGTTCTCCCGACGCATATAGCCTCGCACCGAGAGGGGGACCAGGAGACCCACCGAGACCGAGACCGACATCGTCACTAAGGTCAGAGCCACTCCCAATAAGAACATGAACGGGGGACGATAAACCAGACGGTTGATCCGCCCGAACTGTGTCTGGGTCAGGTTGATCTGGGGCAGGGCCTGGTCAAAGAGCTTGAAGCTGAGCAGGATCAGCCCCACGCCGAGGAGAAAGAGCGCCCAGCCGGGCAACACAGCCGCGAGCGGCTCGATTAACAGCCCCAGGCCCAGGCCGAATCTCTCACCCCAACCCGCCAGGCCGGTCAGGTCCACGGCTTCCAGCCAGTTCTGGTCCAGGATCAGCAGGCCCACCGGCAGGCTGATCAGCATGGTCGAGCCGGTCAACAACAGGGAGAGCACGCCGGCCGTCAAGGAGGTCCGGCGATCACGCGCGCGCAGGGCATAGAGCAAGCCCACGTGCAGCACGGTCAGCGAGGCTCCCAGGCGGGAGCCGGCGATCATGGCGAAGGCCTGGGCCGGGGTGAGGGTGGCCGCACTCAACATGGCCACGGCTATGGCTGCTACCGGGGAGCCGCTTTGGATCAGATAAGCCATCAGCCAGCCCAAACCCAGGCTATCGGCAACGTTGGTGATGGCCAGTTCATTCCTGATCAGCGGCGTCAAGGCCCCAGCACCAGCCTTGATCACTCCCAGGGCCAGGTAGAACAGAAAAAAGCCGGCCAGCCCCGGCAAGATCCGCCGTATCCTGAGCCACCAGCGCTGCCCGCAGCCTCCCCCAACGTTCCGAAATATAGCCAATCCATTCCTCCTGATCCGGTCAGGCCAGAACAAGTGACCACGTGAAAACCGCGCCCATTCGCGCCGGCCGGCCACCCGCTTCGCAGTGGTCGGGTGGGGCATCCTCCACGTGGCGGGGAGACGCCCGGCCAAAGGTCCTTGAGACGCCGGGTGAGCAGTTACCAGGCAGTATACCACGCCGACCAGGAGCTGGCAAGGGCTAATAATGAGCTGTCGCGCCCATACTTGACAGATCAGTGGTCTTTTGGTATGATTGCACACGTGTGCAGAGGTGCCCCATGACCCCCGTCTCCATCAAGGACATCGCCAAAGTTGTAGGTGTCTCCCATTCCACCGTCTCCCGCGCCCTGCACGACAGCCCCCTGGTGGCCGCGGAGACGCGCGCCCGTATCCACCGGGCGGCCCAGGAGATGGGCTATAGTCCCAGCGGCATCGCCCGCAGCCTGGTCACCCGGCGCACCCACACTGTGGGCCTGGTCGTTACCACCATCACTGACCCCTTCTGGGGCGAGGTTATCCATGGCGTCGAGGAAGCCTGCCAGGAGGTCGGATATAGCCTGCTCCTGTGCCAGTCTCAGGCCGAACCCGAACGAGAGGTTGCGGCGGTGCGGATCCTGCGGGAGAAGCGAGTGGATGCCATCGTCGTCGCCGCCTCGCGGGTGGGCAGTCTTTATCTGGACCTGCTGACCGAGCTCCAGGTGCCGGTTGTATTGATCAACAATAACCAACAGGGGCCTTACATCCACTCGGTGGGCACCGATAACGTCTATGGGGCCAGGCTGGTGGCCGAACATCTGACTGGCCTGGGGCACCGGCGGCTGGCCTACATCGGTGGCCCGCCGACGGTGGAGAATGCTGACCGGCTGCGAGGCTTTCAGCAGGCCCTGGCGGCAGCCGATGCCACGTGCGACCCGCTGGAGATCGTGCCGGGCAATGGTCAGGTGACCGGCGGCGAGGCCGGCCTGCACCAACTCCTGACCCTGCTCCATCGTCCCACAGCCATCTTTTGCTACAATGATATGACCGCTATCGGCGTGCTTCGCGCGTGCCACACGGCCGGTCTGGCTGTGCCCGGTGATCTATCCGTGGTCGGCTATGACAACATCGTGCTCGCCGCCTACACCTGCCCGGCCTTGACCACGGTGGCCCAACCCATGCCCGAGATGGGACGGCGGGCAGCCGAGATGGCCCTGGCCCTGGCCGGCGGCGCCGAAGTGCTGGGTAATGTAGTCCTGCCGGTGACCCTGGTGGTGCGGGAATCATCGGCCCGACCCGGGGCCGGGTAGGCACAAGACGAGCGTGGCCCGGTCGCCCGGCGGTGGCAAGACCTGTAACCAGAGAGGAGGTGATCTGCCCGGCCAGAGACGTTATTCAGGTGCGTTATGGAACATTACCGTTTCGCTAAGATGATCTCACAATCACTAAGGAGGAGAAGATGTCTCGCGCGAAAGCAGTCTCGTTGTTGGTGGTGGTAGGGTTGGTGGTGGCGGCCTTCCTGGGTGCCCAGTGCCCGCAACCGGCCACGCCCATGCCACCGGCTGAGCCGACCAAGCCCCAGGTTGCCCAGGCCAAGATGGTTATCGGCATGGCGGTCCATGCCAACCCGGCCGAGGATGCCTTCTGGGGCGTCGTGGAAAAGGGCGCCAAGGACGCGGCGGCCACCTACGGGATCACACTCAAATCCGGCGGCAGTGGCGATCCGGCCCAGCAGGCGCAACTGGTAGAGACCTACGTAGCTGACAAGGTTGACGGCATCATCGTCTCCCTGGCGAACCCCGATGCCCTCAAAGACGCGGTCAAGAAAGCGGTGGCGGCCGGCATTCCGGTGATCACCATCAACTCCGGTGTGGACGTGTACAAGGAACTTGGAGCCCTGAACCACGTGGGGCAGACGGAGACGGTGGCCGGTCAGGGCGCTGGTGAAAAGTTCAACGCGGCCGGGGCCAAGAAGGTGTTGGTGGTCATTCATGAAGAGGGCAACATCGGCCTGGAGCAGCGTGCCGATGGCCTGGCCAAGACCTTCAAGGGTGAGACGGTGCGCTTCAACGTGGCCACGACCGGCGTGCGGGATGTGGCCGGCACGGTGGCGGCCATCCAGAACAAGCTCACCTCTGACAAGGCCATTGACGGCGTGTTGACCCTGAACCCGGTCATCGCCATCGCGGCCCGGGATGCCATCAAGGCCGCCGGGGGCAAGCAAAAGCTGGCGACCTTCGACCTCAGCCCGGACGTGCTGAAGGCGATCGAGGATGGCGAGATCATGTTCGCCATAGACCAGCAGCAATACCTGCAAGGTTACCTGCCGGTGGTCTTCCTGTACCTGTACAAGACCAACCTGAACACCGTAGGCGGCGGCCTGCCGGTGCTCACCGGCCCCGGCTTTGTGGACAAGAGCAACGCGGCGGCGGTGAAAGACCTGGCTGCCAAGGGCACCCGGTAAACCACCAGCGAAGCGTCAGTCATCAGGTGCGACGCCCTGACAGGTGCGTCGCACCTGATCCGAGATCGAGGTCGGTGCGGGATGGGTGGGTGACCATTCCGCACCGCCTATTTCACTGGACTTGGGACAATTCTGGAGTCGAGCCTTCAGGTCTTGTGGGCACGACCGGCTAAAGCCGCCACTCCTTGTGATGGGCGACCAGTTGTCCAAAGTCCAATATTTCACCCCGTGGCGTCGGGGCCAGTCTTGCCCCAGTCCAATTGGAGGAGGTTGACCCCATGGCGACCAGGTCTGACGAGCGCATGGTTCGGGTCGGCACGGTGCGGGGATTGTTCCAGCGGGCCGAGATCGGCGCCGTCATCGGTGCAGTGGCGGTGTGGACCTTTTTCGCCGTGGTGACACCGCAGAACTGGATCAGCGTGACCGGCGTGGCGCGTATCCTCGACCCGGCCTCGACCCTGGGGATCATGGCGATTGCGGTGGCCCTGCTCATGATCGGCGGCGAGTTCGACCTGTCTACCGGGGTCATGACCGGGACGACCGGGCTGATCGCGGGCCTGCTGTCCACCCGGATGGGCGTGCACCTATGGGCGGCCATGCTGGTGGCCCTCATTTTCGCTCTGGCCGTCGGCTACCTCAACGGCCTGATGGTGGTGCGGACCAGGCTGCCCAGCTTCATCGTGACCCTGGCCACGTTTTTCGTCCTGCGCGGGGCCAACGTGGGAGTGACCCGCCTGGTGACCGAACAGGTCTATATCGGGGGCATTGACCGGGCGGTCGGCTTTGCCGAGGCGCGCGCCTTTTTCAACATCGGGATCGATCTGGGTGGGGTCGAGTTTCGCAGCGCGATCATCTGGTGGGTTTTGATCATCATCATCGCCAGTTGGGTCTTATTGCGCACAAAATATGGTAACTGGATCTTTGCCACGGGTGGGGACCCCATCGGGGCGCGCAACCTGGGCGTGCCAGCCTCGCGGGTCAAGATCAGCCTGTTCATGACAACGGCGGCCGCGGCCTGGCTGGTGGGGATGATGAATATCGTGCGACTGCGCTCGGCCGTCTCCAGCCAGGGCATCGGCCAGGAGTTCGTCTATATCATCTCGGCGGTGATCGGGGGGTGCCTGTTGACCGGGGGCTATGGCTCGGTGATCGGGGCCTCGGTGGGGGCCATCATCTTTGGCATGGCTCAGGTGGGCATTGTCTTTGCCGGCTGGGATACCGACTGGTTCTACAGCTTCCTGGGCGTCATGCTGCTGGTGGCCGTGTTGGTGAACAACTATACCCGCCGCCGCGCCGAACAGATCAGTGTCGCGGCGGCCAAGGCCCGGACAGAAAAGGGGTGAGTCAATGGCCGAACCATTGCTGCAACTCTGCCACGTGACCAAATTGTTCGGCAGTGTGATCGCCTTGAGCGATGTATCGGTTGCGGTTTATGCCGGTGAGGTCACCTGCTTGCTGGGGGACAATGGGGCTGGCAAATCCACCCTGATCAAGATCCTCTCCGGGGTGTATCAACCCACGGAAGGGGATTTCATCTTTGAAGGGGAAAAAGTGAGCTTCAACTCCCCACGCGAGGCTATGGCGCGGGGGATCGCCACAGTCTATCAAGACCTGTCACTGGTTCCGTTGATGCCGGTCTGGCGCAACTTTTTCCTGGGGGCCGAGCCAGAGAAGGGCTGGGGGCCTTTTAAACGCTGCGATATGATCTTTGCCAAATGCACGGTGCGTCAGGAACTGGCCAAGATGGGGATTGACATCCGCGATCCGGACCAGCCGGTGGGGACGCTGTCTGGCGGCGAACGCCAGTCGCTGGCAATCGCCCGGGCCGTCTACTTTGGCGCGAAGGTGCTGATCCTGGACGAGCCGACGGCCGCCCTGGGCGTGAAACAGGCCGGCATCGTGCTCCACTACATCGTGCGCGCCAGGCAACAGGGGTTGGGAGTCATCTTTATCACCCACAACCCCAATCACGCCTGGCCGGTGGGGGATCGGTTCATCATCCTGCATCGCGGCCGGGTCCTGGGCGATTATCGCAAGGGGCAGGTCTCCCAGGAGGAGCTTATTAACCTTATGGCCGGTGGCGAAGACCTGGTCAGGCTCCAGCGGGAAATGGCGGCGTTGCTGGAACAGCCGACCGGGTTAGACGTGTGCGCGCCCGGCTAAAGCGAGCGCAGATACACTGATGGATGGTAACTGCTCGCCCTCCCGCAGGTTCGTGCTTTTTCGCAGCGGCCCCACCACGCCTGTGGACGGCGCGCAGACAGGAGACACAGTTCCCAGCAACCTGCGGGAGGGTAGGCTGAGCAATTACCGCCGCCTCTGTAACCGTCAATGTGTGGTAGCCGGGGCCTTGCTCCTGATCGCCGTCCTGGTCCTGGTGGGCGGGGCCATGTCGAGCGGTCGGGACAGACCCCTGATCGCCCAGCGGCCCCAACTGATCATGGACGATTCGGTGAGGACTGACTTGCGCGCGCTGGCCCTGGCGACCTGGGAACGTTTTCTGACCGTGTTTGCGGCCCGAACCGACTGTTTCGGGGACGTGCGCTTGCGCGCATCATACACCCTCGACAGCCGGGGGGACTATGACCCGGCCACGGCCACGGTCACCGTGCGCGTGCCGGGCACGCCGGCCATGCTCCAGAGCGCGCTGGTCCACGAGTGGGCGCACCATCTGGAGTTCCAGTGCCCGGCGCACACTGACCTCCGGCCGGCGTTTCTCCGCGCCCAGGGTCTGCCGCCTGAAACGCCGTGGCGGCCCGGCGACGAGCCGACCCCCATGACGTCCAGTGCCTGGGCTACCATCCCCTCCGAGCAGTACGCCGAGGCGACCGTCGAGTTGGTGCTGGGCGAAAGGCCGATCCCCACGCTGGCGCGCGTCACATCAGCATCCATCCAGGTCATCGCAGCCTGGGCCGCCGGTGATTGACCCCGCGCGGCCGTTACATAAGAACTCCTGTAACTACCCAGACCCAGTAGATGGAAAAAGTTGCTCAAAGCGGGTCTGTGACCCGCCGCTTCGCGCTCGGCGGTCACCCAGTCAGGCCTGGGCCTGGCAGACCGCCGAGGAGCATGAAGAACTCGTGTAACTACCCAGACCCGCTAGAATTTAGACAGGATTGACAGGATTCACAGGATATATTGCTCTCCTCGCCGCTTATCTCACGTGCCACAGGACGAAAAATCCTGTCAATCCTGTCCGATCTGACGACTCGGCTGGGTAGTTACGAACTCGTTGATCTTTGGATCAGGACATAGACACAGATAAGGAGCGTGAACATATGAAAGGCTTAATACTGGAAGCAGAATGGCAGCCCCGGCCGGGCTATACGCCGTCGGAGTGGGAACAGCGCACCCGCAAGGCCATCACCGGCAACGCGGTCTGGCAGCACCCCCGGCTGACGGTCAGGGACGTGCCGATACCGACTATCCGGCCGGATGAGGTGCTCATCCAGGTTAAGGCATGCGGCGTCTGCGGCTCGGACATGCACTTTTACGAGACGGATGAGGAGGGCTATATCCTCTATCCCGGCCTGACCCGCTTCCCGGTCATCCTGGGCCACGAGTTCAGCGGCCAGATCGTGGAGGTGGGCCGCCAGGTGGACGACCTGCGAGTGGGGGACATGGTGACGGCCGAGGAGATGATCTGGTGCGGCCACTGCCGGCCCTGCCGGGACGGTTTCCCCAACCAGTGCACGAACCTGGAGGAGATCGGCTTCACCATCAATGGGGCTTTCGCCGAGTACATCGCCATCGGCGGCAAGTATTGCTGGAAGCTGAACGAGATCTATGAGCGGCTGGGTGACGAGACCAAGACCTACGAGGCCGGCGCGCTGGTGGAGCCATCGAGTGTGGCCTATAACGGCATCTTTGTGCGGGCCGGCGGGTTCCGGCCCGGCGCCAGCGTCGTCGTCTACGGGGCCGGCCCCATCGGCCTGGCCTCCGTGGCCGAGTGCAAAGCCGCCGGCGCGGCCAAAGTCATCGCCTTCGAGGTGAGCGCCACCCGCCGCGAGCTGGCCAAGAAGTTGGGCGCAGATTACGTCTATGACCCGCGTGACACCAGCCCCCACGAAGTGGTGCTGGAACTGACCCGGGGTCTGGGCGCCGACATGCAGGTGGAGGCGGCCGGCGCGCCGGACAAGACCATCCCGGAGGCAGAAAAGTGCCTGGCGATCAACGGCCGGATCGTGCAGATCGGCCGGGCGGCCCAGCGCGTGCCCATGTACCTGGAGGTCTTGCAGGTGCGGCACAGCCAGGTCTTTGGCGCGCAGGGACATAGCGGCTACGGCACGTTCCCCAACGTCATCGCCCTGATGGCCGCCAGCCTGATCGACATGACCCAGATCGTCACCGGCCGGTATGACCTGGACCACGCCGTGGACGCCATCGCCAGGGCCACGGACCGGCAGGGGGGGAAGATTCTGGTCAAGCCGTGAGGATGAAGGGCGTGGAGAGGTGCAATTATGAGGAGTGGCTGGCGCAGATGCCGGAGAGTCTCAGTAGTCATCATGAACTGCGTTCGCCACAACGCATGAAAATGTGATAGGCAGCAGGCAATAGCCGTGCCTTCCTGAAGTCCATTTTCAAGTCAGATGGAAATTCGTGCTCCTCGGCGGTCTATGACCGCCGAGCGCGAAGCGGCGGGTCGCAGACCCGCTTTGAGCAACTTTTTCCATGTACTGAGTCTGAAGACCCCATCTGGAAGTTCGAGGCATATCCGAAGGCGTTGTTTCTGTATGACCTGGCCTGGGATGATTGCGGGCGACTGATGCGGGACGTGCGGGGCCGGGAGATCGCCGGGCAATTGATCGGCAGTGCCGGCTCGATCAGCGCGAACATTGACGAGGGATAAGGAGAACTGCCATGACAGATAGACCAACACCCGCCGGGCTGCTGCCCACCAACCAGCCGGACCTGTTCTTTGAAGACAACCCCGTGGGCCGGCTGAAGAAGGCGGTGTGGGATGCCAGCGAGGCCGAGATTGACGCGATCCTGGCGGAATACGGTATCCCCTCGCCGATAGAGTGGGCCAAACCCGGTTCCTATATCCAGACCACCGTGCGCTGGCAGGTGGAGGCGAACCGGCGCCAGAACGACATCGTGTTCATCCCGGTGGGCTGCACCGAGCTGCACGGTCAGCACACCGTCAGCGCCATGGACACGCTCTTTGTCAGCGCCATCTGCGAGGGGGTGCGCCGATATACCGCAAAGCGCGGCGCGCCGGTCAACCTGGCCCTGCCGCCGCTGATGTATGGCGGTCATCCTTACCATCACCTGGGGATGCCCGGCACCGTGGTCATCCGTGAGGAGGTGGTGCGCGAGCTGCTGATGGACGTGATGCTGGGCCTGTGGAACGATGGCTTTCGCAAGCAGATCATCGTCAACAACCACGGTCAATTATGGATGCTGGAGGCCGCGATCCAGCAGTTCCAGAAACGCTATCAGCTTCCCGGCATCTTCCGGGTGATTGACTGGCACCGGGCCGTGCGCGAGTTCTTCCGCACGTGCGAGCGCGGCGGCTGCTGGGAATCCAACTTTGTCCACGCCGATGAGTCCGAGACCTCGCTGGGGCTGCTCTTGTTTCCGGAGATGGTGGACATGAGCCGCGCTGTGGATACCGAGGGCAAGAGTTACCTGCCGGACGGTCACTTTGACAAATCGGTGGACCCCTTTGGCCGGCCCAGTCGCTGGTCGGAGGGCGAGGGGCACTTTGCCATCGAGATCGCCGCGACGCCGGAGGGCGTGGTGGGCAAGGCCCGGGCCGGCTCAGCCCAGAAGGCCAAACGCCCCGTCGCGGCCATCCTGCGCTACCTGACCCTGGTCAACGATCAGATTCTGGAGGCCTTCCCGGCCGGCACCGTGCCGCCCGTCGAAGAAGTCACCCTGCGTACCGCCGCCGAGATGGAGCCATACCTGCGCGAGCCGCTCAGCCCGGGCTGGCGGCCGGTGTACGCACTGCCACGCATTGGGCAGGGAGAATAGCTTGACAGGTTGGGTCTAAGGTGATAAACTTGCTTCGGTACGAAAATCCGCGCTCGCTGGGCCATAGCCCGTAGGGGGCAGGCCGGCGGTGGATGGTTATCCACCGCGCGCAGGGGGCGTCTACACGCGCGCAGGGATCGTATTTACGAAGGAGTGCCCACGCGCGGGGCGCACCCCGTAGGATGAAAATATGCTGCACGACCATGCTCGCGCGGGGTGTGCCACCCCTTGCCTCGTGCCCACGCTCAGCGTGGGCACGAGGCAGACGAGACGGCCCTGACCGCGCGACCCGGCGTTTCGCACCCACGCAGAGCGTGGG
>DAOTYG010000072.1:0-7227 GCA_034435155.1 Anaerolineae bacterium | reverse complement strand
GGTCATCCTCTTTCAGTGTCACATACTCGTCGTACAGCGATTCGGGCAGCACTTCCAGGCTGTCGAATGCCTGGTAGAACAGATCCTCTAACCCTTCGTCGGCGGCAAAAGGGCGCAGTGTCTGAATACAGGTCGCCTCGAACTCGCTTGCTGCCTCGTTGTATTCGCGCTGCCAGCGGGCGGCTATCTCGCCGCTGTAGATTTCGTCCAGCCAATTGCCCACGGCGTTCTCATCCAAGGCTTTTCCATTCTCTCGGTCGAGGATTGCCAGCGTGCGGGCGATCAGTTCTGGGTCGTAGATTTTTTGTCCGTCATCAGGCTGGCGGTAGACATAGACAGGAGCCAATCCAGCCTGTTTCCGCCGCCGGTTAACACGCCCGAACCGCTGCACCAACGCTTCCAATGGAGCCGGGTCGGTGTAAATTGTGTCCAGGTCAATATCCAGGCTGACCTCGACCACCTGCGTGGCAACCAGCACAATTGCCCGACGGTTCTGGCTGGTTGAGCCGGCGGCCTCGCGCACGATTCTTTCTTTGGCCAACCGGTCACGTCCATTGAAACGTCCGTGCAGCAATTCGATGTGGGTGTTGTTTCCTGCAAAGCGCACCTTCAGTTCGTCGAAAACCATCTGCGCCCGGTCTACGCGATTACAGACAACCAGCACCGACTTTCCTTCTCTGGCAGAAGTGACAATGCGGGACAGCCCCGCGTCGGATAGCAATTCTCCATCAAGCAGGAATAGTTGGTGACGGCGAAATTCCTCGAACACTTCCGAATCCGCCGTGATCTCGGCTGGCTTATCCAATACTTGATGCAGCCATTCTTTGATGAGCGAGGGAAAGGTAGCGGACATCACCAGGAAGCGGGCGTTGAAATTTTGCCGGAGATATTCGATGGTTTTCAAGATCAAAGCCAGTCGTTTGACCTCATAGGCGTGAATTTCATCAAAGATGAACGCAGCGCCGTGATAGTCGCTCAGCAGCGCCTCGTATCCTTTGAGCCGGTACATTCCCTTGAGCATCTGATAGGGACTAAAGACGCGCACGGGCGGGTAGTTTAGATCGGCCAGATTGCGCGACCATCTGGCCTGTCGCGCCGCATGTTGTGGATCATACTCGCGTTCGAGCAACATCCGATAGAGCGCCAGCAGACTGCGCCCGTGCTGCAGGCCCACGTTCTTTTCACCAAACGTTTCTTCCAGACGCAACTTCATCGCGTTCATACTGGCCTGATAGGGCAACGTGTAGAATAGACGCGGCAAGCCTTCTGGAAACGCTGCAGATTGGCGGGCCGCCCATAGCAGCGCCGCTTCCGTCTTGCCGCTGCCGGTGGGAGCAGTTAACAGTGCTGAACCTGGGGTCTTTTCTGCCGTCTTCTGGTGCTCGAACAATTTGTCGCGGCTCAACTTACGGCTGGCGAGAATGGCATCGGCATTCAGCGCGAGACACGGCAATGCCCCCACGTGTGCCGAGGCGCTGTGATCGGCATTGATGAGGTAGCCGCGCAGGGTCAATGCTCCTACAACGAGCGAGTGGTCTTGACCGGTCTCAATCTCTCCCGCCAGGGTTCGACCGGTGGGAGTTGGCGGACCTACAACGAGCGAGTGGTCTTGACCGGTCTCAATCTGCTGTACAAAGCGCCGGTAGATCTTGAGCCAGTGATAGATGCGCTGTGCTCCCTGCCTTTGTATCGCTCGGACGGCCTGAGAACAGTCAAGTAGTGGTGGTAACACAACCCCGATCTGATCCAATCCCAAATCGATCATCCAACCAGCGGCACATTCATCCAACCAGCGCCACAACCCCTTCAGTGTGGCTTCATCCAGTTCGGCTACACGGAGAGCGAGTTGGTCCTCGTCCGGGCAGTCGGGCGGTGGGTACAGTTGGCCTATTTCGACAGCATCTTTGTGGTGTGAGACTATCGCAGCAACAAGCCACTGTTGTTCGACAAGGGACAGGCCTGCGGCGATCCAGTCCACAAAGGCCAGCGAAAGCACCTCATGACGATGCGGCCATTTGCCACTGCCACGAAGCCGCGCCTGGAAGCCGCTGGCTGCCTTACCAAAGTCATGCAGGAACGCGGCCCAAAAGAGAATGTGCCACAGCCGCGGGACGCTCAAGACCTGTGGCAGATGAGGACGCAGGCGGATGAACCCGGTCAGCCGTTCCAGCACACTCCAGGTATGCCGGGCCAGAGTTTCGGGTTCGCCGCCTGAGCCCTTCTCTGCACTTTTGGCCCATATATGGCTCAGCCAATCAGGCCAGCATGAAGCAGTCACCGTCATCTCCCGTGAAACTGAGAAAGACCAATCCCATATGCATGCCTTTGATTTCAGGTGTCATGGGGTCTATCCAATATGAGCTGACGGGACGGTTGCTGAAAGTGTAGAAGTCGTCACTGAACACCCGTTCGCCGATGACAACATAGCGACTAAAGATCGGCGTGCGGTTACGAGCATAGTCGAGATAGCGCGGCATCAACACTGTGATACCGCGCATTGCTCGCAGCGCCATTTCATATGGGGCAAGGGTATGCTCAAAATAGGCATGCTCTGCCTGGTCCAGCTCGATCACACTGACAGAGGTATAGGTAAACAGATCTTGTGAGCGTCCCAATGCCACAGCGTAGCGAGGACTGCGGAATGCCGCCTCCCATTCGGGCCGATTGATGTAGAGAGTCAGACGGGGATGAAAGAGCAGGTCGCGCTCGAAAGGATTGACATTGCCCTCCAACGCCTTGGGAACACTTGTGCCCGGCAAGTAGCCTGCAGCAGGGGTGACCAGGATGATGTGCTCCAGGTCCCTGTTCCGCACATGGCTTTGATGAGTAAAGTGATAGGCAAATCGAACGCCATCGGGATCGAACCATTCACCCAACGCGCTACAGATGTGACCGTAAATGGTCGCTGGCGGCGGCATCTGAAAGGTGGGATGTACCCCTTGCATAAAGTGGGGATAGCGGAAGGAGGTGGTCAGCCCTTCCGCCACCACTTTGAGCACACGCATAATCGCCTCCTTCAAGCTAACCAGATAGCGTTTTCAGGCCTTGTCATGTCGGCAGCCAGGTCCTGGAACGCCTGGCGCGGGTGGCTGATCTTGATCCTGCCGGCAAAATCGGCCAGCGTGCCGCCCGTGGTCAACGCCGCCTCGAATTTTGCCCGCTCCTCGTCCAGATAGCCTTCGAGCCAGCCGATGTAGACCTTTGACAGAATATCATCCGCAAAGACGGTGAGCGCCTCTTTGAGGGCGTCAATCTTGAGTTCAGGCAGACCACGTCCGCTCGCGCCGATGCAATGCCCAAAGATATGGTTACCCCCTTTGGTCACGGCCATGATGACGAAAGCTGGCGCCACATCGGTGTAATGCAGCGTCTGTTTGGCGCCGCCTTCCAGGCAGGCCAATCCCTCAAATAGGGCGCTGACGCGCTGCACACGCTCAGCCAACGGAAGACGGTAAGATTTTTCGGCTGCCAGATGCTCGATACCTGCGACCTTTTTGGCTTCATTGACACGTTCCTCGTCCAGGTTGAGAAAGCCGGTTTTCTGGCGGTAGGAAAACGTGCCAACAGCGTGCAGATCGAGCGAAAACAGCCCTTTGAGTGTCGTGCGATAGAACTGGTGCTCATGAGGCACCGGGTCACCCTCATGGCGTGACATCGTGCCAAAGTCGTCCACAATGTTCACCGGCGCAATAGAGACCAACGTACTGACGCGAAAGGGTGAAACACGTGTCACAGTTTCGGTGGTTGGTGTCTCACCCGCGCGGGATTCATCGGCTGCACGGGCCTCAACCGCATCGGCCTTCTTCGATGGCGCACGCATGTAACCAAAGAGATCGTCATCCCACCAGCGGAGGGGGTTCGCATCCGTATAGGCGACTTTTTTCTCACGATAGATGGGGGCAGCCTGCCATCCCAGGTCAGTGTGTTCTAATGTGTCGCGCAGCCAGTAACGGAAAGCCTGCGCCGAGACGTAGGGATAAGTTCCCTCCCTGGTGCGGATCACCTTGACGCCAACCGTGTTATCGGTGCGTGCGCCGGGGATGTTGCCCAGGTTGTTGAGCGCCGAGGCGGGCGCGTCGATCAACAGTAAACCGGTTACGAATGACATTTTATACCTCCTCAGTGATAGATTGGGTTTCTGTTTCCGTAGATTCAGCCTCTTCGGCCACTTCTGGTATGACGTTCACATTTTGGCCCAGCCAGCCTTGGGCATACAACTGCTCGACCATACGAATCAACACCAGGTCGCGTGCAAGCCGCCAATCTGAACGGGCCATCTCATCCCCCTCCTCGAATACGACGATGTAGGGATCGAGGGTGATGATGGGCGGGCGACCCTGCCTTACCCAGATCATATTGGCTTTGATCAGTGCCGTGCGCAGGTGATCGTACCGCTGGATGGTGATAAAATCGCGGAAGAAGCGACGATCGTTCTGTGTGCTGACGTATTCCGCCAGCCGGTCGCCCAATGTGCGGATGTGTTCGACATGCTCTCTGTCCATGTGCATAATCCTCCTCAAGAAACGTTCTGTGATCTTCCACGAGACCAGGTTGGCCTCGCGCTGCAAAGAATAACCAGCACGAGGGTCGGTATCCTGGCTTTTGGCATAGCGCAAGGCCAAACGCAGAAAATAGGTGCGCACAAAGCGCGCTGCACCATCCGGCAAACCGAACAAGTCTTCGTAGAGCCAGTTGCGGCGCGGTTGGAACGGTTTTTCGTCGTCTTTTTTCTTACCTCCTCTCTTGATCGGGGCGATTTCCCAGGCCCGCTGTACGATAGCGTTCCACTCCTGCTGATATTCAGCCTGGCGCATATCGCGCAAAAAGCCGATGATTTCAAGTGGCAGGTGATAAATATCCAGGTCCGCACCCTGACCGCTGTTGGTCAGGTGATAAGCAGTCAGTGAGAAGGGCTGTTCCTCCTGGATCGCCTCACGCTGCATCGCGCTGGCTTCCAGCAAGGTCTGAATGAGCAGCGTGCGATGAGTATATTGTGATTCAGGCATCTTGGTGCTGCCGGCAGCCTGCGCCAATTGAATCACACGCCGATTGCCTTCCAGGAATGTTCTGGCAAAGTGCAAGGTCAGCTCATCATTGTCGGAATGGACTGCCAGCAGCCGTCCGCCGCACTTGGCACAGCCCAGGGGGAAAGCCTGCAACGCGAGCATGGTGGTGCCGGAGACTGGCAGACCGGCATCGCCCCCTGGGAAAAAGTTGATCACCTCCTCGCCGGTTAGCAATGGAATGTGCTGGCGAAAGGTGTGACCAGGCTTGAGTTCGCCCTTGACGTCGAACGGCACGGCGGCAGCCGGTTCTCCCGTAAAGACGTCGTTGACTTTCAAGACTGGTGTGCCGGTGCGGTAAGCGCGCAAAGTTCGTTCGGCATAGATCAGGCGTTTCTCTGGCTGGCGGTTATAGGCCGGCTGGGTAAATCCCGAGTTGGGGAAGGCGACCGTCAGAAATGACATCAACGGCTGGCGCGTGTACTCACGGGCAATGTAATCGGCTATTTTGTCCAGGTCGGCTTCGGTAATCGAACTCGGGTCGCGTTTGTTCACAAAAGCCACAATCGTCGCCACCCCCACATCTACCAGCGGATGTCCTGTATACCTGAGCATATTGACCTCCCTTCTGTTGTCAGATTCGCAACCTGTCTCCAAACCACTCCTCCACCTCCTCCCAGCGACAGCTCGTTCAGCCGCAACAGGAACGGCCAACTTGGCCGGAGCCCCGCCTGCCTGGTTTTCCTTGCATACGTCCCCTAAACGGTGTTATAATTCACACAGGGGGTAAACCGATGAGCGAGAAATCAGCCAACGACCTTGCCCATACCCTGCGCGAACACGGCGCCTGCTATGTCGTTGGAGCCACGGGCCAGCCTGTCGCGGTTCTGCTGACGCTGGAAGAATACGATCACTACCTCCGCTGATTTGCCCATTCGCCCATTCGCTCATTCGCCGACTCCCGCCGCCCTCCGATGCTCCTCTGCTACCCGTTCCCGCAGCCACGCCGGCTCCATCACCTGCACCCGACTGCCGTAATACAGCAGCCAGCTCACCATCTCCGGCGTGACGCCTACGTGGAACGTCACCCGCACCCGGCCGTCGGACAGGGTTTCGCTCTGCTGGCTTTTGTGCCAGTTCTCTTCCGCCACCCAGCGGCCGGCTTCCGGCTCAAAGACGAGCACCACGTCTTCTGCTTCCCCCGCCGCCCCGCGCATCACCCCCCAGGCATCGCCCAGATAAGCGTCCAGGTCAAAGTCCGGCGCTACGCTGTAGCTCGTCTCCAACAACTCAGCCTCCTGCACGCGGTCCACCTTGAACTGAAGCACCTCCCCACGCTGGTGGTCGTAGGCGATCAGGTGCCAGGAGCGGCCGTAGGGCATGATGTGATACGGCTCCAGGACTCGTTCCGTCACTTGGCCGCTCCGAGAGGCGGTGGCATAGTGGATGCGGACCTGTCGCCGTTCGGCCAGGGCGCGATGCAGGAGGGTCAGCATGTCCTGGCGGTGAGCTTTCACTGCCCGGCGGGGTAGGGTGTCGGTAGCCTCCCGCGCCAGGCGGCCAATTTCGGCCGGAAAAAGCGACTCCAGCCGGGCGATGGCTGCCGCCAATTCGGCCGAATTGATGCCGGGGATGGCTTGGGCCGTTCGGGCGGCCATCAGTAAGGCCAGTGCCTCGGCCAGGGAATAGGTTGTCGTCGGTAGATAGGGCAGGCGCTCAAAGTAGTACGTCCCATTCTCGTGGCGCAGAGCCAGGTCCAGCCGGTAGCGGATCAGTTCCAGGTCTTTTTGGATCATCCGCTCACCGATCTCGTGATGTTCGGCCAATTTCCGCCGACTCCAGTAGTGAGGGCGTGTGGCGATCTGCTGGATAATCTCCAAAACGCGGGCGATGCGTCGGATCATGTTGTCACGTCCCTGACCAGTTAAACCTTCACTCATGTCGTATTCCTTTCATCCTGTCCTCAGTATAGCATAGCTGGAGGAACAGCGCGATTCCCGCT
The DNA here is from genome assembly GCA_034435155.1 of Anaerolineae bacterium. Lineage (GTDB taxonomy): Bacteria > Chloroflexota > JAHJIN01 > JAHJIN01 > JAHJIN01 > DAOTYG01. Next base: position 222 of record DAOTYG010000072.1, on the reverse strand, counting down.
TCTGGACTCATTAAGGCCAATTTTTAGAATGGCTGTAACTGCTCAGCCTGATGGGGTGGTGCGAGGTTGAAGGAAGGATGGATAGAAAGGATCGCCAAGCAAAGCCATCTCCAATGCGGCGAGCACACGCTGCCCATTCTTTCGGGCTGTAGAGATGTAGCTACGAATGTGACAAAACGTTCGGGCACCTTCCTGACTGCGGAAACAACCCGAGACCTTTTG
>DAOTYG010000071.1:0-2376 GCA_034435155.1 Anaerolineae bacterium | reverse complement strand
GGGCGTGGCAGGACAGCCAGGGGGTTCGACCCACCATTTTCTGAACCAGATGCGTGGATCACCATGCCCATCGCGGTAGGCTTCGTGCCAGTTCTGTTCCGCGTCGTTGCCGGAGACGTTGAGGTTCCAGACGGCGGCATGGTCGGCCAGCTCCTCCGCGTCGTAGAAGGCCTTGAGCGAGCAGGCGGCTTCCTGGCCCTCCCGTTCGTCTTTGTCTGTCAACGGGTTGCCAAACCCTTGCAGAGGCGAAGCCAGGTCGGCCTCGGTGATGATGCCCCCTTTGGCGACGATGCGGGCTTGCATGGGGGTGGGAAAGTATATCGCCACGTGCTGGCCATACGGCTTGGGAATGGGATCTGTATCGCAATGTGACCAGCGTTCACCATCCCGCGCCCAGTAGTTGTTCCAGGTGTAACCGTCGTTTTTGCTGCCTTCCCCAAAGACATTTTTCATCAACTCATAACCTGGCTGGTTACTGGGCAATGGGCGTTGCGGATCACACCGGTTATGATTTATCGCCCAACCTTCAGCGTATTGATTCTGAGACATAGGCGGGGTTAGCACCTGGGCAGTAGGGCAGTTGCCTTTGACATACTCGTAGATTGCGGTGAAGTACCTATCCATGTCTTCCCATGCAGCATCGTTCTCAGGCCGGATTGGTGGCTGCGGGGTTGGCTCGGGCCTGGTGTACCACTCGAGGTTCGGTTCATTGGCGGGCAGGAACCCTACCCAGCTTTTGAGCTTGCCTTGGTTAAATTTATGGATTTCACAGATCTCTTGCCCTATATCATCAACACCCCGCCGAACATCCCAGTGACAGTAGTCCTCCACGGGATAAGTGGGCACGAGATGGTACCCATCGTCAAAATAGCCTGGAGACGGGTAAATGCGTATGACGATTCGCTTACCGGCAGCCGAAGCCTTCTGCAAATAGGACCAGACCCGTTGGGGAGACGGGTCGCCTGGCACTTGCACTCCCGTTATACGGCAGGAATCAGGTGGTTCTCGATCGATCTTGTATACCTGATCGCTCATTACCACTACGACAGCCGGCCATTTCCCTCCCTCACCGTCAATCAGCGAGAAATAGCTGTCGCGCCAGGCATCTATCGAGACATTGCCAAGATGGACGCCGACGCCGGGCGTTGCGCCGAAACCGGCGGCGCTCAATGGCATCTGTCCCCTTGTGATGCTGAACGTCAGTGCTACTCCACAGAGGATTGCGAACAGCCCGATCCAGCCAAGCCGGAACATTACTCGTAATTTCATCTGTCTTGCCCCTTTCTGCGCCTAATGCAGTCTAGCGCTCTATCCTGGCAACGTACAGGTGATCGTCCGTTGTAATCCACATTACTTGAGCGCCAGAGATGACAAGTGTGCTCACAACCCTTGATCGTTCTACGGTTGCCAACCTCTCTCCCCGCTGCACATCGTACAGAACCTTCCCTCTCCCTTCGTGGTAGACCAGAATACCATCGAATAACCGAAGGGTTCCAAAGTTACCAGTCATTATCGGGAAAGGCTGAGCGTCAGGGTTGTTCAGATCAGCGCCCATAAGTTGATGCATATAGTCGAACTCGCCCGACGGGGCAGCCCAAACCACCAGGCCGTTGCTGATATCATGGAGGGGTCTATCAGCTGCTGTGTAACGGGTATAATATATCTGCCCAAGCACCAAATCTTCGCCGCTCTGCAGGTGGTAGGCCCGCAAGATGGTGCCTTGTTCGTCCATGTTCTCGTAAATGACCCACGATCCAGAAACGCGAGGATATTCCTGTGCACCACGGCGTTCGGCGATGACCCATTGCTGCCCGGTTCTCAAATTGTATGCGAACACATCCCAATTGGTTTCCTGCCCCCGCCATTCTTCCCAAACTACCACGTCACCCGAGAGATCCAGGTCGTAAGGAGCAGCTTCCAGAGCGAACTCGTGGTCTGTCTCGCGGTCATAAGCCTTGAGTCGCCTTTCATCTGAACCGTCTGCCGATTCGGCTATTTCGATCCATACTACCCAAGGCCCCGAGATGTGGGCTGCATAAGAGCCCCGGCCTACGGTGTGGCTGATTTGTCGCACATCACCTGAAACCAGGTCCATGAGCACAATCTGGGGAACATCGCTGACCCTGGTACGCCCCACGATAGTATTCCCCTCCACATCCTCTAAATCGAGGAACCCCTCCGGTACGGGCACCTCCACCGCCGCGCTCAGTCGCCGGAGGCCGGGCGTGCCGGTCGGCGTCGCTGCGCTTACCGGGGTCGTTGTGGGCGTGGGCGTGCAGGTCGTTGTCACGGTCGCCGTCGGCTCCGTCGCCACGGGCGTCTGTCTCTGCCCCCGGAACAGCAGCCCCAGGCCCACGGCCAGCAGGGCTACCACGG
>DAOTYG010000070.1:0-2797 GCA_034435155.1 Anaerolineae bacterium | reverse complement strand
CCGGGGCCTTGTTGGGCGCAGGGATGCTGCCCTGCCCTGACTGCGGCGCACCGATGATCCTGCATTTCTGGCCGCTGGCAGCGATGGTACTGGCCCTGCGGGCCCTGAAGCGCCGTTATCGGGAAGAACAGCCAACACCCGACCCCGGCGAGGAGCCACAAGGAAGGGAAGGAGATGAGCGGCTTGACTGAGCTGGCGTTAGAAAAAGCAGAGAACGTGCTGAGCCGCGAATGCAGCCCGCTGGGATTGATGGCTTCGCCCGAAGGCTATCCCCACGTCTGGGCGCGGGACAGCGTCATTACCGGCCTGGGAGCCAGCCTGACCGCCGGTCACGAGGGTTGCCTGCGCACCTCGCTGCACACCCTGGCCGGTCAGCAGTCGGAACTGGGGGCCATCCCCAACAACGTCAGTGTGGCCACCGGGCGGCTGGACCACACCAACGCCGGCTCGGTGGACTCGAACCTGTGGTACATCGTCGGCCACTATATCAACCACCAGATGACCGGCGACGCCGATTTCCTGCGGGCGCACTGGCCCTCTCTGGAGCGGGCGCTGCTGTGGCTGCGCTACCAGGACTCGAACGGCTGCGGCCTGCTGGAGGTGCACGAGGCCGCCGACTGGGCCGACCTGCTTGCCAACCGCTTCAATATCCTGTACGATAATGTCCTGTGGTATGCGGCGCTGCGGGCCATGGCCGTCATGGCTGACACCCTGGAGAAGGATGGATCGCGTTATGCCGAGATGGCCGCCGACGTGCGGCACAAGCTGCGTATCGTGCTGTGGGTGGGGCCGGAGAACGCCGAAGAATGGGGGCCGACCTGCCCGGGCCATGGCGAGTGGCGGCACACTCTCAGCCAGGTGGACCCGGTGCTGGTCAAGCGACCCTTCTTCCTGCCCTACGTCGCCTTTCGCGACTATGGCGACTATTGCGACGTATTCGGCAACCTGCTGGCGGTGCTGTTCGGCGTGGCGAATCGGGCGCAGGAGAAGCGCATCCTGGACTATCTACACCAGGTAGGCATCGCCGAACCGTACCCGGTGCGGGTGCTGCACCCGGTCATCCATCCGGGCAACAAAGACTGGCGCGAGTACTATCGCAACAACAACCTGAACCTGCCCGACCAGTATCACAACGGCGGCATCTGGCCTTTCGTGGGCGGCTTTTACGTCGCTGCGCTGGTCAAGGCCGGGCGCCTGGAGGAAGCGCGGCGACAACTGGAGAAGCTGGCCGAGGTCAATCGGCTGGGGATCGAGGAAGAGTGGGAGTTCAACGAGTGGTGCCACGGCCGCACAGGTCGGCCGATGGGATATCCGCACCAGGCCTGGTCGGCGGGGATGTACCTCTTCGCCCACCGCTGCGTGGCCGAGGGCCGGGTGCCGGTGTTTGAGGAGAACTCATGGGAGGAAAGATAGTCTGATGTTGATCGCAAAGTACGACCTGGAGGTGTTCACTCCGCCCTGCGAGCCGGGGGCGGAGCGGTTCAGCGCCATCGCCCGGCTGGTGACCGACATCCGCGAGGTGCTGCCCTACCTGAACGCGACCCTGCGCGGTGCGGTCTATAATGCGGCTGCCCCTGCTCTGACCTGGAAGAAAGGCGGGCACAACATTGCGTTTCACCCTTACGAAATCGCCGTCAGCAACGTTGAGGACCGCGACGCGGCGATCGCCGAGGTGGAGGGACTGATCCGACTGGTCAACCGCACCTGGGAGCAACGGGCCGAGATCGAACCGAGCTACGAGGTGCGCCGTCGGCCGGGGTTGATGGATGTCTACAAGCTCCTGCCCCGCACCAACTGCAAGGCCTGCGGCCAGGCTACCTGTTTCGTCTTTGCCAACAAGCTGGTGGCCGGGCAGGTGAGGTTGCAGGACTGCCCGGTGCTCGCCGAGCCCCAGTATGCGGAACAGCGGGCGCAACTGGCGGACCTGTTGGGGGACGAGATGCCAGCCATCGGCCGGCGGGAGGGATAGCGCCGTGGAAAGGTGGAGGGTGCCCGGCGACATTCCTGGCGGACTGAAGGGAGGCTGAACGGATGGAACGCCTGAGCTACCGGCAGATCCTGATCGGCGAGCAGATGGTGGGGTTATTCGGCCTGCAGGAGCTGTTCGACGAACTGCGCGTGCAGGGCCGCGCCCCAACGCCAGACCTGGCCCCCCTGTTGCTGGAGGGGGTCGAGCGCGACAACTATGTCTTTCCCAACGCCCGGCCCCTCTACGAGGAGGCCCTGCTGCGCGAATACCGGCGCTACTGGAAACAGCAGCAGGAGGGGGGGCAGGGAGCGGAGAAACGCGCCCGGAGCCTCTCGCCCCGGACCTGGCAGGGCAAACCCCGCGAGCAGGTGCCATGGTACCCGAGTATCTACCCTGAGCGCTGCGACGGCTGCGGCGATTGCCTCGACTTCTGCCCGAACGGCGTCTTTGAGCAGGATGAGGCCAGCGGCAAGGTCATCGTCGTGGACCCGTTCAACTGCCTGGTGGGCTGCGAGGCGTGTGCCAGGATATGCAAGCAGGGGGCCATCCGCTTCCCGCCCCGGGCGATGCTGGCCCGGCTGGACAGATAGCGAGGAGCAGATATGATTTTGGCCAGGACCAAATCCAACTGGCTCAAGCAGTACCTGAAGGAACAGGGCGGGGCGCTGACCATCACCCGGCGATTGCTGGTCGTGGATTGATGACTGGCCGCAGAGGTCCCATCCGGTCGGGTGGGCAGGCCTGACAACCCGGAGGATTATCTGGCCATCCAGGTCGGCGAGTGGGGACGGCGCTACGGCACCGTTTATGTGCCGCGAGAGCTGTGGA
>DAOTYG010000069.1:0-4469 GCA_034435155.1 Anaerolineae bacterium | reverse complement strand
CAGCCGATGTTGAGCAAGGAAGGGTCTTCTTTGACCTCGTGGATGTCCCAGGCGACGTTGGCGATGTCCCACAGAGTTTCCCAGAAGTGGCCGCTGGGGTCACGGTATCGGACGGGGTTGCCTCCAGCATACGAGTACCTGTTGAACGCCTGCGGCTCCCCCGGCTCCGGCACCAGCGTATCGGCGCTCAGCCAGCGAGAAAGCGCCGGGTCGTAGAAACGCGCCCCCATCTGGTACAGCCCCAGACTCTCCTCCTGCCGCTGGCCGGTGTAGCGATAGGTCGTCGGCGACGTCCCCCAGGTATAGCGGGTCTCCCCCCAGGCTTTGTAGCGCAACTCGGCCACCTTGCTGCCGCTGCTGTTGACGGTGAGAGCCGTGGAGCCCAGATGGTCGGTCAGCAGGTAGTAGACCGTGCTGTTCTCCCGCATCGCCACCCGCTGGCCATTGGCGTAGTAATACCTGACCATGGTGCTCACGCTGCCGGTCCACTCCAGATGGCTGCCGACGTATGCCGTGGTCACGCCGTTGACCGTGGCCTTCACCCGCTTCCCATCCCCGTCGTAGACGAAGGTGGCCACGGCGCTGCCGTTCTTCTTCACCTGCGTCAGCCGGTTTTCAACATCCCAGGTCAGGGTGTAGAGCAGCAGATGAAAAGCGGATAAACGAGTAGCAGTCGCCGCCCGTCCGTTTATCCGCTCTCTATCCGATGCTGTTCCCCCAGAAGTCGCTGAAACCGCTAGAAAAAGGCCGGGTACGAAGCCCGGCCTACGGGATTACGGGACTAGATACTGTATCATTCGTGCGTCAATCGTCCTAACCACATTTTCAACATCCTCTAACGACACGCTACCGGGCACTAGCCAAACAATGAAACTCACAACGTATTCTTCGTACTGACCTGCCCACTCGCAGACTGGAAGATTGCGTCCCTCATAATCGTAACACCCGATACTCGCCTGATCGGCCATCGCATTTTCGTATCCCCAGTTGGAGGGAGTGCGACCCAACGGGGTGGAGAAATATCTCCCGTAGATCCTTCTGGCCTCATTGACCGACCGAAAGCGAGCCACGCGCTGAGTGGCCATGCCTCTCTCATGATTAGCGGTCGAAAAAGTAATGGCTGCGGCCTCTATTGCAGTTTCTCCTATGTAGGCATTTGCCTCGTTTGACATACTTGCGATTCGCCACCCTTGCGGCATTTCAGATGATCCAACTAGCAAATCGGCTGTTGTGAAAGGTCGCCCTTGGAGTTCCCTTGCGCAACTGAGCAAGAGCAAGAAGCCAACAGCAAGAATCAGCCCGAGCAGCATCTCTTTCCTTCGTTTCTCATATTCGCTCTTCATTTTGACTGGCTCCCACGCTGGGTTATTCCGATTCTGGGGGTGGCTCACCGTGCTCCTCAATGTACTTCTGAAGCCACTGTTCGAATGCTTCCGGCGTCAAATCAGCTATGCCATCCCCAAACTGCTCATACAGAAAAATGCCGAAGTCGATCCACCAATAGTCGAAGGGCTGATCGAATCGTGTTTCCCATGTCCCCCATACGGAAGGGTTGTCTCTGTTATCATATAGGTGAAACAGACCTGCTCCGCTATGAAGAATCTCGCTGCTGAAACCAACAGCTCTTCCCATAAAGCCAAAATGGATATTTGCCACGGCCTGATAGTTGATGAGCCGACCGCCAAGTTGAACAACGTGCTCCCTACTCGTTACACCTGCCAACGCGAAGTCGTACTTGAAATCCCACCGGCCTGTTGCCCGCACCTGAGCTATCCAAGCTTTCAAAGCACCTGCCTTCTGGATCGGATCATTGCTCTGCCATGCACCCCGCATTAGGCTTGTCACGTCTGCCTGCGCGTTGGTTTTGATCTGGTCGAGTAACCAGGGTGTAGTGTCACCAGAAATGGGGGGAGGGGTGGCTCGATGATCTGTTATTGCAGGAGTGGTTAGGATATCATAACCTACGCCAATGCCTACTCCACCGCCTATTAGACCTACAACGCCCAATGCAAGAACCCAGATCGGTATGTGACCCGTTGGATCAGTGTACCGCAGCGGATTCCCCAGCACATAGGAGTAGCGGTTCAACGCCTGCGGATTCCCCGCCTCCGGCACCACCGTATCCGTGCTCAGCCAGCGGGCCAGCGCCGGGTCGTACCAGCGCGCGCCCATCTGGTACAGACCCAGGCTCTCCTCCTGCCGCTGGCCGGTGTAGCGGTAGTCGGTGGGGGTGCTGCTGGCGCTGGTGCGCGTCTCGCCGTAGGGCTTGTAGCGCAGTTCGCCTACCCGGCTCCCACCGCTGTTCAGGACCCTGACCATCCTGCTCAGCCTTGCCCTGAGCCTGCTGAGGGGCGGTCCCCTGCCGGGGAGTATACCACCCTTGGCCGGGGACGTCAACCTGCCGCGCGGGGGGCGGATGGCGCGCACCCTGGCCGCCTGGCCAGTGTGGCGATAGTCGGTGGGCAACGGGCCGGCTCTCGGCCGCCCCCGACCCCACCGTTCATGCCGGGATGACAGTGGCAAAGGACCGGGAATGGCCCCTGGCTTCCGTGTTGATCGAGAGCAACCAGTCGCCAACCGGTTGAGTTCACGGAACCCATATCACCGCCATTATGTATGAGCCGCTACGCGTCAACTGCTTTGGCGTTCCCCCCTTTGCGTCAACAACATAGAGGGCGTCATTGGTATAGAGTATCTGGTTCCCATCTGGCGACCATACTGCAAAGAGACCCTCAACACCTAATGGCGTGATCCCGCTGCCGTCGGCGTTCATCGTGTAGAGATAATAGCTGTAATCCTCCTTCCATCCCTCATGGCGATGATTCGACGCAAAGATGATCTTCCGATTGTCTGGAGACCAACAAGGGTAGAAATTGTGCTTCTCATAGGGTTCTTCATGAGGAAAGTTCATGAGCTGCTTGAAACCTGTGCCATCCTTGTTAATGGTACAAATGTAGGTATCCGCATGCCGCTCACCACCATACGTGGCAACGAACGCCAACCTCTGGCCGTCGGCCGACCAGACAGGGTTGCCCAGGTTGGCATCTGACGCTATCTGATCGGCTTCGAACAGCCGTTCGTAAGTCGAGCCGGTGATGGCCATCGATGCCAGGCCCAAATACTCACCACTGTCAAGCATAAAGGCAATCGCATCTTCCGTTGGGGACCATGCTGGACCCCACGTGTCCTGTATCGAGTCACCTATTAGTTGGAAGGTCTGGTCTACCTGGCATCCAGAGGGCAGGGATCGGCACTTCTCCACATCCAGGATATGGATGCTGGACCTTTGCATTCTGCCTGATTCATCGTGCTCCAGAAGGGTAAAAGCAAGGTACTTGCCGTCCGGTGACGCAGTCAGATCGGAGGCCAAAGAGCGACCACCTCCATTGCGATTGTCGAGCAAGCGGGTCCAGCCGGTAAAGCAGCCGGTGACCGAACGCACACAACTGGCATCTACCATAAAGATCTGCTCACTCGAGGTGGTGAAAAAAACGGTTCCGACCGGCCTTGGTGTCGGGAGCGGTGTGCGGCTTGACAACAGTGGGGCACTGGCCAGGGGTGTAGCTGAAGAAGCAAGGCTGTTTGTTGATGTCGGGCTGGTGGGTTGAGAAGGGAAGGTGGGGGGCACGGACGTATGGCTCACGGTAGTAGTCGGTGTGGCACTGTCAGAGGGCATCGGCACGGTGAGGGTGGCAGGGGATGGTGTTCCAGAGGAAGCCGGTGTGGCGGCAGGATAGCCGTTAAGGGGCCCTGGTGCCGGGGATGATGCCATACCACATGCGGCCAGGAGAACCGGCAAAAGGAATAGCACCAGGCATCTTTGCCACCGCCCCACAACCGGTCCAATCTTGCATCTTACAAATTTCATGAGATCGCCTCCTCTCAATACGACAGGCTCGGTACCTGGATCCACACTGTGGCAGGGTTTATGGGTCCGTGCTCCCACGTCCTTTTATCCAATTGTAGTGGCTTCGCTGTTCTGATCCCGGCGTACACATCGATTTGATTGACGGCCAGCCCACCTCCTGAATCGAGAGGCGTCACAACGAAAGTGCGTCTGCTTTTGTTGGCAGTCAGATAGATCGGCTCTTCTCCCTGCGTGAACCAGCCACCCTTATTCCGTACGGCACCTGTGACGTAGACGATTTTGTTGTTGTCAGGATCGACGTAGGGTTCATGGGTACAGTACCGACCACCCTGGAGGGGTACACCGTTCCCGGCTGCACAAGGGTTTCCGGCAAGTTTGACGAACTCGGTGCCATTCCATTTCCAAACCTCGCCATTCAGTTCCACGGAACCCTGCATCCTGGCGTTGTCATAATCGCTTTCACCCAGATCATTCGCGTTCGTGATCGAAGGGTCTGTTATCTGGGGAGTGTAGTACAAGGTCACCTGGGGTCTTCCCTCCAGGGGCAGCCATTTGTTTCCTGGATCAAGGAGCTTTTGCGGAGGAGGCTTTGGGGTACTAA
>DAOTYG010000068.1:0-16615 GCA_034435155.1 Anaerolineae bacterium | reverse complement strand
TTGGGCTTCAAGAGAAGCGATCCGCCTGAGCAGAACATCTATTTCCAGCAGTTGTTCAACCATGACAATAGTTTAGCACATTTCCCGTGAAATGGGAAATGGGTAGGTAGTTACGCATAACTGCTTTACCCTCCCGCCGGTCAGGTTTCCGGGCGGCCGGCGGGAGGGCCGGCTGACCAGCAGTTCCCCCCGCTTCGAAAAAGGGGGGCCGTCATAGTTTTGCACTTGACTGCCCGAGCAGGGGGAAGTAGAATGGCAGGTGCAAACTGATGGGTCAGGAGGGCGAGATGGACAACGTAGATTTTGATCGCGAATGGCAGGAGCAGAGTACAGCAGTTCTTACGGGGATGAAAGAGTGGCGGCTCCAGCATCCCCAAGCCACCCTGGAGGAGATCGAAGCGGCGTTAGATGACCGTTTGAGCCAGTTGCGGGCCAAGATGCTGCAAGACCTGGCCTTGGCGAGTCCAGCGGCGCAGTGGAAGGAGTTACCAGAGGCCGAGTGACCGGTCTGCCCGCATTGTCACGCCTCGCTGGGTTCCCGCGGGGCGCAGGCCCGGCATCTGCAGACGCATGGGGGCGGGAGATTGTGCTGACCCGGAGTTACGGCGTCTGTCCTGACTGTGGGGCCGTCGAAAGTGGGCATGAGGTCGTGGTGGAGGCGCGCCTTACAACCGCATCTGGCCAAAAGCGATCATTCTGAGCGACCGAAGGGAGCGAAGAATCTCGTTCCTGGCAGGCGGTTCTTTACCACAATAACGGGATTCTTCGTCGCTTCACTCCTCAGAATGACGAAATGCGGTTATAGTATTAATGAACCATCCACAGGGGGTAACGATGAAAAAGATTCGCTGGTGGGATCATTTGACGATTAATGCCTACTGGCTGGGGCTTAACGTGATCTCTGGAAGCCTGACTCCATTGATCCTGCCGTTGCTGGTGGAGCACTTTGTGGGAGCAGAGGTGAAGAACACCTACTATGGTCTGTTGCGTTCGGCCGGATTGCTGGTGGCGATCCTGATCCAGCCTCTGGGCGGGTTGTTGTCGGACCGCAACACCTCGCGTTTTGGTCGGCGTCGCCCGTATATATTTAGCGGGGTGATGATGACCCTGGTGTGTCTGGCCGGGGTGGCTGCCGCCCCGGGCTACTGGTGGCTCTTTGGGATCATCCTGGTGCAACAAGTGGCCTCTAACATCGCTCATGGTGCCTTGCAGGGGTTGATCCCAGACCTGGTGCCAGAATCCCAACGAGGCATATCGTCCGGCGTCAAGACGATCCTGGAGATCCCGATCCCTACCATTTTCGTGGGCCTGGTCGTTGCCAGGATAGTCAGCCCGACTAATGTGTGGCCGGCCATCCTTGTCGTCATGGGGATGGTATTCGTGACCATGCTCATCACTATGCTATCGCCGGAGCGGCCGCTATCAGATAAAGAGCGACCCACTGAGTCCTTGAGGGAGCCGGTGACCCGGCTGGTGTTGTTGACCCTGATCTTTGGGGGCGTGACGCTGGTATTTGGTGGCTCAGTGGCGGCGGTGGGCAATCTGCTGGCCGGGCAAGGCCTGGTCCAGTTATTAGCTGTGGGGCTGGCTGGTCTCGTGGCTATGGCGGCCTCCATCATCGTGGGAGTGTGGTTCAGTGCGCAGGTAGGGATAGGGCCAGCGGTGCGCCGCAACCCCTCTTTCACGTGGTGGGTGGTGAATCGGCTGCTGTTCCTGGCCGCCGTGGGGTCCATCCAGGGCTTTGCCCTGTATTTCCTGCAGGACGTGGTAAAGGTGCCCAATGCGGCTGATACCACCGGCACGATGATGATGGCCGTAGGGATATTCATCCTGGTGGCCGGCCTGGGCAGTGGCTTTCTGGCCGACCGCATCGGCGAGCGATTGCTGGTAGCTCTGGCGGGCCTGTTGGCGGCCGGCGGCGTGGCCGTGTTGTTCCAGGGCAGCGTGCTCATGGTCTATGTCGGCGGGGCGATCATTGGTATCGGCACGGGATTGTTCTTCACTACCAACTGGGCGCTGGGCACCAAGTTGGTACCGCCAGAGAAGGCTGGCCTTTACCTGGGGGTCTCCAATCTGGCCGGGGCTGGGGCTGGCGTGGTAGGAGCAGGGATCGGCGGGCCGCTGGCTGACTTTTTCAACCAGGCGTCCCCGGGCCTGGGCTACCTGGCGATCTTTGCCATGTATGGAGCCATCTTTGTGCTCTCGACGTTGACCTTGTTGCGAGTGCGGGTGCCGGTTTCTGAAGGATTAATCCGGGAGTAAACCGGTTGTCCATCGGCTGACCTCAGTCAGCCGGTCGCTCCACCTGCGCCAGTAACCAGGGAAAGCAGGATGTGAGAGAGACGATGTGGGAGTGGTGGCGCAGAAAACGTTGCCATCCTCGTCTCGACCAATGGTTCACGTGCTCCGGGTCGTTGCCCCAGCGACGCAGGTGTTTGCCGCGCAGGAGGGTTGCCAGGCGAAACCAGGGTTCATGGGGCACGCTGAGCAGCGCACCACGCCGACACACGCGCAACACCTCTTTCAGGACACGCGCCGGGTCCACCACGTGTTCCAGCACTTCAGTGCATATACCCAGCTCGCTGGCGTTGTCTGAGAAAGGCAGCGCCGCCGCATCTGCCTGACAGAGATGCAGCATCGGGGCCACATCCTGGGCCCGGTGCAACGCATCGCCATCCAGGTCTACCCCCACGAAATAGATTTGCCCGCCGGTCGGCTGCCAGGCTGCCACCACGAATCCCTCGCCACAACCCACGTCCAATACCGTAGCCGGGTCTAGCGCGCGAAACATGCCGCCCAATCGCCTCAGGAAGCGGGCGATGAGCAGCCGCTGGATCGGGTTGGGGTTGCGATATTTTTGCCAGTTCCCGTAATCGCTCATCACTCCTCGTTCCCCAATCTCCGCCGCACTGAATAGGCCGGTCGGCCAGCCGAAGCAGCCCGGGTCAGCATCTCCGCCAGTAGCCCGAAGCTGAAGAACTGCACGCCGGTGGTGATGAGCAAGACGCCCAGCGTCAACAGGGGCCGATGGCCGATGCCCTCCCCTTGAAACCACAAGGCAGTCAGATAGAGATTGATGAGGAAACCCAGTCCAAAGGCGGCCAGGCCGGCCCAGCCAAAGAGATGCAACGGCCGGGTGGTATATTGGGTGATGAACATCACCGTCAATAGATCAAAGAAGCCCCGCAAGAAACGCGATACCCCGTATTTGCTCCGTCCGAAGCGGCGAGGCCGATGGTGGACTTTTAACTCGGTGACCCGGAAACCGCGCCAGTGGGCCAAAACGGGGATGTAGCGATAGAGATCACCATACAGATCAAGTTCCTGGGTAACTTCCCGGCGATAGGCTTTGAAGCCGCAGTTAAAGTCGTGCAGATGGATGCCACTGAGCCGGGCTGTGGTCCAGTTGAACAGCCCTGAAGGCCAGGTCTTGGTCCAGGGATCGCGGCGGGGGTGTTTCCAGCCATTCACCAGGTCATAGCCCTCGTCCAGGCGGGCCATAAAGCGGGGGATCTCGGCCGGGTCATCTTGCAAATCGGCATCCAGGGTGATCACGATGTCGCCCCGGGCGGCGGCAAAGCCGGCCGCCAGGGCCGCCGCTTTGCCAAAGTTACGCCGGAACTGGATGGCCCGTACTCGCCGATCAGCCTGGTGTAATCGTTCAATAACGGCGAAGCTGTCGTCGGTGGAGCCATCGTCCACCAAGATGATCTCCCAGGGGCGAGTCTCGTGGGCCAACGCGGCCAGGAGCTCCTGGTGGAGCGTGGCCAGGCTCTCCGCTTCGTTAAAGAGGGGAACCACAATGGAGATGGCACATGGAACCGGTTCAGTCATATTCTTCTCCCTTCGGGAGGGAGTTTTTCAATACCCCAGGCGGCGCAGTCGCTCCCGAAACTCCGGGCTCAGTTCCGCACCCTGACCAGTTATGGTGGTCTCCTCGGCCTGGGCCAATATCCGGCGCAGGTCTGTGTCTAGCCGGGCTACCAGGTCTGGTCGCCTGGTGGCCAGGTTGATCGTCTCACCCGGATCGACCTCCAGGTCATAGAGTTGTGTCTGGCCGCGCCCCCGGGGATCGCCGGTGGTGACCTGAATTAGTTTGTAGCGTGTGGTGCGGACAGCCATAACCCCGGCCCGGATAGGGTCCTCGGCAAAGACGATCTGGGTCCGGGCCGGCGAGGTCGGAGGCAGGCGCAGGCTGACGCCTTGCATGGTCGCCGGTGGGGCGATGCCGGCCACATCCAAGACCGTAGGTGCCACATCCAGCATACGGGCCAGCCCCTCATCTACCGTACCCGCCCTGGCATTGCCAGGATACTTGATGATCAGGGGCACATTCATGATCTCCTGGTAAAGCGTCTCGCCGTGGGCCCAGCCCTGATGCTCGTAGAACTCCTCACCGTGGTCTGCCGTAAAGATGATCAAGGCCTGATCGTAAAGCCCCAGTCGTTTCAATGTGGCCAACAGGTTGCCAAAGTGTTGGTCAAAGTAAGCGATCTCGCCATCATATATATCGCGTAGAAGCCAGGCTGGCACTTTATCTTCACTGTGGAAACTGCGACCGTCATAAGGATGTATGAAATACGGGTCGTGAGGGTCCATATAATGGATGTACATAAAGAAGCGCTGGTCATGATGGGCTTCCACCCAGGGCAGGACGCGCCAGTTTATCCGTTCGGCCTCCTGGTAAAAGTGGTCACCATGCCGCAGAAACGCTGATTCAGCCGGATCGAGGTCGTAATACTCCTGGTATCCCTGCTGAAAGTTCAACTCATGGAACAGGTTGGTGTTGGCCACAAAACCCACGGTGTGATACCCCTGAGCGGCCAGGATTTCGGGCAGAGTGAGCACAGCAGCGGGTAATATATCTTCTTCGGTGAGTGCCCGGTGTGTGGATGGGTAAATGGAAGACAAGAGCGTCGCTACAGAGGGCTTGGTCCATGAGGATTGGGCATTCATGTAACGATATAGAACCCCATCTTGGGCCAATGAATCAATGTGCGGAGTGGGAACAGCAGGCTGTCCATCCGCCTGGTAGGCAGCATAACAGGAGAGCCGGTCTGCACGCAGGGCATCGGCCACCACGATGATGATCACATCCGGCGCGGCGGCGGCCGATACGCCCCCCCGATAGGCGAACAGGGCCGCTGTAATGAGGGCCACGATCAGGAGACCGGCCACGATGCTGTGGATGATCTCGCCCCAACGCAAGGGGCGTTCCGGCGGGGGAAGGGTTTCCATGTCTCTACTCCATAATGTCTCTGGCGGCTTAAGACGCTCCCCTACAGGGGCCAATCCAGCCACAGTTCGGTCCAGGGCATGCCATCTGTTCCCTGGAACGATAGTCGCTCGCCGGTGTCGGTGGCATAGACCCCAACGCGCAGGCGGCAGTCGTGGGGGTTCACGCCGGCCGGCAAGACGAATGCGTAACGCTCCGGGACCGTCTCCCCCGGCATCCAGTCGGTCGTCGGATAGCGCCAGTTGCCCGGCTCGCGGTCGTCCTGGGCGATCAACCTGCCGTCGTGGTCAACGAGATGCACAAAATACTTGTAATGCGTCTCCAGGCGGCGCAGGCTGCGCCAGTACAGGGTGACACGCAGGGTACTGCCATCCGCCATCAGCTCATAGCCGGGCAAAGTCAGGGCATCGCCGAAATTGACCCGCTGCACGACTGGCGGGGTGAAATCACGTCGTCGGAACACGATGATGCCAGCCTGGTCGAAGATGCGCTCGTAGTAGGGGTTGATGTCCAGGCGCTCCATATTCAGGTATAACGCTTCGTGCGACAGGAAGCCATAGATGTGCCCCGTGGGGTCACAAACCACGTAATCCACCTCGTTCAAATCTGGAGTTTCAGGGTAGAGCCGAACCAGGGGCCGCTCGGAGAGGTGCGGAACAAGGTTGGACTGGGCCATGACCGGGCTGCTGGCCGGGATGAGGGCCAGCGCGGCCCGGGCGGCCACGGCACGTGGCGCGGTTAGGTCATACAAATCAGGATCAAAATAGGCACCCAAGGGCCCTGGTGAGACGAACATGTAATGGCCGAGGCTCATGGTCAGAACAAAGCCGGCCAGCGCCCAGCGGCAACTCGACGAGGACCAGCGTTGCAGCAGGCGGGCGCATCCCACCACGGCTGCCAGGGCCACGAACGGCGTAACTGGCGCCGTGTAGTGCCATTGGAGGGAATACATGGGGTCATACGCGCTCAGCAGCAGGTAGGTCAAGGGGATACCAGCCAGAGCCAGCACCTCCAGGCCAGCCAGGGGGGTAAAGCCGAAGGGAACCAGATGGTGCAGGATGAAGCGCAGGCGTGGCTCGGTCCAGACCCGTTCCAGGACGTGCAGGGGTTGGGTAAGCAGGGTCTGGATGATCTCGCCCACGTTGTCACCCAGGTAGCCGTAGCGCACCAGGAACGAGTATCCCCGCTGGGCCATACCAGACCCCAGAGTCGGGATAACCCAACTTATCAGGGCATAGCCCCATAGCAACCCGCAAACGGCTAATCCTGCCCCCGCCGGTCGGCGTTGCACCAGGAGCAGGTACAGCCCCAGCCCCACGGCGATGAAGGCCACTTCTTCCTGGCACAGCAGGGCCAATCCCAGAAAGGTCACAAATAGCCAATATCGGTGCTGCAATAGACCGCAGGTGGCGAACGCAAGCAGGGGGATCACCAGAGCGATGGGGTGAAAATCGAACAGGTTCACAAAGTGGAGCGACGGCAGCAGAAAATAGACCAGCGCGAACAGCAAGGGAAAAGGAGGGCCAGTCCGCTGGCGAGCCAGCCAATAGACCGGCAACACCCCCAAGGCCAGGGCAATGGTCTGAGCGATGAGAAGCACTCGCGCATCGGGGAACAGCCAATAGAGGGGGGCGAAAAGGGCCAGGATCGGTGCAAAGTGCACCCCCAAGAAGTTCGAGCAGGCATTGGGATAAAGGGTGGTCTGGTAGAGTTGCCCGCGCGCCGAGTTCCAGACCACCTGGCTGAAAATGCCCAGGTCATAGCCTTTGCTGTGAAATGCCTCATGGCGCAGCAGACTCAGCCCCCCAAAGACCAGGATATAGGCGATGATGAGGCTCACCAGGAGCCAGGGTGTGGCGCGCAGAGGCCAACGCGCCGCCAGCAGGTCCAACCGGGAACCCAGCCGATAGGCCAGGCAGGCTACCAGCAGGGCCAGCACCAGGGTTCCCAGCAAACCGAGATAGAGCGTGGGTACGTCCCATTCGAGGTCCAAAATCAAGCCTCCGCGCCGGCTCCGGTCAGTCCTGCCGGCCCGTTATTGAAGAGTATAGCATATCTCGAAAGCATGTCAAGCAGCCCAGATTGACCTCCGGGCGTAATTAAACGCATGAGGGCACTGCCTCAATCCCCACTTCGCGTCCCTTCGGGGAGAGTAAAGAATGCCTGGTAGGGGTTTTTGCGGCGGCGAAGCCGCCGCAAAAACCCCCAGAAAGGCCTTCTCCCCCCTTGTTCTTTCCCTGACGAAAGTTATGCACGGATGTCAGGCCCAGAAAGTCTGCACTCTTGTCACTTTTACCGAGATGCACTATAATACTTTCGGTTCTACGGCCCCCGCCTGGCTCTCGTCTCCCGCTCGCCTGCGGCGGCGGGCGAGGGGCAATGAAGACCTTCGGTCATCAACCAATTTTGAACCATCCCAATAGACGGAGGAGGAAATACAATGATGTACTACCCAGACCTCTACGGTCGAGACCTGATAACTACGCAGGAGTGGTCGCTGACTGAACTGGAGGCAGTGCTGGACCTGGCCAGGCGCATGAAGCGTGAGAGATACTCGCCCCGGTACACCAGTCTGCTCAATCACAAGACGTTCTTTATGTTTTTCTATAACCCTTCCGTGCGGACGCGGCAGAGCTTTGAATGCGCAGCCACCGAGTTGGGAGGGCACGCCCAGTTCCTGGAGCCAAAGGCCATGCGTCTGAAGACGGCCACTACCGCCGGGGAGACAGTGGAGGATGCGGCCAGGGTCATGAGTCGCTACGCGGCCGGCCTGGGCATCCGTATCCTGGAGGATAAGGTGGGTTATTATGGTGAGGGTGATGAACTGATCCGCGAATACGCCCACTGGTGTTCTATCCCGGTCATCAGCATGGCCCACGACAAGTATCACCCCTGCCAGGGACTGGCCGATGTGATGGGCTGGCGCGAATGGCTGGGAGACCTGCGTGGCAAGAAGTTGCTGGTCACCTGGGGACATGGCGCCCTGGCCCGGTCCTGGTGTAGCGTCCAGGAAGCCCTGCTCATTGGCTCTCGCCTGGGAATGGACGTGACCCTGGCTCATCCGCCGGGTTTTGACCTGGATCCCCAGGTGGTAGCCTGGGCTAAAGAGAACTGCGCCATCAATGGCCGCACTTTCACCGAGACCACGGACGTGCGAGAGGGGTATTATGGCGCGCACGTGGTCTATAGCCGCCATTGGATGAGTCCCCAGGCCTATCGGGACGGGGAGTTCTTGAAAGCTCAGGAGATCGAGAAGGCACTCCAGTATCCGGAGTGGATCTGCGACGCAGCCAAGATGGCCCTTACCGAGAATGCCATCTTTACCCACCCCATGCCTATTGACCGGGGCCACGAGGTGACGGACGAGGTGGCCTCTGGCCCGCGCTCCTGCATCTATGATGTGGCCGAGAATCGGCTCCACGTCCAAAAGGCGTTGATGGCTCTGACGATGGCCGGGATATAGTCCCCATCCTCCCGCCGGGCTAACCGGCGGTAGGGTACAGGGTGTTCAATGGGTCCGGGTTACCTTTTGCAGCCGGCGCGGCCGATCCGGGTCCAGGCCCCGGGCCTCAGTCAGGTGCAGGGCGAAGAGTTGCCCGGCCACCACGGCGGTGACCGGCGATAGCCACTCTGGTACGCCCGCCGGCAGGCCCAGGGCCACCTGCCCCAACGCGAGCAGCTCTTCGCTGTCGCTGATGACCAATAGCTCGGCGCCGGCCTCCCGCAGGTCTCTGGTCAGAGCACGCACGTTGTCCAGCGTGGCCCCGGTAGGTGCGATGATCAACGCCGGCAGGTCCCGCTGGACCATGGCCACCGGCCCGTGCAGGAAATCGGCCGGGGAGTATGGCTCGGCGGCCAGGTAAGTCAGTTCCTTGAGTTTGAGGGCGATCTCGAAGGCGGTGGCATAGTTGTAGCCCCGCCCCAGTACCACGCAGCGGGTCGCAAAGCGCCAGCGGTTAGCGGCAGCCTGGGCCGCCGCGTCGAGGTGCAAGGTCTGGAAGACCAGGCCAGGGAGCCGGACCAGCCCGGCCAGCCGATCTTTGTCTCTGGCCAGGGCAACCGCCAGGAGCGCCAGGGCCGTCAGGCTGGCGGTGTAGGTCTTGGTGGCGGCGATGCTGCGCTCCGGGCCGGCGTGCAAGGACAGGCGGTGTTCGGCCGCGGCCGCCAGGGGCGAGGCCGGGTCATTGGTGAGGGCCAGGGTCAGTGCGCCCTGGCGTCGGCCTTCCGCCACTACCGCCACCACGTCCGGCGACTGGCCGGACTGGGAGATGCCCATGACCAGCGCATTGCCCAGCCGGGGCGGCGTTCCGTAGAGGGTGAACAGCGAGGGCGTGGCGAGACCCACCGGCAGCCGGTTCAACGTGCCGAAAAGGTACTGGGCATAGCGGGCCGCATTGTCCGACGTGCCCCGGGCGGCGATGACCACGTGCTCTATCCGGCGCGACCGGATGACCTCAGCTATTTGCCAGGCGGTCTCGCGTTCCGCGTCGAGCAGGCGTTGGAGCACGGCGGGTTGCTCATGTATCTCGCGGGCCAGATGGCTCATGTCTACCTCCTCAAACCCGACCAATATTTCGACCTGTGCAGGAAAGTGGGGCAGGTTTCCGTACCTGTCCCCCGGCGGCGGCTGGGAAAGCCACCCTACGGGGATTTCCAGTAGATAGCGATAACATCGCGCAGCATGGCGGCGGCGGTGGGCAACGGTGTCTCCTCCACGATGGCCGCCGAGAGAATGCCGCAGATGTCGGTGTGGTAGACGATGCCCATCTGATAGGGGCCAAGCCGGGCCAGCGGGTGGTCGGCGTCCAGCCAGGTGGGGCGCACGCTGAGGCGATAGCCGGCGCCGTCTCGCTGCGCCGTCGCCACGAGCTTGATGCGCTGGCCGGCGAGGGTGGCCTGGCGTAGCATCCCGGCGGTGATGCCAGTGATCCCTTCGACGTCCACGTCGGTCAGCCGCGCCGGGACACCCAGCACGCTGTTCGCCAGGATGACCAGCTTGACGGCGGCGTCCCAGCCCGCCACGTCCAGGCTGGGGTCAGCTTCGGCGTGGCCGGCGGCCTGAGCCTGGGCCAGGGCCTCGGCGTAGCTCAGCCCATCGTCGGCCATGCGGGTGAGGATATAGTTGGTGGTGAGGTTGAGGATGCCCTCCAGCCGGTGGACCTCGGCGGCAGCCAGGTCGCGCTGCCCCAGGTTGATGGCTGGCAACCCGCCGGCCACCGTAGCGTCGAAGCGAAGCTGCACGCCATTAGCCTCGGCCAGGGCCATCAAGCGGGGGTAGGCCAGCACCAGGGGAGCCTTGTTGGCCGTGACCACGTGCATCCCCCGGCCCAGGGCCGCCTCGATGCACCCCAAAGCTGGCTGGCCGTCCGTCAGGTTGACCGGCGATGCCTCCAGCAGCAGATCAGCATCCGTGGTCTGCACCATCTCCAGGGCGGTGAGGCCCGACCGTCCCCAGCCGGGATAACTTGCCACGCCCCGGCCCTCGACCTTGAGCCGCACGATCTGCGCCGGGTCCAGGCCAGCGGCGCAGACAGCGACGCCGGAGGTGTCGGCCACGCCCACCAGGGCCAAATCCAGCCCCAGCCGGGCGCGTAGCACGTCACCCTTGCGGCTCAACAACTCCAAAAAACGCCGGCCCACGTTGCCGACGCCGATGAGCAGGAGACGTTGTTGCGGAATCGCGTTCATCACCCCAACCCCTTTCTAAAGCAAAACCGCCGACCGCAGACGGCGGAGCGTTTTGATATTCTGACGGCGGCCGGCCGTCAGCGATCAGACACGATCAGCACCCCGGCCCCGTCAATCTCGCTGCGCTTGAGGGCCAGCAGGGCCTCGTTGGCCTGCTCCAGCGGGAAGGTCTGCACGGTGGTGCGGATGGGGATCTCGGCGGCGACCCGCAGCAACTCCCGGGCGTCTTGCGGGGTGAAATTCGCCACGCTGCGCACCGTCCGCTCCCAGTAGAGCAACTCGTCGTAGTTCAGCTCCGGGATGGGGGTCATGGTGACGCCGGCCAGGGCCAGCGTGCCGCCCCGCTCCAGGGCGCGCAGGGCCGCCGGGACGAGTCGGCCGGCCGGGGCGAAGATGATGCTGGCGTGCATTTTGGCCGGCGGGTCATCCTCCGCGCGGCCGGTCCAGACGGCCCCCAGCTCCCGGGCCAGTCGCCGATGCCCCTCGCTCCGGGTGAACACGTAGACCTGACAGCCCCAATGCCGCGCCACCTGGATGGTGACGTGGGCCGAGGCCCCAAAGCCATAGAGGCCCAATCGCTGGCCGGGCTGCACCTGGCTGAGGCGTAACGCCCGGTAGCCGATGATCCCGGCGCACAGCAACGGCGCGGCCTCCACATCGGAAAAGCCGGCCGGGATAGGATAGGCAAAATCCTGGGGCACGACCATCGCCTCGGCATAGCCACCGTCGGCATGGAGGCCGGTGAACCGGGCCTGGCGGCACAGGTTCTCCAGCCCGCGTCGGCAGAACTCGCATTCGCCGCAGGCCCAATAGAGCCAGGGCACGCCCACCCGCTGGTAGATCTCGTACCGCGTCGCGCCGGGGCCCCTGTCCTCCACCACGCCCACTACCTGATGGCCGGGCACCACCGGCAGCCGGGGCAGCTTCAAGTCGCCCTCTACAGTGTGCAGATCGGTGTGGCAGACGCCGCAGGCATGTACCCGGAGGCGAATCTCGCCGGGGCCGGGGCGAGGCGTCGGCAGGTCTGTCCATTCCAGCGGCCGATCCTCGGCCGGCACCGTAGCGCGCAACAGCATCGCTTTCATGATACCCTCCTCCGCAAGTCCTCGAACAACGGCCTCTTTTGCGCCGAGTACCGGAAGTAGAGATACATGTCCACAGCCACCATGCCAGCGTTGACGGCATATAGTAGCGTGACCCAGTCCGGGTTATAGAGCACCTTGTGGACGATGCCGCACAGGTAGCCGGCGATGATCAGGCCCATAAAGATCGGGCTTTTGCCGGCCACCAGCCGGGTACGCAACGCCTTGGCGATGGAGATGGGCCAGCTCACGCCAAAACACAACAGCATGACGATCTCAAAGATGCTCATGGGTCCCCCGTCTCTCCAAAAGGCAGGCGGGTAAGAAACCCGCCCTACGTCGAAAGACCGTAGCCGTAGGGTGGCTTTCCATAGCCACCGCCTTAGCCACCGACTTGTTTCAGGAATCCAGTTCACCGAAAGCGATCTCCAGCAGCGTCGCCGGGTTCAGCGCAAAGTCCGGGATGACCTGCACGACGCCGGGTACGTCGGCCAGCTCCCGCGCGTCGAGGGTGGTGGCGAGAGCGACGGCCGGCATCCCGGCCCGGCGCGCCGCCTCCAGGCCCATAAGTGAATCCTCAAAGACCAGGCAACGGGCCGGGGGCGCGCCCAGGTCCCCGGCGGCGGCCAGGAACAGGTCCGGGTGCGGCTTGCCCCGCGCCACCCGGTCTGCACCGATCACCACCTGGAAATAGCCGGCGATACCCAGGCCGCCCAGCACAAAGGCGATGTTCTCCGGCGGAGCCGAGGTCGCCAGGGCCAGGGGGATGCCCAACCGTCGGGCGTCGAGCAGGAATTGCCTCAAACCGGGCACCGGGCGCAGGTGTGGGCGATACAGCTCGCGGTACAGGGCCTCCTTGCGCGCGGCATAGACAGCGATCTGGTCATCGGTCAGGTCCGCCGCCACCAACTCGCGTAACGTCTCCGCGTTGGTCTTGCCGATCATGCGGCGGATGAACTCGTCTTCTGTGATGGCCACGCCCAGCTCGTGTAGCAGGGCCAGCCAGGACTGGATGTGAAACGGGATGTTGTGAACGATGGTGCCGTCCATGTCCAGGATGAACGCGCCGGGTATGCTCATATCAGCGACTCTCTGGCCCGGCCAGGCCCCGTGCCATCGGGCCGGCGTCGTCCTGGCAGCCAGAGCAGAAACGGCAGGCTCAGCAGCGGGACGACGGCGCTGAAGACAAAGGCAGACCGCGGGCCGAACATATCGCCCAACGCACCCCAGGCCACCACCCCGACCGCCTGGATGATAAAACTCAGCGCCATGTACGCACCGTTGGCCAGGGCCCGGTTGTCCGGGAAACTCTCCTGCACCAGGGCCATCATCACCGGCGTCACGGCCAACAGGGTAAAGCCCATCGCCAGCAAGAGAGGCCATTGCGCCCACCCGCTGACCAGGAGAAAGACGAGCATGAACACCGGGGTCGTGGTCATGGAGATGAACAGCACGATCCGGCGGCCCAGCCGGTCGCTCAACGCGCCACCCAGCAGCGCGCCCCCCACGCCGGCCGCCTCCAACACCGTGAGGGACACGCCGGCGAGCCAAAAGTCCGCGCCCTCCGCGCTCAGGAACACCGGTAGATAGGTGGTGAGGGCCGCACTCATAAACGATCGCGCCAGGAGCAGCCCGGCCAGGGGGATCAGCAGCGGCCCCATGCGTCCCAGGGCCGACCACACGGCCTGGCCTGGGCCGGTGGCTGGCCGGCGCTCCGGCAGGTCCTTGAACCGCACGTACAGGAACAGGGAGACCAGCAACCCACCGATCATGAGCCAGGGCGTGCCGGGCAGGGTGAGAACAGCCACAGCACTGACGATGACGATGGGTCCCAGGGTTCGGCCCAGTTCGCCGCCCACCATCCAGAAGCCCATGCCCCGGCCCAGCCGTCGGCCCGCCTGATTGCCCACCAGCACCGGCCCCACGGCGTGCATCGCCGCCGAGCTGAGACCCACAATTACCAGGAACAAGGCCAGCACCGCATAGTTGGGCGCGACCCCCACCAGGCTCATCATCGCCGCCGTCACTGCCGGGGCCAGGATGACGAAATAGCGTAGGCTGACCCGGTCGGCCAGGTGGCCGATGACCGGCTGCAACAGCGATGGCCCCTGCATGAACACCGATAGCAGTCCGGCCTCGGTCACAGACAGCGACAGGTTGGCGATGAGCAAGGGCAGCAGAGGCGGCAGGAACGCGGTATAGGTATCATGCACCCAGTGCATGATGGAGAGCAAGATCACCGCGCCGGTTTGAAACCGCCCGGCATCCTGGCGTGGGGCCAGAACGGCGGCTCTCGACCCCGACGCACCCTTGACAGCGCGATCTATCAGCGGCATAATACCCCCGTAACTACCTACCCTCCCGCAGGTTTGGGCGCAATGGCCAGACCAGACGCCGCAGGCGCGCCCGAATGACCGGCTGCATAGGTTGCCAGCCCCTTTCTAACTGCGGGAGGGTTCAGGGTAGGCAGTTACATACCCCCATGAAAATGTATTATAGCAGATATGGCCGGGCCGACAAGTGCCCTAAAAGGGAGCGCAGGGCTGTGTCATTTTGCGGGTGGACTGGCTTATCGCAAGAATTAGCGATTGAAATCACCCGCCCCTGGAGAGCGTCTGCGACGCTGTCCGCCTGCCCGCTACGCGGCAGACGGTGTTTGCGACCGCGTAGGCGGTCGCCCGGCGCGGCAGCGCCCCACAGGCCCGATCTCAATCGGTGGCTGAAGGGAGCTGGAGTTGAGCCTTTAGGGGCACGAACCGGCCAAAGCCTCGACGCCAGAGCCGTACTGTCCCCAACGCGATACGCTCACCCTAAAAACGCTTTCAGGCAGGGTGTATATGGTTATCAGAACTTCTGAAGGCCAAAACAAAGTATTGATCGTGGAAGACGAACTCACCTTGCGCGAGACGCTGGCCTACAACCTGACCCGCCAGGGCTACCAGGTCCTTACCGCCGCCGATGGCTGGACGGCCCTGGAGGTGGCCCGGCGCGAACGACCCGATCTCCTGGTGTTGGACATCATGCTCCCCGGCCTGGACGGCCTGGAGGTGTGCCGTATCCTGCGCCGGGAGATGAGCGTGCCCATCCTCATGCTCACCGCCCGCGCCGACGAGACGGACAAGGTAGTGGGCCTGGAGATGGGGGCCGACGACTACCTGACCAAACCATTCAGCATGAGAGAGCTGCTGGCCCGGGTCAAGGCGTTGCTGCGCCGGGTGCGGCTGATGCAGGAGGAGCTGGCAGCGCGGGCGGAGCCGGCTGCTGGAGATCGGCTGATCTACGGCGATTTGGTTATAGACCTGACCCGGCGCGAGGTCACACGCCGGGGCGCGCCGCTGGTCCTGCAACCCAAAGAATACGAACTGCTGGTCTTCCTGGCCCAGCACCGAGGCCAGGCCCTCTCCCGCGACCAGATTCTGGCGCAGGTCTGGGGCTGGGACTTTGTGGGGGGTAGCCGCACGGTGGACGTCCACGTGCGCTGGCTGCGCGAAAAGATCGAGCCAGACCCGGCCCGGCCCACACGCATCGTCACCGTGCGCGGCGCAGGTTACCGCTTCGAGGGCTGAATCATGTTCCGTCGCATCCGCTGGCGCATCGCCATTCCGTACATCGCTCTCATCCTGCTGACCATGGCCGGCCTGGCCCTCTATCTGTCGGACCTGGTGCGAAATGCCTACCTGGACGACCAGCAGAAACAGATGACGGCCGCGGCCCGGCTGGCGGGGGATGGGTTGGCCGGCCCACTGTCCCAGGGGGAGACCCTCGATCCCCTGGCCCGACGCTACGCCGGCCTGCTGGACGCGCGAGTCACGGTCATTGGGATAGATGGCACCGTGCTGGGCGAGTCACACGAGGACCGGGGCCAGATGGACAATCACCTGGACCGGCCCGAGGTGCAGCAAGCCCTGGCCCTCGGTCAGGGCAGCAGCATCCGCTTCAGCCAGACGCTGGGCTACGACATGCTGTACGTGGCGGTCCCTGTATTGGCCCCGACTGGCGACCGGCCGGTGGGCCTGGTGCGCCTGGCCCGGCCTTTGCGTCAAATAGACGACCACGTCGCCCGCCTGCGCGGAGCTATCCTGGTAGCGACCCTGCTGGCAGCGTCCCTGGCTGTGCTCCTGGCCCTGCTCATCGCCGAACGCACCGCCCAGCCCATCCGCCAGTTGACCGAGGTGGTGATGCGGATGGCCGGCGGCGATCTGAGTGCTCGGCTCCTACCCACCACCCGCGACGAGGTGGGCACGCTCACCCATGCCTTCAACGATCTGGCCGCGCGATTCCAGGAGCAGATGACGACGCTGGACCAGGAGCGCAATCGGCTGGCGGCAGTGCTGGATCACATGGCCGACGGCGCACTCATCACCGATGGCGAAGGGAGAGTGTTGCTCGTCAACCCGGCGGCGGCCCGGTTGTTGGGTACTGCGGAGGCAGATGCCCTGCATCGCTCTTTTGCTCAGGTGGTTCGCCACCATCAGCTCGTCGAGGTCTGGCGACGCTGCCGCGAGCGGGGAGAGGAGCAGACCGAGACCATCGAGCTGGGTCGCCAGGGTCCATTCCTGCACGTGATCGTCACCCCCCTGCTCCCCGTGCAGACCACACAGATTGCGCG